>NZ_CAXSLG010000003.1:0-424400 GCF_964238185.1 Lachnoclostridium sp. Marseille-P6806
AGCAACTTTTTAAGTATATCACAGTTGCTTTTGTTTGTCAACAACTTTTTTATTTTTCTTTTGAACTTTTTGAAGTTCGTTGCCGCCGTTTTCAGCGGCGAGTTATATAATATCAAACCTTCCAACAAATGTCAACAACTTTTTTCAACTTTTTTCAAAAAATATATTAGGGTCATTTTACTCTGTTTTTCCCATCAACTCACCCCCAATCCAGAGGGCAGTTCATCCCTGCCCCCCGTTCCCTCCGTCACAAATATTTTAAACTCAAATCATACAACTCATCTATCAATTTCTTATTTTCAATTCTTCTTGCCATAGGTAAAAATAACCTTATCGTTTCCTTTGCCCGTCTTTTCCATTCTGCCTTTTCCATTCTGCCTTTTCCATAAACTCCATCGTACGCATATTGTGAAGGCGTTCTGCAAGTTTTATAAGAACAATCTGCTCTGAGTTTTCTTCTGCCTGTTTGAAGTCAAAAGCTTCCAGCTCTATAATAACCTTCACAACCTCTTCTGGAAGCTGTTCTTTCAGCTGTTCCAACGACATTACCCCTTTTTTGCTGCATCACAAAACATTCCTGCATATATCGTATCTAATTCCGCTCCCATATCCGTCAACAGAATAGCCACATTCATGGGATGCGTTACATATTCTTCGCCGGAATACCGTTTCACTCCCGCATAAGCTCTGTCCGCGCACAAATAAACCCGCTCCAACTCTGACGAATTATAAGGTATCTCATTTTCACACATTTTTCCAACCAAAACATTGTACAACACTTCCTTACTCATTCCTTGTTTTGTGGTTCCCAGAGCACATGAGTCATTCATATCTTCCCCTCCTATATATCGAATTTCATTTAACATAAACTTCAAAAAAGATGGACTGAAGCCAAACTCCTTTTTTAAAAGCTTTTGTAAATCCAGCATGTGTTTCCCACCCATACTGAAGCGCTGCATCAATCACTCTATATCCAGATACAATTTTTTCCGAAGCCTTTACCAGTTTCCTCCGTGTAACATAATCTTTCAGCGTTATCCCCATTTCATTTTTAAAAATCCACGAAAAATAAAACGGAGAATATCCTGCCTCACCAGCAACTCTTGCCGTCGTCAGCTCTTCTTCAATATTGCTCATCGATATAATCAAAAATCCGGTTCGTTATCTCACCCGTATTAACCTCCCCTTCCGTTTCTAAGATAACTGTATTTTACCGCTCTCTTTTCTCACTTTCTTTTCCATTCCTGCTAATTCTCACGAGAAAAAGCTCTCAACAGCCTTTTTCCAGTTGCTCCCGCAAAAATCTCCAAAAATTTCTTCTATAAATTCTTTTCCGCAAACAAAAAAGAACACTTCTCTGCAAGCCCTTCTTTCCCAAGACGCACTTCCTAACACCAAAAAAGATATTCGCTCGCAGGCTTCTCTGCCTGCGGCGGGTCGCTTCTGCGGCAAAATTCTCTTCCAACCCATGGCGATCCTCGCGAAGCGTTTTTGTTTCATAGGACACAATTTCTTATGAAAACAAAAAAAGACAGATACCATCCGGATTCTCCGTATGATATCTGCCTTCAACGCAGAAGGAGGGATTTGAACCCTCGCGCCGCTATTAACGACCTGCACCCTTTCCAGGGGTGTCCCTTCAGCCTCTTGGGTACTTCTGCATAAGTACCGATGCCTGAACATCAGCAAAACTATATAATTGTCATCGGCAGATCTAAAATCTGTCCAACGGAGAGGGTGGGATTCGAACCCACGCGCCCTTGCGGACAAACGGTTTTCAAGACCGCCTCGTTATGACCACTTCGATACCTCTCCTCAAACGTGCTTTTCAATAATACCAAAAAGTTTTTTGTTTGTCAAGCGGTTTTTTTAATTTTTGTCGTTTTTTCTGTCGGAACTGTTTTTCAATCCTTCAGTGACATGCGACTTTAGAAGTTTACCACTTGTTTCTCATTCTGTCAAGCCCGTTTCCGTATTTTATTTGTATTAAGTTTCGGTATTATCAGTTCAGCCAAGCGAAGATTCAGACACAAAAACGTCGAAAGCTTGTTTTCATATGATTTTCCTGTCTGAATCTTCATAGGACAGACGCCAAACGCTTCTTCTGCGTAAATCCTTCGCAAACTGCCATCCCTATTTCATTACTCAATCGGCGCCTGGTAAAATCCCCCAAAGAAGTTCTCTGTCTTCACCATATTAATAATTACACGAGGCTCCTGCTGCCGCATCAGATGAACAATATCAGAAACTTCATAGAAGGAAACCACTGTATGAAGCAAATTCATTTTCTTATGGCTGTATCCCCCAACAGCATCTACACAGGAAATCCCGTGACGATAGCTTCCAATATACGCTTTCATTATTTCCTCTGCATGAGCTGTGGTAATCTGCAGAGTCACTCTTTCATAGCGGTGATGGAAGGCAGAAATCGTCTTGGTGGAAATAAACTGAAACAAAATAGAATATCCTGCATACAGCCATCCGAACATATAGCCAAATATACAGAGAATCACCACATTTCCTGCAAACACATACTCCCAGATGGATCTGCCAGTTTTATTAGATACATAAAGGGCAATAAAATCCGTTCCGCCTGTCGATGCATTTCCTCTTAAAGCAATGGCAATAAACAGTCCATAAAGAAATCCACTGAAAATTACATTCAGCATCACAGCACCAAATAAAGGCTGAGAATTGCCACCGGAATATTTAATGCCAGCATACCCAGAGAAGTAGAAAAGCTTCCTCCATACATCAGCGGGCCTACCGGCCCGCTGCCACGCTTTCTATTATTTTTCTTACCAGCTCTGCTGACACAACATCATAGCAAAGTGCCTGTTCTCCTGACGCAATGCTATAGGATACGCCGTTTTGCTCTGTTGTCGGATCCTCCAGCCAGTCTTTACAGGAGCTGTGTACCTGACTCAGACCTGTTTTCTCCAGCAGTTCTCTTGCATTCGAGGCATTGACACCGCTTCCTGCCAGAAACTGAATTCTGCTGCCAAACTCCTGCTGCAGCTTTTTCAGCAGCTCTGCTCCCTCCATGGCCTTCGGTTTTAAACCACTAGTCAGAATCCGGTCAATCCCCATGGAAATCAACTGTTCTGTTGCTGCAAAAGGATCTGCGCTGCAGTCAAAGGCTCTGTGGAACACAGCCTCCCTGCCCATAGATTTAATCAAATCTGTCATCCGCCTCATCTTTTCCTGATCCAGAGACGCATCCTCTCTCAAACATCCAAAGGCAATCCCATCTGCGCCATTTTCCAGAAGCTCCCTGCACTCTGCCTCCATTACCTCAAAATCCTCAGGAGAATAACAGAATCCCGCTCCCCTGGGACGTACCATGGTAATTACCTTCAGCTTTGGAAAATCTCTTTTCACCATCCGCAGAGTGGCCGTTGTCGGTGTCAATCCCCCCAGCATCAGGGCACTGTTTAATTCAATCCGCTCTGCCCCTCCAAGAGCCGCCTGCTTTGCATCATAATAGCTTCCACAGCAAATCTCTACTATGGGTCTCATATACTGCTCCTCACTTTCTTCCGTTCTGAGCCGTCTCAATCTGCAGTGATTCCCGACAGCTCATCTTATATTATAGCATTCCCAGATAATAAAGGGCCAGCGCGCCGAAGCACAGCTGATTTCGCAGCTATGTTCCTCCAGCACGCAGTACTTATCTTTGCCATTGATACAGCAGGCCCGTTTCCTAACAATTAGGAAACGGGCCTACATTCTTTTCTGCCTTTATATTAGTGCTTTTTTATTTTTCCTCTTCTTCCTTTTCTCGCCTTTTGACGCTACAGACACTGCTCAATCAATTTGCAAATTCCGCAGCAACAGTTGCCTCAGCCTGTCAGTCTGCCAAAAACTACAGTTTCTCTCCGCCTCTGCGAGCTGACAAAAGCGCCTCCGCAAGAATCAGATCCTCCGGCGTTGTTACTTTAAGATTCTCATAGCTTCCGTAAATCATTCTGACCCTCACTCCGCCGCATCGCTCCACTACCATAGCGTCATCGGTAACTCCCTGCTGCAGAGCCTCAGCTTCCATAAGCTGATCATAAGCGCCTCTTACCAGTTCATAGGAAAATGCCTGCGGCGTCTGAACCTGCCACAGCCTGGATCGCTCCGGCGTTCCAGACGCAAAGCCATCCTCATCCACAATACGAATGGTATCCTTCACAGGCATAGCTGCCACACAGGCGGAAAATTCCTGCGCTCCTGCCACAGCCCGTTCAATTATCTCTTCTGTTACCAACGGTCTGGCTCCATCATGAATCAGCACATAGCTGCAGTCCTTCAAAGCCTTTAAGCCTTCATACACGGAATGATACCGTTCTTTTCCTCCCGCTGTCACTGTCACCGGCTTTTTCAAATTCATAGATGACAAAATCTCCCGGCGGACATACTCCTCCTCACCGGCTCCTGTCACCAACACAATTTCATCTGCACAGCTGTTTTCAAATACTTCCAGGGCATGGCAGATCAAAGGCCTGCCCCCTAAGCTCATATACTGCTTTTGTATCTGGCTCTGCATCCTGCTGCCCCGGCCGCCTGCCAGAATCACAACTCCGACTTTCCCCTTTTTCATACCGTCAGCCATCCTTTCTGAATGGTTTCCTGGACTATCGCTCTCCCAGCTTCAGATTGGGCACCGCATTCAGATCCCATCCGTGGCGTACTCCTTTTTTATATTCGTAATACGCTGCCACACCTATCATTGCCGCATTGTCTGTGCAGAAAATAGGGGACGGACGGTAAAAACGGATTCCTTCTTTTTTACAGGCCTCTTCCATGGCTGTGCGAAGACCGCTGTTAGAAGCTACTCCGCCGGCGATAGCCAGCTTGTCATATCCATACTCCTTTGCTGCCGCCACACCTCGGCTTACCAAGGCCTCTACCACCGCATTCTGGAAGGATGCCGCCAAATCTGCTACCGGAATCTCCTGCCCTGTCATATGAGCCTTATTGATATAATTCAGCACTGCTGATTTCAGGCCGCTGAAGCTGAAATCGTAGGGAGAGCCCTCCACCTTCGCTCTGGGGAATTCCACTGCATGGGGATTCCCCTCCTTTGCCGCCTTATCCACTTTGGGGCCGCCGGGATATCCCAGTCCCACAGCCCGGGCCACCTTGTCAAAGGCCTCGCCCGCAGCATCGTCTCTGGTTCGCCCCAGAATTTCAAATTCTCCGTAGTCCTTCACCACCACCAGATGCGTATGTCCTCCCGATACAATCAAACATACAAAGGGCGGCTCCAAATCCGGATGTTCAATATAGTTGGCTGAAACATGGCCTTCGATATGATGTACGCCTACCAACGGCTTCTTTGCCGCCCAGGCAATGGCCTTTGCCTCTGCCACGCCTACTAAAAGCGCTCCTACCAGCCCTGGTCCATAGGTAACTCCAATCGCTGTAATGTCCTCCAGGGTCACTCCTGCATCTGCAAGTGCCTGTTCAATCACCTGATTAATCTTTTCAATATGCTTTCGTGATGCAATCTCCGGAACCACACCGCCGAACTGGGTGTGAAGGGCAATCTGGGAAGAAATCACATTGGATAAAACTTCCCTTCCGTTTTTTACCACCGATGCCGCTGTCTCATCACAGGAGCTCTCAATAGCAAGAATCAACACGTCCTTTTCTTCTGATACTTCCATCCTTCTTCTCTCCGGTTCTCTTTTCTCATCCATCTAAATTTTGCTGCTAATCCTCGTCAAAAACCAATTCCTTGGTCCAGCCGTCTCTGGCCGCCTTCGCCCGGGGAAAAATCCCCCGAACCTTATCCATAAACTCCTCCGGTCTGGTCAGGGAAGGACTATAATGGGTAAGCCACATTTCCTCCGGCTGTGCCTTGTCTGCCAGAGCTGCCGCCTCATACATGGTCATATGCTTATACTCTCTGGCCTTTGCCTCTTTTCCGTCCTCGCCGTACATTCCCTCACAAATAAACAGATCTGCTCCCTCTGCATACTCAGCGATAACAGGAACCGGCCTGGTATCCGTACAGTAGGCCACCTTCAGTCCTCTTCTTGAAGGCCCCAGCACCATATCCGGTGTATAAACCGCTCCGTCCATCTCCACGGTTTCTCCCTTCTGCAGGCGGCTCCATGCCTTCATAGGTACATTCTGTGCCTTCGCCCGTTCCAAATCAAACTTTCCTGCCCGCGGAATGGAAATGGTATATCCATAGCACACCACATTGTGGTTCACCCGGTAAGCATCAATCACATAGGGGCCCAGCTTCAGCTGCTGCCGATTCTCCTGAAGCTCCACAAATCTCAGAGGAAAGGGAAGCTCCGGCGCAATGGTTCTGAGAGCTGTCACTACCCGTTCCAGACCCTTAGGCCCAACCAGCGTCAATGGTTCTGTCCGTTCCGCATTTCCCATGGTTAAAAGAAGCCCCGGAAGACCGCTGATATGATCTGCATGATAATGAGTAAAGCAAATCACATCAATGGGCTTCGGGCTCCATCCTTTTTCCTTTAAAGCAACCTGAGTTCCTTCTCCGCAGTCAATCAGCAGACTGCTTCCGTCGCATCTGGCCATCATAGCCGTAAGCCAGCGATAAGGAAGCGGCATCATTCCTCCGGTTCCCAGTAAACAAATATCTAACATAAATGTGTGTTCCTCACTTCTTTTAAGCGTAAGCTAACTATAACACACCCGTCAGATGAATTCAACCAGTTCCTCTACATCCGGACGGATCCGAAACTGTCCTGTCATCCGGTCATAGCACTCCTCACACAAATCCCATCGGTGAATCTCTCCGTCCTTTTCTGAAAAATAATCCCAGGAATATTCTGTCGAAAAGGCCCCTTCCCTCAGGATCCCGTCCTCAACCACCAGCTTCCTTCCGCATCCATTGCAGATTACCCGATCCAGCGTCTGATCACTCTTGTACTTTCTCATCCTTATCTTCACCTTTCTTATTATCAGCTGTTTTCTCCTTGATCCGTTTTTCCGCCGCAGGATTCAGCCCTGCACCGGCAATGCTTCCCAGAGCTGCATCAGCAGCCGCTTTCCGGCGGAAGAATTTCTGTGACAACCTTTTCTTCCGCCGCATAGCGATCCCGCGGAGCATGACGTTTCTATCATAGGACGAACTTTCCATGATAGAAAAAAAACGAGGCATCCGCCAAGGCGGATACCCCTACATTATAATCGGAAATGTGTGAAGTTTTAAGTGGTAAATCCTGTATATGCCGTCTCACAGATTCCTTTTCCACATGATTACCGCGTCCTCAGAAGGATTTCTGTAATACCCCTTCCGGACTGCCTCTGCCGTAAAACCATAGGATTCATACAGGTTTCTGGCTGGACGGTTGCTCTCTCTTACCTCCAGCGTGACAGCCGCCGCTTTGTTTTCTACTGCAAAATCTACCATAGCATCCATCAGTTTCCTTGCCACTCCAAGGCGGCGGAAAGGGGGAAGCACAGCAATCCGCTGGATCTCCCCCTCTCCGGCCAGAATCCGAAGATTGCAGTAGCCAAGAATTTGCTCATCCTGTTCAAAAACATAATAAACATCATAAGGACTGTGGATTCCTGCCTCCAAAAGCTTCCAGGACCAGGCTTCCGAAAAACAAACCTTTTCAAGCTCTGCTACCTGTTCCAAATCTCTGGATTCCATTTTGCGAATCATCGATTCTCCTCCTCTGGCGCGTTTCCCTTCCCAGCCTCCGCTCCGGTTCCAGCTTTCTGACCTTCCATTCTCTCTCCGGTCTTTAGGCCTCCGGACACCATATCGGACTCACCAGTTCCAACGCTGTGTCCTGCAGCCAGCTCCTTTACCTTGCCCTGCCGCTTTGCTTCCTCCAGTTCCCGCTCAGCCTGGGCCTTCCGCAGATAGTCCGGCCTGTGTTCTTTTGCGCTTTCCACCTTTCCCGCTTCCAGATAACGTGCTCCCAGAGCCGCTACACTGGCTGCCCTCTGACGGTTGCACTGCGCCGGCGCAAAATCCCAGGAAACTGTCATTTCCTCTTCCAAAAACTTCCGGCACACCGGCATTCCATCTCCCAGGAAAATAACCCGTTCTCCCATCTCATTCAGTCGCTGAATCAGATCATGAATGTCCATAGCACAGGATTCCATAACAATCTGAAAATCCTTTTCAAACCGGTACAATCCTGTATAAACCTGATTTCTCCGCGCATCCATAACAGGACAAATCAGCCCTGATGCCCCATAAAGATTCCATGCCATCGCATCCAGCGTAGGAACATGAATCAACGGCTTTTTCAGAGCCAGCCCCAGCCCTTTGGCTGTTGCAGAGCCAATTCTCAGCCCGGTAAAGGATCCCGGTCCTCCCGAAACTGCAATGGCATCCACTGAATCCATATCCAGCTCTGTCATAGCTGCAATCTGATCAATCATCGGCAGAAGCGTCTGGGAATGCGTCTTTTTAAAATTTACCGTATACTCTGCCACTGTTACGCCATCCTCTGTCACCGCTACCGATGCTACCAGAGAAGAGCTTTCTATTGCCAGTATTTTCATTTTTCCAGTCCCTCCACTGTAATTTTCCTGTAATCAAAGCCCTGGCTTAAATCCTTCTCAATCCGAATTCGTATCACATGCTCCGGCAGAATTTCCGGAATCAGCTGTGACCACTCAATCAGACAGACTCCCTCTCCGTAGAAGCAATCCTCATAGCCAATCTCGTCCATTTCGCTGACATCACCAATCCGGTACACATCAAAATGATACAAGGGCATCCGTCCCTCTTCATACTGCTGCACAATCGTAAACGTAGGGCTGTTTACCGGCTCCTGAATTCCAAGCCCTTCTGCAAACCCCTGGGTAAAAACGGTTTTCCCCGTTCCCAGATCCCCATCCAGACAATAAACCTGGCCGGGACATGCCTGCCTTCCCAGGCTAAGTCCCAGATCGCGGGTTTCCTCCGGGCTGTTGGTTATGATTTCCATTCTTTCTTTTTCCTCCAATTACTCAATCACTGCCCCAAGCTGCTTTCCAGACCGCCTGTCAGCCTGAAAAACACTTTTTAAGGCACTGCTGCCTAAAAACCTGTCATCAAATTTACTCGTTCAGCCATACATTTGTCCGAATCTTCACATGGCGGAACGGTCACATCAGATTCTCCTGCGCTGCCCTTTGGGCAAATGTTTACGAGCCATGTCATAAAAGGCCTCTGCCTGTTCTCCTAACACACGATTGGGCAGCAAATACGCATGAACCCGATCCATATAAAGAACAGTCAGTCCCCAGGCTTTATCCATCCGTCCCATCTGTTCCCAGGAAAATCCTGCCTCCTGTCCATTCTGGCTTACCCAGAGACCTTCTTCGCCAAAGGAAAGAACCATGGGATTCTTTACCGCCGGACTCTTCGCCTGTTTCCTGGCTTTGTTATAAAGCAGCAAAGGCTGCCACACAGTAAACAGAAGCACACATACAATCAGCAGAATCCGATACATCGTTGTCACACTGCTCCATTTTGTCACCAGCAAAAACAGGGCTGCTGCCGTAAACAGAATATTAAAAATCCCCAGCATCCCCCCATTTGCATGGTAAAGAGAAAACATCCACAGTTCCTTGGCGGAAAGCTGTACAGTAAACTCCATGCGCTTTCCTCCCGGTTTCTTTTTCCCGGCTTCCTCTTTCTTTTCTGGAATTTCTGTTTTTTCTTCTTTATTTTTTTCTGCAGTTCCAGTTTCCATTATTTTCCTCTCTTTCTGTTACAGCTTCATAGTCAGAGCAATCCGTTTCTTTGCCATGTCCACACTGAGAACCTTTACTTCCACAATATCGCCCACACTGACCGCTTCCATAGGATGCTTAATATACCGGTCTGTCATCTGGGAAATATGAACCAGCCCGTCCTGGTGAACGCCAATATCCACAAATGCTCCAAAGTCAATGACATTGCGGACCGTTCCCTTCAAAATCATCCCCGGCGTCAGATCCTTCATCTCCAGCACATCGGTTCTGAGCACAGGCCTTGGCATTTCCTCTCTGGGATCTCTTGCTGGCTTTTCAAATTCTTTTACAATATCTCTCAAAGTCAGTTCCCCAATCTCCAGCTCCTCTGCCAGCTTTTTATAATCGGAAATCTTTCGTCCCAGATCCCGCAGTCCCCCTCCTGTAATATCCTCTGGACGGTATCCCAGTCTGACAAGAAGCGCCTGGGCTGCATGGTAGCTTTCCGGATGAACAGAGGTCGTATCCAGAGGATTCTTTCCTCCTGTAATTCTCATAAAACCGGCACACTGTTCAAATGCCTTGGGCCCCAGCTTGGCAACCTTCAGCAGCTGCTTTCTGTCTGTAAATGCACCGTTTTCCTCCCGGTAGGCCACAATATTTTTGGCAATGGTTTTCGTGATTCCTGCAATATATTCCAGAAGAGAAGCAGAAGCTGTATTCAGATCCACGCCGACCCGGTTTACACAGTCCTCCACTACGCCCTGAAGGGCCTCGCTTAAATTCTTCTGGTTCATATCGTGCTGATACTGCCCTACGCCAATGGACTTGGGATCAATTTTTACCAGCTCTGCCAGAGGATCCTGAAGACGTCTTGCAATCGAAGCCGCGCTTCTCTGTCCTACATCAAATTCCGGAAACTCCTCTGTAGCCAGCTTGCTGGCTGAGTAAACAGAGGCCCCTGCCTCATTGACAATCACATACTGCACATGCTCAGGAATCTCCTTCAGCAGCTCCACAATGATCCGCTCTGATTCTCTGGAAGCCGTTCCGTTTCCTACAGAAATCAGGGAAATATGGTATTTTTTGATCATCTGCTTTAAAGTCCGCTTCGATTCCTCCACCTTGTTCTGAGGAGCCGTTGGATAAATCACCGCCGTATCCAGCACCTTTCCCGTAGGATCCACCACAGCCAGCTTGCATCCTGTTCGAAATGCCGGATCCCAGCCAAGCACTACCTGTCCTGCAATCGGCGGCTGCATCAGAAGCTGCTGCAGATTCTTTCCAAAAACCTTAATTGCTCCCGCTTCTGCATTCTCTGTCAGCGCGCTGCGCACTTCCCGCTCAATAGCTGGTCCAATCAGGCGATCATAGCTGTCCCGAATGGTCTCCTGCAGAATCGGAACCGTAAAAGGATTGTTTCGGGTAATCACCTGCTTTTCCAGATACCGGATAATATCCTCCTCCGGCGCCTGGATTTTTACTGTCAGAACTTTCTCCTTTTCTCCCCGGTTTAAGGCCAGAATCCGGTGTCCTGCGCACCGTTTAATCAGCTCCTCGTACTGGTAATACATCTCATATACTGACTGGATCTCCCCATCCTTTGCAGACGAGGCAATCATTCCCCGATCCATGGTAATCTTCCGGATATAGCTGCGGTAATCTGCCTGATCGGAAATCCGCTCTGCGAGAATATCTCTGGCTCCTGCAACAGCCTCCGCCTCTGAGGCAACCTGCTTTTCCTCTGAAACGTATGCCCGTGCCAGCCCTTCTACAGGCTCCTTTATCTGCTGAAGCCAGATCAGATCTGCCAGAGTCTCTAACCCCTTCTCCTTTGCAATCATGGCTCTGGTACGCCGTTTCGGCCGGTAGGGACGGTACAAGTCCTCTACCGCCACCATAGTCATAGCCTCCAGAATCTGTTTTTCCAGCTCCGGGGTCAGCTTTTCCTGCTCCCTGATTGAGGAAATCACCTGCTCCTTTTTCTCTTCCAGATTCCGCAGATATTTCAGCCGTTCATCCAGATTCCGCAGCACCTCATCATTTAGAGATCCTGTAGCCTCTTTCCGGTAACGGGCAATAAAAGGAATGGTATTTCCCTCATCAATCAGGCTCACTGCCGCCTCCGCCTGTTTATATCCAATCTGCAGTTCCTCCTGCAGAACCTTAATAATGTCCATTCTGTCTCCATCCTTGTCTGTTTTTTTCTGTCGGCTCTCTGCAGCCGTCAGGACATGCTACCATTATAATTCATATTGGCCTTATCGGCAAGTTCCACCTTGTCCCTCACAGGATTTCATGGTATTATCTTCTTTAGTCCGCTGATTCTGTGGAGCGCTGCCATCTGGCAGACCAAAAGCACCGCTGTCAGACATTTTATATACACCGGAGGATGATTTATGAATCAACAGCAATCTCAGGAGCGGCCCATTTACGACCGGCTGCCCTTTTTCAGTATTCTCGCAGGTATTCTGGGATTTTTAGCCTGCTGCAATCCGCCCCTACAGCTAATCTGTGGTTCCACAGCCCTGATTTTAGCCTGGCTCTCCAAAAAGGAACAGCCCTTAAAACCTCAGGCCATTGTTGGCATTATTCTGGGCTGCATCTGTATCCTGTTCAGCTTTTTTATTTTCTTTCAGTATATGTGGGCAATGAATATTATGGAAGATCCGGCCAATGCCGGCATAATCAAAGAAATTTACAGACAAACTCAGGAAATGCTGGAAAGCATGGCACCTGCTGCCCAGTAATCCCAGGCAGTCCCCTTTAGAGAGGGACTGCCAGAAGATCGATTCCCCAGCATACAAGCAGCAGATTTTTCGCAATCCAGTTTATCAGAATAATCGCTGTTCCTAAGATCAAAAACAGAGACTCTCTCTTTTTCGAAGCGCGCCTTCTGCGCCCGGAACATACTTTCCCATAAATGGCATCAGCGGCCCACAGGGCCGCTGCAATTACACTATAAAGCACAAAGGGATGATAAATCAGACTGTTTTTCCAATCACCCTGCAGCAGATATTTCACTGCTCTCGTTCCTCCGCATCCGGGACAGTACAGTCCTGTCATCAGATGGAAGAGACACGGCATACGAAACAGGCTGACAAGCAGAGACTTTATGCTCATGATTTTCTCCTTTTACAACTCCGCACGGATCATCTGAAGGATGCCCTTCTTTCCAAAAGCCTGACAAGCGCTGTCAAACTCCACTGCCTTTTCTTTAAAAGCAGCCTCCGTCATTTTCTCTGTTACAAATGCAAACTCGTCCAGACCGTCCAGAACCGTAAGCTCTGCCTTTCCAAAGACCGCTTCTACTCTGCTCCGGTTTTCCTCACAGTTTCCGTCTACACGGACAAAATACCGATAACTGGAAGTATCCATGGGCGCAATGGTCTGACGCTCCTCGCTCCAGCCAATGGCAATATTCATATTCTTATGGCGGACTGCAGCAATGATATCAGCAACAACAGCGCTGGCTGTCGGCAGCTTTCCTGCGCCGCTTCCATAAAACATCGTCGTTCCTACCATATTGCCCTTTACCATGACTCCGTTAAACACATCGCTTACAGAATAAAGCACATGATCCCGTCCAATCATAACCGGAGCAACCCAGGCATGTACCTGCTCCCCGTCTATCCGGCTGGAACCAAACAGTTTCACGGAGGCCCCAAGCTTTTCTGCATACTGAAAATCTACATCTGTAATTCTTGTAATTCCTTCCGTGTAGATATCCTCATAATTGACCTCTTTGCCGGTTGCCATTGCTGTCAGAATCGCAATCTTGCGGCAAGTATCGTGTCCCTCAACATCAGCCTCCGGATTGCGTTCCGCATAGCCCATGTCCTGAGCTTCCTTTAAAGCAGCTTCAAAGGAAACTCCCGCCCGATCCATTCTGGTCAGAATATAATTGGTAGTTCCGTTTAAAATACCGGTTATCTCCTCAATGACCTCTCCCTTCAAACAGCGATAGAGAGGACGGATAATGGGAATTCCGCCGCCTACGCTGGCTTCAAACAGGAAATTTACCTGATGCTCTCTGGCAATCGCCAGAAGCTCCGTGCCATGAGCCGCTACCAGAGCCTTATTAGAAGTGACTACATGCTTTCCCGCCATCAGACAGGCCTTTACAAAGGGATATGCCGGATTCAATCCTCCCATAGCTTCTACCACCACGGAAACATCCGCATCCTGCTCAATCACAGAAAAATCATGAACAATCTTATCCTCCACAGGACTTCCTGGAAAATCTCTCAAATCCAGAACATATTTTAAAGCAACCTCTTCACCGGCTGCCTCCGTAATCTGAACGCTGTTTCTATCCAGAATCTCGGCTACACCGGAACCGATTGTGCCATATCCCATTACCGCTGCATGTATCATATCCATTCCCTCACTTTATATTTTATTTATAACTCCTCTTACTCCCTTGCCAAAATCTTCACATAGTGAATCCCCTGATGCTCCTCAATTTCCTCCACCATCCGCGACACATTTCCTGTGTTGGCTTTTACCTCCACAGAAAGAGTCAGAGTTGCCACTCCATTTACTGGAATACTCTGGTGGATCGTCAGGATATTGGCCTTGTATACCGCCACAACATGAAGCAGATCTGACAAAAGCCCCTGTTCGTCATCCATCTGTACTACAAATGTTACTGTTTTCCCCTTGGTATTATCATAAAATGGGAAAATATCATCCTTATACTTATAAAAAGAACTGCGGCTGATTCCCACACGCTCCGTTGCATCCTGTACCGTCAGAGCACGTTCTGATTCCAATAGCTTTTTGGCTTCCACAACCTTCAGAAGTACTTCTGGAACCGCTTTCTTTTTCACCACAAAATACTTACTTTTTTCCTCTGCCATCCCCGGTCCTTCGCTTCCTGTTTATACTGTAAAACCGCATTTGTTCGTACGGCAAAAACATTTGTATTCACTTCGAAGATATTATCACAAAAAATAACAGGATGCAAGCATTTTTTCTGTTTGCATCCTGTTTTCTTCTTTTTTCACGTTTTCTTGTGTTTTTCAGCCCCTGGAGTCTGCATTTACAACCAATCCTTACGGCCTTTAATCTTCAGCACTGGCCTTTCGATCCGGACATCCCAGACTCAGCCACCGTAAGTAGGCGCTGATAAAGGGATCCAGTCCTCCGTCCAGCACATTAGCCACATTTCCCGTTTCTTCACCGGTACGCAGATCCTTTACCATTGTATACGGCTGCAGCACATAGGAACGGATCTGGTTTCCCCATCCGATCTCCTTTACGTCGCCGCGAATATCAGAAAGCTTCTCTGCATTTTCCTGCTGCTTTAACATATACAGCTTTGCCTTCAGCATCTGCATTGCCTTATCCTTATTCTGGAACTGAGAACGCTCATTCTGGCACTGTACCACAATTCCTGTAGGAATATGAGTAATTCGGATTGCCGAAGAGGTCTTGTTAATATGCTGACCGCCGGCTCCGCTGGAACGATAGGTATCAATCCGCAAATCATCCTGATTGATCTCCACATCCAGATCCTCCTCAATATCCGGCATAACATCACAGGAAACAAAGGAGGTCTGCCGTTTGCCTGCCGCATTAAAGGGCGAAATCCGAACCAGACGATGTACGCCCCGCTCTGATTTCAGATATCCGAAGGCATTCTCCCCGTTAATCTGAATCGTAACAGACTTAATTCCTGCTTCATCTCCGTCCAGATAATCCAGAACCTCTGTTTTAAATCCCATTTTATCTGCCCACCTGCAGTACATCCGGTACAGCATGCTGCACCAGTCACAGGACTCTGTTCCTCCGGCTCCTGCATTCAGACGGAGAATCGCATTGTACTTGTCATATTCTCCGGACAGCAGCGTTTCCAGACGCAGCTTCTCCAGATTCTTCTCAAACTCCTGAAGCATTTCCTCAATTTCCGGAATCAGAGACGGATCATTTTCTTCATATCCCATCTCAATCATCACCTGAATATCCTCGTACTCCTGCTCCAGACCACGGTAAAGCTCAACGGTATCCTTCAGATGCTTCGCCTCCTGCACCAGCTTGGTAGACTTCTCTGCATCATCCCAGAACCCTGGCTCCTCCATGGATTTGTCTAATTCATCGATTCGTCTGACCTTGTTATCCAGGTCAAAGTGAATCCCTCACTTCCACTAATGGTTTTTCAAAGGTCGATAACGTATACTTGAACTGATCTAATTCTACCACTGTGTCACCTTCTTTCATATAATAATCGCCATTTTCAACTTCTTTGACTCAACTATCATATCATCTTATCAGGCTGCCGTCAATCCGGCGCTTAGTTCTATCGGTTTCCCCCAACCACTGAAAAGCCCCCTGAGGCAGCTCCTTCAAAAGGAACTGCCTCAGGGGGTTTTCACTCGCTTTCTATCATTTGCCTCAGACGGGTTAAATTGTAGCCGTTCAGCCTTGCATTAAATTCTCTTCCGTCCGCAACACTGCTTATACTTCTTACCGCTGCCGCAGGGACAGGGATCATTGGGGTAAACCTTCTGCACTTCGCGCTTCTTCGGAGCCCGAAGTGCAGTGTCATCACGATTCGTACCAGTTACTTTCGCAGCCGGCTCTCTCTCAACCTTCTGCTCCACGCGAATGTGGAACAGAATACGAACAGTCTCCTCCGTAATTGCCGCTGTCATAGCCTCAAACATCTCAAAGGCGCTCATCTTATACTCAACAACCGGATCTCTCTGGCCGTAAGCCTGAAGGCCGATACCCTGACGAAGCTGATCCATATCATCAATATGGCTCATCCACTTATTATCAATTACCTTCAAAAGAACTACACGCTCAATCTCACGGATCTGCTCTGCATCCGGGAATTCAGCTTCCTTAGCCTCATACAGCTTAATAGCCTCTTCCTTCAGCATATGCTTCAGTTCATTCTTCTTGGAGACCTCATGGTTTTCCTTTGTAATCGTCTGCAGCGGAATCACGGGAAGCAGCAGGCTGTTTAACTCGCTCAGATCCCACTCATCAGGATTCTGTTCGTCAGAAAGAGACAGATCAACTGCATTTTCCACAATATCCGTAATCATCTTCAGAATTACATCCCGCATATTGTCGCCGTCCAGAACCTTCCGGCGCTCTGCGTAGATAATCTCACGCTGCTCGTTGTTTACCTCATCATACCGCAGCAGGTTCTCACGAATTCCGTAGTTGTTGTTCTCAATCTTCATCTGTGCCTTCTCAATAGCATTGGAAAGCATCTTATGCTCAATCTGCTCGCCGTCCGGCACACCCAGAGCCTCAAACATCTTCATCAGACGCTCAGAGCCGAACAGACGCATCAGATCATCCTCCAGAGAGATGTAGAAACGGGATTCACCCGGATCTCCCTGACGTCCGGAACGTCCGCGCAGCTGATTGTCAATACGCCTGGACTCGTGACGCTCTGTACCAATGATCTTTAAGCCGCCCAGAGCTCTGGACTCCTCATCCAGCTTAATATCCGTACCACGGCCTGCCATATTGGTAGCGATAGTAACTGCTCCGTGAACACCTGCATCTGCTACAATCTCAGCCTCCAGCTCATGATACTTTGCATTCAGAACCTTATGAGGAATGCCCCGCTTCTTTAACATCTTGCTGAGCATCTCAGAGGTTTCAATCGTAATGGTACCAACCAGAACCGGCTGTCCCTTTTCATGGGCAGCAGCCACCTCATCTACAACTGCATTGAATTTCTCCCGTTTGGTCTTATAAACAGCATCCTCATGGTCAATACGGGCAATGGGTCTGTTGGTCGGAATAGCAATCGCATCCATAGCGTAGGTATTGCGGAACTCCTTCTCCTCAGTCAGAGCCGTACCAGTCATACCAGCCTTCTTGTGGAACTTGTTGAAGAAGTTCTGGAAGGTAATCGTAGCCAGAGTCTTGCTCTCCCGACGCACATTTACATGCTCCTTTGCCTCAATCGCCTGATGCAGTCCGTCAGAATAACGACGGCCCGGCATAATACGTCCGGTAAACTCATCAACAATCAGAATCTCATCGTCCTTTACTACATAGTCCTTATCACGGAACATCAGGTTGTTTGCCCGAAGAGCAAGAATAATATTGTGCTGAATCTCCAGATTCTCCGGATCTGCCAGGTTTTCAATATGGAAGAATTCCTCAACCTTGCGGACACCATCCTCTGTCAGGTTTACGACCTTATCCTTTTCATTTACAATAAAGTCTCCTGTTTCCTCAATGTCCTCCCCCATAATGGCGTTCATCTTGGTAAATTCACCGGAAGCCTCACCGCGCACCAGCTGATGAGCCAGCACATCGCAGACCTCGTACAGCTTGGTAGATTTGCCGCTCTGACCGGAAATAATCAGAGGCGTTCTCGCCTCGTCAATCAGTACAGAGTCCACCTCGTCGATAATGGCATATTCCAGATCGCGCAGAACCATCTGTTCCTTATAAATAGCCATGTTATCGCGCAGGTAGTCAAAGCCCAGCTCATTGTTGGTTACATAAGTAATATCACAGTTATATGCTGCTTTACGCTCCTCAGAGGTCATGGGGTTTAAAACCACACCTACTGTCAGACCCAGGAACTCATGGACACGTCCCATCCACTCAGCATCTCGCTTTGCCAGATAGTCGTTTACCGTAACAATATGAACGCCCTTTCCTGTCAGCGCATTCAGATAAGCCGGAGCAGTAGAAACCAGAGTCTTACCTTCACCAGTTCTCATCTCTGCAATACGGCCCTGATGCAGTACAATACCGCCGATCAGCTGTACCGGATAATGCTCCATATTCAAGGTTCTTCTTGCTGCCTCCCGGACAGTCGCAAATGCCTCCGGAAGAATATCGTCCAGAGTTTCCCCATTGGATAAACGCTCTTTAAAAATACGGGTATTGTCCCGCAGCTCTTCATCCGTCATCTCTATCATCTTTGGTCTCAGTGCTTCAATCTTTTCCACAATGGGATAAATCATTTTCAATTCACGCTCACTGTGAGTACCAAATAGCTTTTCTATGAAATTCATAGTCCGTTCTCCTGTTTTCAATCGTTTCTTTGTGTTCTTCCTTCTGTCCGTCCCTTTTACAGGCTCTTCTCTTTCAAGTCAATCTTTTATATTGTAACACCAACCCCTGATTTATTCAAGTTTTCCCTGTCTGTTCATAAAAAATTAACTTTCCATTTACAAATTTCCCCTTTTCTTTCTGCCGTATTCATTCCCTCTGAAAAAACAGATAACATAAAACAAAAATTATGGTAAACCTGTCAAATTGCACAAAAACTATGTTCGATTTTTAACTTATGCACATTATCCACATTGTCCACAACAAAACCTGTGGATATCTTTTTTTATCCACAAGCAACGTTTTTCAGCCAAAATCGACTTATACACCAACTTATCCACATTATCCACATTTTTTATCCACGATTCCCTTTTTTTCAAAAGGGGATTTTTTTCTTTTACATTTTGTATACTTCTCATAAACTTGTTTTTTACAGAAAAAAATACATCCAAAACTCTTGACTTTTTCTGTGTTTCACAGATAGAAATGCAATTTATCATGGACTTCCAAGCTATCCTTTTTTGAGCAAAATTACAAATAATTGTCGGAACATTTTGGTCATTCTGATTGAATTTTTCGAACATGTGTGGTATACTGAAAACATCCCAAAAGAAGGAGCTGATGAGAATGCGTTATACGATTACTGGAAGAAATGTGAATGTGACTCCGGGGCTTCGGGCCGCCATTGAAGAAAAAATTGGAAAGCTGGATCGTTATTTCAATCCGGATACCGAGGTAATTGTGACACTCAGTGTTCAGAAAGACAGACAGAAAATAGAGGTAACCATCCCAGTCAAAGGCAATATTATCCGCGCTGAAGAATCCAGCAGCGATATGTATGTATCCATCGATCTGGTGGAAGAGATTATCGAACGTCAGATGAAAAAATATAAAAACAAACTCATCGACAAGAAACAGTCAGCTCAGGCCTTCTCCGCTCTCTTCCTGAACGAAGAGGTTCCTGCTGATGAAGAGATCCAGATTGTCAAAGCAAAACGCTTTGCCATGAAGCCTATGGATCCGGAAGAAGCCTGTGTACAGATGGAGCTTCTGGGCCACAATTTTTACGTATTCCTGAATGCAGAGACCGAACAGGTTAATGTAGTTTATAAGAGAAAGGGCAATACCTACGGACTGATTGAACCAGAGTTTTAATGCAATGATTCAGGGCCGGCTTTTAAGCCGGCCCTGTTTTTTGCCTCGTCTTATGTCTATATCATCTTTTTCAGCCACAAAAATCCATTCTTTTCCGACAATACTGCCACTGCCCACGCAAAAGCAATCATGGGAATAAAGATAAACAAAGCAATATTCCGTTCTGTCAAAGGAACCGGATTGTAAGGCGCCGTCCAGGAGAACAGATAGAAGAAATAAAAGTGAGAAAAATAAATCCACTCACTCATGCTTCGCATTCTTGGAAACAGCTTCCATGAGGAACAGGAAAGCCCCATAGCCGCCTCTGTCAGAAAATAAGCGGCAGGAGCAGCTGTAAAGACCATATTGGTGTTGCTGCACCGGCTTACTTCCTTATACATCAGATACACAAAAACAAGCCCGAAAACGGCAGCCGCCGGAAATGGCATTCGGGTCTTTTTTTCTGCAAAATGCATTCCCAAAGCAAGATAAAAGCATCCGTAAAAAAGGCCGTTTCGCATGGTCATAAACCTGGGCGCATACCACATAACCCATTCCTGAAATTTCATGGGCATCTTCTGTGTAAAATACCAGTTGTCTCCCAGACATCCAATCATAAACAAAATTCCCGTTGCCACAAGAATCTGCCAGGTCTTCAGACCTGCCTTTTTCATGGCCCACACAATCAGCACTGCTGTAATCAGCGCCGGAAGATACCACAGCTGGGCAATGGTGCTAGAAAAGAAAAAGGACCAGATATAATGTCTGACAAAGTCCCTGATGCTTTCTGTTCCGTGATACCAATTATAAATATCAATCGGCCAGTACAGCACGCACCAGAGCAGATACAGCCTGAAAATGCGCAGGCAGTAGGTAAATACCGTTCCGGTTCCGCTGCCTGTCATCCTGCGGCTTCTTCCCCTGGTGCCTGCTGCCGCGCTTTCTGCCAGTCCGCTGTTTTCCTCTTCCCCACAGTCTGCTGCGCCCCTTCTGCGGCTTCTTCTCTGCTTCCCCGTTCTCTCGGACAGTTCCAATGTCCGGCTCCTTTGGGTCCCTGTCTGGCACTCCGGCACCTTACGAAACAAGAGAAATCCTGCGATAATAAAAAATACCGGCACGGCCAGATTTGACAGCCAGCTGCCTATAAGAAGGCGCCACCGGCTGTCTCCTGCATAAAAAACCTGAATCATATGGCGGGCTGCTACTAAAATCGCCAATGCAAATTTCAGAAGATCCAGCCCATAATACATCTTTCTTTTTTCCATATTCTGTGCTCCCACTAATCCAGGAAGGTAACAGCCTTACATGGCGTTCGATAATTGGCCGGTGCAATCAGAATTCCTGTTCTTTCATTGCTGGAGTGGATAACCTGTCCGCCTCCTATGTAAAGAGCTACGTGGTTAATATAGCTGCCGCTGCCGTAAAACAGCAGATCTCCCGGCTGAACAGCTGATATGGAGATCTCTTTTCCATTAGCCGCCTGATCTCTGGAGCTTCTTCCTATCTCAATTCCAAAATTCTTGAAAATACTCTGCGTAAATCCAGAGCAGTCAGCGCCATTTGTCAGACTGGTTCCTCCATAAACATATGGATTGCCCAAAAACTGCTTTGCATAGGCTACAATCGCTGTTCGTGTAGCAGAAGCCACTGCAGCAGAGCCTGGACCTCCGCCAGCGAGAACTACAGATGCACTCGGCTTTTCGCCCTGGGAATTTCCTGCGGGCTTTGAACTGCTCTGCGGCTGACTTCCTGGAGCCTGACTGCCAGAACTGCTGCTGGAGCTGCCTCCAGGCGCAGCGCCCTGAATCACTGCCGCCTGAGGCGGATTTGAGCCGGAATCTGTTCCCGTACTACTGCCTGGCTGACTGCTTCCTGGCTTCACATCAGCTGCCGGCTTGGAGTCCTGTCCAGCCTCCGTCTGGCCGGACCCCGTCTGACTGCCGGATACTCCCGGATTTGCCTCGATGATCAGCTGTCCCTCTCCCGGTCTGGCCGCAGCCTGGCCGGAAGTATTTGAAGAATCTGTGCTTTCCTGCTTTGCCTCTACCAGAATCACCTGCTGCAAAGCTGCAATCGCCGCGTCTGCCTCCTGCTTTCTTCTGGCTTCTTCTTCTTTCTTTGCCGTTTCCTCCTCAAGAGAAACAGCCTGATCAAATTCCACCTCTGCCTTACAGTAATCCTTAGATACATATCCTACCAGGTCTGAGTCAATCTCCACCTGAAAAAACTCTCCGGCATCTGCCTTTACCACATAGCGGGCGCCCTGAGACAACAGCGTCAAAGTATTACTGGTCAGGTTCGGCTCCTCCCGCAGGCGGAGACTTTCTGTATTAATGGTAACAAATTCCCGCCCAATAGACTGGGCCAGGGTCTCCGCCTCTGCCCCGGTAATAAAATACTGAGCTTTGATAAATCCATTCACAGTACCAGACTGAATCCGGTACCATTTACCGCCCTCTCCTTCCACAGTCTCCAAAATCGTAGCAGCACAGTTATTGTAAATCTTTCCTACAATATCACTGTCTGTATTCGCTTCCTTCCGGATATTCACATAATCTGTCACCTGGGAAACTGCAATATTCTCATAATCTGCCGGGGCTGCAACCAGCGTCACCGGATGGACAGACTTTGCCGCATCTGCATACACATGCATTGAAATCGTCCCTGCAAATGCCACACACATACAGCCTGCTGCCAGTGCTTTTACAATCGTTCTCATTGGTTGCCTGCCTCTCTAATGTTCTGTCAGATATCGTTCTGCACTGGTAACTGCATTTGCGCCGTCCGCTACTGCGGTTACAATCTGACGCAGCTGCTTCTTTCTCACATCTCCTGCTGCAAAAACACCTGGAACTCCTGTCTCACAGGTTTCATCAGCTGCAACATATCCATGATCCAGGGTAAGCAGCTGGGAAAACGGCTGGCTGTTCGGAGTAATTCCAACTGCTACAAACACACCGTCCACCGAAAGCTCGGACTGCTCCTGTGTTTTTACATTCTTCACAGCAAGGGAATTCACTTTTCCATCTCCGCGAATCTCCTCTACTACAGTATCCCAGAGCACAGTCACATTGTCCAGAGCAAACAGCTTTTCCTGAAGAGATCTTGCCCCTCTCAGCTGATCTCTGCGGTGAATCAGATAAACCTGCTCGCACATCCGGGCCAGAAAAATCGCATCTTCAATCGCCACATCTCCGCCGCCTACAACAGCCGTTACCTTCTTCCGGAAAAATGCTCCGTCACAGGTGGCACAGTAGCTGACGCCCATACCGCCGAATTCCTCCTCACCGGGAACTCCCAGCTTGCTGTGCATGGCTCCGGAAGCAATAATTACCGTTTTTGCATAATAGGTATCCTTTTTTCCGATGATTCGCTTCATCACAGCAGAATTTCCAGTTTTCTCTGCCGCACTTTTGGACATCATGGAATCAGAAATTTCACGAAGCTCGGCTGCCTGCAGCTGTTCCTCTCCCTGCTGCTCCTCTGTCTTTACCAGCTCGATCCCCTCTACCTCATCCTCACAGAATACAGCCTCCAGCTGGTCTGCATGCTGACGCAGCTTCATTCCCAGATCAAAACCATTGATCCCGGGAAATCCCGGATAATTGTCTACCTCATAGGTACTCAAAACCTGTCCGCCGCTCATCATTTCTTTTTCAATAACCAGCGTATTTAACCTTGCTCTCTGGGCATAAATTGCCGCTGCCAGTCCTGCCGGTCCAGATCCGATAATAACCAAATCATACTGTTTTTCCATATGTCCGTCTCACCTCTTATAATTCATTTGACATAAAATAACTGCAAAAATAAGTATAACACAAGTTATTTTAAAGATACAGGCTCTTCTTAAAAATGTAAATGAATTGTAACCTTTTTTATGCTATAATACCCATAAAGGAGAGTGATTTTATGGCGAAAAAAGTTGTTCTTGTTACTGGCGCTTCCCGCGGAATCGGAAAAGCCATAGCGGTTAAATTTGCCAAAAAAGGATATAATGTAGTGATCAGCTGTGCTCACAGAGAGGCGGAGCTGATGCAGGCAAAAAAAGAAATCGAAGGCTATCAGGTTTCCTGTCTTGCCTTTCTGGGCGATATGGGAGACATGAGCACCTGCGAAACGATGTTTCAGCAGATTAAAAAACAATTCGGAACTCTGGATGTCCTGGTAAACAATGCAGGAATATCTTATATTGGACTGCTGCAGGATATGACCTCCGATGACTGGGATCGAATTGTCCGAACCAACCTGACCTCTGTATTTAACTGCTGTAAGCTGGCCATTCCCATGATGTTGTCAGCAGAAAAGGGAAAAATCATCAATATTTCTTCTGTCTGGGGCAATGTAGGAGCATCCTGTGAGGTTGCTTACTCTGCCACAAAAGGCGGAATCAACGCTTTCACCAAGGCTCTTGCCAAGGAACTGGCTCCCAGCAATATCCAGGTCAATGCCGTGGCCTGCGGAGCCATTGACACAGAAATGAACCAGTGGCTGGAGGAAGATGAACTGATCCAGCTGGTAGAAGAAATTCCAGCCGGACGGCTGGGCCAGGCAGAAGAGGTTGCCGACTTCGTTTACCATCTGGGCTACAAGGGCACCTATCTGACCGGTCAGATTATCAGTATGGACGGCGGCTGGACATAATTCTCTGATCACAAACCGCGCCGCGGCATCTTCCTGTGCCCGGCGCGGTCGCTTTCCGTATCAGTCCTGTTATCCACAGATTTTCTAAAATTTTCTGATCTCATCCCCAAAATCAGAGGTGTTTTCAATCTTCTTTATCACCACATAATAACTATAGGTATCGCTGGCCTTAACCAGAACACGCTCCCCCACCTTATGCCGCAGAATTGCCTTCCCCAAGGGAGACTCTGTGCTGATCATATTGTGCATGGAATTGCCCCGGATGCTGGTGACCAGCTTGTATACCTCCTCCTCGTCATCATCCTCCATGTAAAGGGTCACCGTATTATTGATTCCCACCTCATCCTCTCTGGATGTATCCGAAATAAGAATGGCATTTTTTAACATATTTTCCAGATAGCGGATCCGGCTTTCATTCTGATTCTTCTCCCGCTTTGCTGCATGGTATTCAAAATTTTCACTGAGATCTCCATGGGCCCGCGCTTCCTTTACTGCCTCTAAACACTCCGGACGAACAACCAGTTTTCTGTGCTCGATTTCCGCCTGAATTTTTTCCACATCTGTTTTGGTCAATTTTTCCCGCATATTTTCCCCTGCCTTTCTCTACTGTCAAAAGCTTTCTCCCGCCTACCTGAATTGCTACGCCAAATCACGAAATTCCTCTCTCCACCAAAAAGCTGCCCCTGCAATAAAAAGAAAGCAGATTACCCATGTCACAGGCTCGCAGGCACAGACTGCCGGATAGCCCATTACCGGAACAATCCAGTATCCAAAAATCACCTTTCCAATCAGCTCCAGGCTGCTGCATAAAAGCGGAGCAATTCTGTGCCGCATTCCCTGCAGAGCATTTCTCATAATCACAAGAAAACCCATAGGCGGAAACATAGGAATACTTACACGAATATACAAAGCCGCATTGGCAATCACATCCCTGCTCTGGCTTCCTGTAATCAGCTCCACTGCCGCTGGTGCAAGAAAAGCCGCAAAAAACAGAGCAAAAATCCACCAGGCCAGATACATGAAAAAAGCCGCCTTTACTCCTTTGGCAATCCTTCCTCTCTTTCCAGCTCCAAAGTTCTGACTGGCAAAGGTAGCGCAGCTGGAAGACAAAGCTCCGCCCGGCATCATAAACAACTCCACCAGACGCCGTCCACCTACCTGGGCCGCAATATAAACGCTTCCCAGCGCATTGATACTGCTCTGCAGAATCACGCTTCCAATGCTGTAAATCGTACTCATCATCGCCATACTAAGGCCAGTCACAAACATTTCTCCGGAAAGCTCCGGCGCTGCTTTTAAATCCTCCAGTCTAAAACGCATCTGGGCATAATTGCGCACAATATAGACAAAGCCCATTGCTGCGCTGATTCCCTGGGAGATGACTGTCGCTGCCGCCGCGCCCCGCACTCCCATGCCCAAAGGCCCCATAAATAAATAATCCAGTCCCACATTCAATCCACAGCTGAACATCAGGAAATACAGAGGCGTCATACTGTTTCCCACAGACCGCAAAAGCCCCGCCTCCAGATTATAGGCCATCGTCAGCGGAATTCCTGCCAGGATTACCGTAATATAGCTTAAAGCG
Source organism: Lachnoclostridium sp. Marseille-P6806 (assembly GCF_964238185.1). Classification (NCBI taxonomy): domain Bacteria; kingdom Bacillati; phylum Bacillota; class Clostridia; order Lachnospirales; family Lachnospiraceae; genus Lachnoclostridium; species Lachnoclostridium sp. Marseille-P6806. The sequence continues at coordinate 26,051 of NZ_CAXSLG010000003.1, forward strand.
CCTTCCATTACAGTATCCGGCGTATTCAAAGCAGACAGCAGAGGATGCCGCAGCGCCAGAAAACCTCCCGTCAAAACCACAGCCCAGATGGCAGCCAGCACCACCATCCATCCAGATGCCCGGCGGACTCCCCACTCATCACCTGCGCCGAAAAACCGGCTTACCACCAGAGCAAAGCCTGTATTCAGGCCAAAGGCAAATCCTGTAATTGTGCTGTAAAGCGCTGCTGTCGCACCAATCTGTGCAAGCGCTCCATCTCCCAGCAGATGACCGGCAATGGCAGTGTCTGCCAGATTATAAAACTGCTGAAACAGATTCCCCAGAAAAATCGGAAGAGCAAAAGCAAACAAAAGTTTCGCCGCACTTCCCTCTGTCATATCCATGACCCGTGTATTTCTTACTTTCTGCATCCTTTTACTCCTGGTACATATTTTGCATATCGTACAAATCACTCCGACAGCAAACGGGGGCAAAAGACATTTTCCCCAACACCTTATTATATAAAACGGCTGTAATATTGCAATACCTTTCTGAAAAATCTCTCATTTCCTGGCCAAAATGCCAAAGGGGGCTATCGGTAAATACCGTTTTTTATCTTCTAACTCTTAAAATAAGAATCTCCTGTAAAAATCAGTGTTTTTTATATCTGATCTTCTATGGGAATTTCTTGTTTTTTCTTTTCTGTATGTATTTTAGGGCACAAAAACCCCTCAACTGCATTTTTAAAAGCACTCTTTTTCTAAGCAGTCTTTTCTTCGGTTTTTCCTTCAAATTTCTTGATCTCATCATGAAGAAAACGATGATATTTATCTATATTTCTTCCAATCGCATACAGCATGAATTCTTTATATACTTTTTCGGATGTCCGGTAATTGAAACGTCGAAAACCGTCATTTTCTTGATCTTCATGACCTTATTTTTCTCTGCATCTTTTTCATCATCATATTTATAAAAATATTTTGCTTTATGTCCGCAGCCACTGCAATCGGAACGTCCATACACCTCAAATATCTGCGTTTTCATGTTGTAATACTTTCCAATTTCTTCTGTGCACGCACGTGATTTCCGTTTTTCATGATCCTGCAGCTTTATATAACTGGAGATTTTATGTTTCTTTTATGGAAAAGTTTTAAGGGCAGATGTGACTCGCATGAGTCACATCTGCCCTTATTTAGAACTATCTATTTCCCGATAGCCCCATACAAACCGCCTCCTGCTGCGGCCTGCTTTCTCTCTATCAGCTTCCATATCGGTAAATATATGTTTCTCCCGGACCGCCAAAACGGCTGACCTCTCCCTGCTCCCATAAATACTGCAAATGTGCAAGAATCTCAGAAGTAGCCATCCATTTCATCACCAGAGGATAGTTTTGAAAATTCCCTTCTTTATAATACCAGGTCATTTTTCCGGCTGCCTCAAAGGCACACATGGGCTTTGCAGAAAGAACACCTGTTATTTCATCCAGACGTTCTCTGTGATGCTCCAAAATCTCATCCACCCGCTCAGAAAGACAGGAAATTTCCCCTCGATGAGCCGGAAACACATGAGTTACCGGAAGGTTTCTGATTTTTTTCAGATTGTTAATATAATTGGCCAGCGAATGATCGCCTTCCTTATAATAGCCAATATTAGGCGTTATTTTATTCAGTACATGATCGCCGCAAAAGAAAATCCCCGCGCCTTCATCGTAGAATCCAATCATCCCGGGCATATGCCCCTTCAAATCAAGTACGCGAAAGCGATACCTTCCATAAGAAAACACATCCTGCTCCTCTGCCACGGAAATCTTTTCCGGCGGAACAGGAACAGAAATATCACTCTGCGGAGGCATATACTCCAGAAGCTTTCCTGGAATCCCACATTTTAGAAAGCTATTTTCCATATATGCCTCTCTGGATACAGGATCCTGTCCTGTAATCTCCATGGCATCCCAGGCACTGCAGCGGATTCTGCCGAACTGCTGATACAGATTCGGCAGATTGCCGCAGTGATCTCGATGGGAATGAGTAAGGAGGATATCTGTTTTACTTCGATCCAAAGCCAACGCGTCAACTGCTTCCTGAAGAATTCTCGTACATTCCTCTGTCTCAAATCCCACATCAATGATACAGTTTTTTTCTTGGCCCTTTATGATATAGCTGCTCAGCTCCTTCAAAGAAGAACCTGCAAGAGGCAACTTTACTTCATAAATATCTTCCGCAACCTGCTTCACTTTGTTTATTACTTTCTGTCATCCTTCCAGACAAACAGAATGCCCTTTTCCTGATATTCCTGAATCTGCTCATCGGTGTATCCCAGATCCTTCAGAATCTCCGGACCCTGCTCACCAATCAGCGGGCCGCCCTTGTATTCCGGAACACCCATCTCCTGGAATTTTACCGGCGGTCTTACCAGGGTTCTGGTATTGCCGTTGTCATACTGCATCTTGTACAGACAGTTGTTGGCCCATGCCTGCTCGTCTTCCAGAATCTCGCTCCAGGACTGTGCCAGGCTGAATGCCACGTCTGCTTCTTTCAGAATTGGCTGCCACTCAGCTGCTGTCTTTTTGCTCATAGCTTCCATACAGATATCGTACATCTCAGTACCAAGGCCCTTTGCCTGCAGATTCTGAATCGGGAAGTATCTCTCATCGTCAATCAGATCTTCTCTTCCCAGAGCTTTCATAAACTGCTTATAGTACATGTTGTAATCTGGCATACAGGTCTGAATAAATCTGTCATCTGCAGTTCTCCATGCAGAGTTGAAGGGGTTTGCACCCTCACGGATATTGATTGGATACTGCTGTGCAATACCTTCGTAGTTTGCAGCCTGAACCATCATACCCATGTTGTATACAGCAGTCTCAAACAGAGAGGTTTCAACCTTCTCGCCTTCGCCGGTCAGCTTTGCATGATACAGAGCAGCCAGGATACCAGCAGCCAGGTTCATTGCTACGTTGTGATCGCCAACGCCGGGAACAACGTTAAAGGGAACGGTTCCTCTCTGACGCAGGGAATCCAGATATCCGCCTCTTGCAAAGAATGCGGTAAAGTCAAATCCCGGAAGATCCTTATCCGGACCATACTCACCGTAACCGGTAACGATTGCGTAAACCAGCTTCGGGAATCTTACCTTCAGAGTCTCATAGTCAAGACCTGCTCTCTGCAGAGCCTGTATTCTCCAGTTGGTAATCAGAACGTCTGCATCCTCCAGCAGTTTAAAGAAAGCCTCTTTACCTTCCGGAGTTTTCATGTTCAGAGAAATACATCTCTTATTTCCGTTCTCCAAATCCCAGGTTGTATTCTCATACATATCCAGAGGTCTTCCCTCGGAGGGAGCGGTATGTCTCAGCGGATCACCCTTTGCAGACTCAATTTTAATAACGTCTGCACCGCAGTCTGCCATAAAACGGCCTGCGCCTGCTGCTGCAATAAAGGTAGCAAGCTCTACAACTTTTACACCTTCCAGTAACTTTTTACTCATTGCTATATCCTCCTTTATACTCTGCTTTGTTTCCCGTTTTTTCCAGCTTATTTATCCAGTGCTTCCATAATAGCCGGAATTACTTTATACAGATCTCCTACAATGCCGTAGTCTGCAATTTCAAAGATAGGAGCATTCTCATTGGTATTGATTGCAATAATCTGCTCGGAATTCTGCATACCTGCTACATGCTGAATCGCGCCGGAAATACCGCAGGCAATATAAATTTTCGGTTTTACTGTGGTTCCTGTCTGACCAACCTGATATGCATGGTCAATCCAGCCTGCATCAACTGCTGCTCTGGAAGCTGCAACAATTCCGCCCAGCTTGTCAGCCAGCTGCTTTAACAGCTCAAAGCCTTCAGGCTTTCCAAGACCCATACCGCCAGATACAATAATCTCAGCGTCAGTCAGGGATACGGTATCCTTCATGGTCTTCACAATTTCAAGAACCTTGGTACGAATGTCGCCTTCCTTAAACTCTACGTTCAGCTTAATCAGCTCGCCCTTGCGGCCTTCCTCAAATGCTGCTTTTTCCATAACGCCCGGTCTGACAGTAGACATCTGCGGACGATGGTTCGGGCATACGATGGTAGCCATTAAGTTTCCGCCGAATGCCGGACGGGTCTGTTTGATCTTCTTATCTTCCGGATCAATCTCCAGCTTGGTGCAGTCTGCAGTCAGACCGGTATTTGCCTTAACTGCCAGACAGGGACCCAGATCACGTCCGATATGAGTTGCGCCTAACAGCACGATCTCCGGCTTATATTCCTCAATGGCATCGTTGATTACCTTGGTGTATGCATCGGTACGATAGGTTGCCAGCTCTTCATGATCTGCCACATATACCTTATCTGCGCCATACTCAAACAGCTGATCTGCCAGACCTTCTACATGATGTCCGCAGAGAACTGCGCAGAGATTACATCCTACTTCGTTTGCCAGCTTCTTTCCCTCGCCCAGCAGCTCGATAACAACCGGCATAATCACGCCGTCTCTCTGCTCTGCAAATACCCATACATCCTTATATGCGCTTAAATCCTTTACTTCCCGCTCTTCCTCTGTTTTCTCAATAGCCTTGAAAGGACATTTCTCTACGCAGACACCGCATCCAGTACAGGCAGCGCCAATGACTGCGATCTTGTTTTCCATGGTAATTGCTTCAAAAGGACAGTTCTTTACGCAGATGGAACAGCCTTTACATTTTTCTTTGATTACATTTACTGCCATTTTCTATACATCCTTTCCCTTTAGATATAGTGTTTCTCTCTCAGCTTGTCAACAAGTACCGCACTCATTTCCTGAATGGTTCCGCTTAACATCTCGCCTTTGCCCTTCTGCGGCGGTGTAAAGGAACGGAACACCTGGGTCGGGGATGCATTAAGGCCGCAGTCCTTCGGATCCAGCTCTACTGCATTGTGATCCCAAACAGTAATTTCTTTCTTATATGCATCAACGATGCCGCCGATGCTCATGTATCTGGGCTGGTTCAGCTCTTTTACTGCAGTCAGCAGGCAGGGAGTCTGTACCTCGATGATCTCATATCCATCCTCCAGCTGTCTCTGAACAACAGCCTTGCCATCGCCCATCTGAATATCCTGAACGTAGGTTACAACCGGAAGACCCAGTCTCTGTGCCACCTGCGGGCCAACCTGAGCAGTATCTCCGTCGATTGCCTGACGTCCGGCAAAAATAACATCTACATCTCCAACCTTGCGGATACCTGCCGCAATGGTGGTAGAGGTTGCGCAGGTATCTGCGCCGCCGAATGCCCGGTCACTTAACAGATATGCCTCATCAGCGCCCATAGCAAGGCACTCTCTCAGCATGTAGGTTGCCTGTGGCGGTCCCATGGTCAGAACAGCAACCGTGGCATCCGGATTCTGATCCTTAATCTGAAGAGCTGCCTCCAGTGCATTGGCATCATCCGGGTTTAAGATACTGGGCACGCCGTCACGAATCAGGGTTCCCTTTACCGGATCAATTTTTACTTCATTGGTATCTGGCACCTGCTTTACACATACTAATATCTTCATTCTCTCAGCTCCTCCTATTTCTTCAGCAATTTTCCTGCGATTACCATCTGCTGTACCTGGCTGGTACCTTCATAAATCGTAAATACGCGGCAGTCACGATACATTCTTTCTACCTTGTAATCCTTGATGAAGCCGTATCCGCCGTGAATCTGTACTGCCTTTGCAGCAATTTCATTGCAGACCTCTGCTGCATAATATTTGGCCATAGATGCTGCCATAGACGCATCCTGGTGAGTATCCATTAAGTAAGCAGTCTTATATACCAGATTCTTTGCTGCCTCCAGCTTGGTTGCCATATCTGCAATCATGAAACTGATAGCCTGGAAATCTGCAATTCTTCTGCCAAACTGTTTTCTCTCTTTTGCGTATTTAATTGCCTCGTCCAAAGCGCCCTGAGCTACGCCGATAGCCTGAGCTGCAACACCCAGACGACCTGTATCCAGAGTCTTCATTGCATTGATAAAGCCTTTTCCTTCTTCGCCCAGCAGATCGCTCTTATGTACTCTTACGTTATCCAGAATAATATCACTGGTAGCACATCCGATTACACCCATCTTGTTCTCCGGCTTTCCGCAGGAAACGCCCGGAAGCTTCATGTCTACTACGAAAGCAGAAATTCCTCTGGTTCCTTTGGTCATATCGGTTTTTGCATAAACAACTGCCCAGTCTGCCAGAGGAGCCATGGTAATAAAGGTCTTACGACCATTTAAAATATAGTAATCTCCATCCTTTACTGCTGTTGTAGTCATGCCGCCTGCATCGGAACCGGCGCCCGGCTCTGTCAGTGCAAAGCAGACTTTCTTTTCACCCTTTACAACCGGTGTCAGATATTTTGCCTTCTGCTCTTCTGTTCCAGAAAGCAGGAACGGGCCGCCGGATAAGGAGTTGGGAGAAGAAACATAAATGCTTGCTACACCGCTGACTCTTGCCATCTCTTCCATAACGATTACATAGGAGCGTGCGTCTGCGCCCTGGCCGCCATACTCCTTCGGAACCTTAATTCCAAAAAATCCGGCCTTTGCCATTTTGTCTAGAATTTCTTCCGGGAATACCTCGGATTCCTCTACCTCGTCAAGGATTTCCTTGGTCAGCTCTGTCTCAGCAAATTCTCTGGCCAATTTCCTCACTAACTCATGCTGTTCTGTAAAATACATGCTTGTTCCTCCTTAATGTTTTAGGTTTATCATTTCGCCTGCCTGAACTCGAAGTTCCCTGGAAAGGACTTTTCCGCTGGCGTTGATTGGAAAGTTTTGAAATGTCAGAACGTACTTTGGAACCTTGTAATCAGAAAGGCGGGATTTTACATAAGACCTTACCTTTTCCTCATCAATCACAGCTCCGTTCTTTGGAATAATACAGGCTGCAATCTCTTCCTGCAGAACCTTTGCAGGAATGCCGATTACCTTTACCTCTTCCACTTCCGGCATTTCAATAATACAGTTTTCTATTTCTGCGGGAGAAATATTTTCCCCGCTTCGAATAATCATTTCTTTCATTCTTCCGGTTACATGAAGACATCCATTCTCATCCACATAACCAAGATCCCCTGTGTGCAGCCATCCATCCGGATCCACAGCCGCCTTTGTTTCCTCCGGCCGTTTATAATAGCCCTGCATCACATTATATCCCCGGACCACAATCTCTCCGCAGATTCCCGCATACCGTCCACAAACATCTTTACGGCAGCCCTCCACCGACTCATTCCGGGTGGCATCGGACTGCTGTATCGCAAACTCAATATCTGGAATCGGACGCCCTGATGTGTGGGATTTTAACTCCAGAGAATCTTCATAGTCTGAAATTGCAATACAGGGAGAAGCCTCTGTCTGCCCATAGGACACCTGCAAATGCTTCATTCCCAGTTCCCGGCAGATTTCCTCGTATTCCACCGGAAGCACAGGAGAACCTGCAATAATACCGCTTTCCAGAGAAGAAAGATCATACTGTGGACGGTTCTGGTTATGAAGAATTGCCAGAAACATGGTAGGGACACCATTGAGCACTGTACACCGGTACTTCTGCACCTGTTCCAGTACATCTATTGTTTTATAGTATTTCAGAAGATGAGCCTGAGCCCCGCTGTGAATACAGCAGAGAATTCCCGCTGTTATTCCAAAGCAGTGAAACAACGGTACGGAAATACACAGCTTGTCCTTCTGACTCCAGCGCATCTGTCTGGCAATCTCTGCCGAGTTATTCACCAGGCTGAAATGAGACAGCATTACCCCTTTCGGTCTGCTGGTTGTGCCTGACGTAAACATAATACAGGCCGTATCCTCCGGCATTACCTCAGCTTTTCTTTCGTCAAGCTTCTTCTTTTCCCGACCGGAGAGTTCCAGAGGAAATCCGGCTCTCTGATACCATTTATTTGCCGGATCCTCCTCCAGAGGAACAATTTTTTTCAGGTATGGAAGGGTTTCTACAGGAATCTTCTTTAGAAGATCTTCATATACAGTGCTTTTACAGCCATATCCGTGAAACAGATACTCTATATCATTATCCCGTAAAATTCCCTCCAGCTCATTTTCCTTATAACAGGTGTTGACCAACACTGCCGCTGCACCTATCTTCAGCAAGGCAAAAAAGCAAAACACCCAGTTGGGGCTGTTGACGCTCCATATGGCTGCATGGCTTCCTTTTCTGATTCCCAGTTCCAGATATCTGACTGCCAGAAAATCAGAAATTTCATCCATTTCTTTCCAGGAATACAGATAATCCCGATATCCGATTCCCGGACAGTCCGGAGTTTTTTCGGCCCGCTCTCGCAGGATTGTTCCGATTGTTTTAGAAACTAGACTCATAATCTGCTCCCCTGTCGTTGAGGCATCAACGTATACTTGTATACTAGTTTTGGTAAGATCCAGAGGGCTCAAAAGAGCCCCCGTAATTAATCCATCATTCCATTTTCATCGAAATACATTGGTTTGGGACCATCTACATAGGATATTCCATCAATATCCTTTATTGCTTCATAAAGAGGCTCAGAAACCTGTATTTCATCTAAACATAACGTATTCTTAATGTGAACCACTCTTGCCTTACTATAATCCAAATTGTGGCAACATCGAATGCACATTAAAACTGCTTCCTTATCTGTATTCACATATAGCGGGATTGGACATGCATCCATCAAGCCTGTGGTTAATACATTTGTCCAGGTAACTTCCCAATCAACAGAATTAAGGCATCTTCTTGTCGTTACATCTGCAGAACCAAGGCCACATCCATTATGATGTGCTTCTGGCGTAATTCCTCTTATAAACAATTTCTTTAAGTTCAATGTATCGCCAAACGTATGCGTAATGTTTCTGCCAGTCACGTTTGGATCATGGCCATTTCCACTGATATTCTTACCTATCTCATCAATAATCAGAACATCAATATCATCAAACTTAAATTTAGCCATTTTTTCTTTTGCAATTTTTAAAAGCCTTGCATCGACATCCATAAAATTATCCCGATTGCATACCTCAATATTACAAATATCATCATATGCATTTTGCACTACGCCTACACCGAATGCAAATGGACATTTATTTAAAAATATTTCTGCAACAGGTGGTATCAGCTCTGTAAAGCGATGAAAGCCAAAACTATGGAACATTGATGCACCTTTATGCTTTGCAATTCCGATAGCAATCATCTTTGCCAGACCACTTTCATGTGGACCTCTGAAATCTGTATGTGGTTTCACTTTGTTAAAAATAACAATACCATCCGATTCGTAAGCATACTTATCACAATACAGTGGAATTCCATTTAATTCACCATATTGAATTACTTCCATAGAAGATAAAATCGGGACACCCATCGTTTCTTCTGTAATATTATATCCAGCCAACATTTCCAGCTGTCCCTCAGCAGTAGCACCACCATGGCTTCCCATCGACGGAATGATAAATGGATCTGCTCCCCATGATTTCAGTGTATCACAAATCGTTCTTAACATCAAATCTAAATCAGGAATTCCTCGACTTCCAGCTGTTAAACAAATTCTCTTTCCTTTATAAGATTCTTTATTTTCGACCTCCTCGAGTTCTTTCTGCATATGTCCTTTAATGTCTTCTATTTTTGTAGGATCATAGCTTTGTCTAATTGTCACCATATTAGGGATAGGAACCAAATCTATTCCTTGAATAGGAGTATGTATTTCCGGAAAATCTATAAACATATTATGTCCTCCTTTCTCCACAAATTTTATGCCATTCCAAATGCATAGAATAAAGCAATTAAAAAGACTAATGTTAATAACGGAATTACACATGTAGTAACAAAAATCGGGAAATAAGACTGCTTATGGTTATTTTCTGTTACATTAAGAACAGAAACTACCAATCCATTATGAGGAAGAGAATCCAGTCCTAAACTTGCCAGTGCAGATACTCTGTGAAGAGCTTCTACATTCACTCCCATCGGTACAAAATAATCTTTTATAATAGGTAACGCAATTCCCAATCCGCCTGAACCAGAACCGCAAACACCAGCTAACATGGTAACAGCTAATCCAGATGCGATTAATGGGCTTCCGCCAATGTTGGTAACAGAAGAAATCAATGTTGCAAATGCCGGAGTTGCCTGTACCAAAGATCCAAAACCAACTACTGCAGATGTATTGAACAAAGAGCCAGTTCCATCCTTTGTACCATCACTCAGGTGTTTCCAAATATCTTTCCACGGAATAAATTTACTGTAGCAAATTAATCCAGAAATAAAACCTACAAACAATGCTAACTCTGCACTTAACTTAAGAACATTCAATGCAACCAGAAGAATCAGCATCGGGAGTAATGCAATAAAAAATCCTGGCAATTCCTTACTTGCCTTCAGTTCCAGCATTGCTCTATCCTTTTCCGTCATTTCAAAATGCATACCTTTTTTCTTGCTTCGATTTGTATACCAAATAATGAATACAAAAACGAGGACTGCTTCAAAAGCAGCTGCAAGCATACCCGGAAGCATTGCTGCTGTTGCTGGGGTACCAAGAATCTGTCCTGGCATCAAGTTCTGAATCTGTGGAGATCCTGGCATCATTCCCGTAAAGGTTCCTGCTCCTGCAAAATAAACTGCTGGAATTAAAGTTCTGGAAATATCTCCTCTCTTAAACAGGGAAACCATAAGAGGATATAATGTAAACATACAAACGAAAACAGAAACACCACCGTATGTTAACACTGCACCTGCAATAACGATAGACGGAATGATAAATTTATCCCCCAACTTATCTATAATTGTCTTCGCGATGGCATCAGCAGCCCCACTAATATCGGTTAGCTTTCCAAATAATGAACCCAGTACAAAGATAAAGAAAAACTTTCCAAAGTATCCAGCTAATCCATTAACATAAGTAGTTGTCATTTGCTCTACCGGATTCATTCCTGCTGTAAGTAGCAAGAATATACCAGAAATCATGGCTGAAAAGAAAATCGGAACCCCTTTAAAGCATAAAAATATAAGTAACACTAAACTTAGGATGACAAATAATATTTCCATACTCCAACTCCTTTTTACTATACCCTATACCATTTGTTTTATTTTGTATCAAACTTTGTAGCAATCATATGTACTACATATGGAATCATAATAACCGGAATCGTCAGGTACCCAAGATAAGCATAACCAACTGCTACGATCTTGTTCAGACCGAGCTGAGCAATCAGGAATGCTAAAATAGTACATACCAGGGTAACAATAATAACGTTTTTTCCTGGTTTTGCAGTCGGATCAAAGTTCTTATCCAGAGAAGTACATACACGATTAGACATACCTGCAATCATATTTACTGCTGTAGAAACAGAACCAAGAACGATCAAGATAGAGATAATCGGTCTTAATATAGACGGTGCAACGCCTCTGTTTACCAGAATCAGCAGCGGAATACTCTCAGTTGCAAAGTTCGGATCATTGGTAATTGCCATCAGACCAAGAACTGCCATCAGACAGGTAATGCTATTTACGAAGAATCCATAAACCATAGAAGTCTTTGCATCATCTGGACTTTCAAAAGGCTTTGCATGCTGGAACAGCAGTCCAATAGCAGCAAGCTGGAATGCAGCATACACGATGCTGGTCCATAAAGCCTTTCCTGCAGGAGCTGGATTTGCTGCACTTGCTGCAATATTTGCAGAAATATCGCCCCACTGAGCAATAATGTTGGGGATATATACAATAAGCAATCCTGCAACAATCAGAACCGAAAGAGTGGATGCCACCTTACGTACAACGTTGGTACCGTAAACGGCAACTATGAAGATAAACACGCCTACAAAAGCAGTTCCTACCCAATGGTTAATGCCGAATGCACTTTCCATAGTACTTACACCGGTTGCAAAGGCAGCTGCCGGAGCAACACAGATCGTTACAATATACACCAGCTCATACAGATTGGAAAAAATCGGCGAATATTTGCCGTAAAAGCTGTTATTAAAGCTTCTGTAGTCATATACGTTGTGCTTCTTTGCATAGCGCAGTCCGTACCACTGATAAAAAGCGCCAATAAACTGTGCTAAAATACAGGTTGCAAATGCCCATACGCCAAACTGTACAAAGTACTGTCTTAACTGGTTACCTGATGCAAAACCACCTCCGAACTGTGTAGTAAACCATACAAAAGCTACACCAACTGTAACCGACATTTTATCTTTACTAATCATAATTAGTTCCTCTTTTTCTTTTCTGTGCATTGAGTATATCTCTTTTATAGAAAGAAGAGCTGGCTACAGATGATATGCACTAGTCGTTATATTTCTGCATCTTATCTATAACCGGCTTTTCTTTTATCCAGTACTCAACCAAACATTTTTTATTTTTGAAGACAATCAGAACATTTCCTTAAACGCCTGAATCATCGTATTGGCCTGCTCGTAGTTTACCATCTGACGGTCAACTTCAATATTCAGGTTCATGAGACCGGCTGCATCACATGCTCTCTTAATCGGAACATAGTCAAACTCTTCCGGATCACAGAATTTGGTCATCAGAACAATCACACCCTTGGCATCGTGTTTCTTTGCCTGCTCTACAATGTAGTCCACACGCTTTTTATCCTTATCATAAAGCAGTGTGCAGTTGTCCATATCTGCAAATTTCTGAGCCAGTGCATCAATCGGATTATCCATCTCCGGAATATCGGTCTTGTACTGTCTGGATTCATGAGCCACATCATCAAAAACAACCTTAATGCCGTTGTCATCAAAAATCTTTAACAGGTTCGGAGAATCTGCAAGAATTCCGCTTACCAGAACACGAACCTTGCCCTCTGCCTTCGGCCCCTTCTTCAGTTCCTCATTAATCTGCTTAACAACAGCCGTATGCTCTTCCGGAAGCATAAACCATGCACTCTTGAATACATCGCTTCTCTCAGCAGCAGTAATCTCTGCCTCTGAAGCAAGCTCTGCAAACTCTCTCATAACTGCATTGTGCTCGTTGTAAATCCGGTTAGACTCAGCCAGTGCAAATTCAGAAAAATGAGCGCCGGTTGCTGCCTCTAAATCACGGATAACTCTTATATAACCGTCTCTTGTAAACTTTACGCCGTAAGCCGGTTTCCGGTTCTGCGGATAAGTCATGGGAATAAACGGAATATCCTTTACTGCATATTTCCAGTTCTGTCCCAGGGTCTTTAAGGAGTCGCACAGAGAAGGAATGATGATGGCGGAAACTCCGTCATACTCGCCCTTCAGTCCCAGCTCCAGAATAGACTGCATAATGGAGCAGATGAAAGCCGGATAATACTTCTTGGACTCATTCAGTTCCATGTCGGCGCCCCATACGCCCATGGGAACCATTCCCATAGAATGAATAATTTCCTGAGGAGTGTAAACGGGAGCAACAGCTACAACCTTTTTGCCCTCAGCCAGATATTTTTCCAGCTGCTTTTTCGGAGCTGCGGCAACCTCATGAAGCTGCGCAAATAATTCCTTTACTGCCATTTTAATTACCTCCTTTGTTTGCTTCCATAATTTCCATCAGGCCCTGAACGCGGGTATCATACTGAGCCTCGGAGAAGTTTCTCGGGTCTGCCTGATCGCCGTCGAAGGAAGCTACCGGAATATCGCAGGCCTCACCAATCTGTCTGCTCATCTCCGGCATAAATCCGGACCACAGCTTACAGGAACGGTTGGTATGAACCAGAAGTCCCTCTACATGGTTATCCTTACAAAGCTTGATTCGTTTATCTCTTGCGTGTTCCAGGTTCATGGCATTCGGTACGTTTGCGTAAGCCCGGCACATTCCGTCAAAGTCATCATAGATAAATCCGAATGCATCTGCATAAATGGTGGTTACCATGTTAATGCCTCTGCTCTTTAAACCGGTGGAGGTTACTCTCAGCCACGGCCAGCAGGCAATACCTTCAAACATGATGCGGTATTTTTCCTCTGCGCGGAATGTGGAGGTTCCTTTTTCATGATTCTCTTTGTATTCCTTTAACAGGGTTTCCATTGCGTCAGCAGCTTCTTTCTTACCGCGGGCAGTAACCATAACTGCCATGTGGTTTAACAGGTCGAAGCCATTGAACGGAGACGGTGTATATTTTGCCTGCTCTGTTGCCTCCAGCCATGCACGGCTGGAACGTCCGGAAATCTCCATAACCTCTTTGAAGCGCTCATCGCTCCATTTCTTTCCGGTGTACTCCTCCAGCTGGTGAATCGCATCCCAGAACTGAGCCTTTATGTACTCAACCTCTGCATCAGATACTTCATAATCCGGATTAAACGGAATATCAATCATAATCATGGGAATATTCAGTTCCTTAGAAATATTCTCATACCATTTAATCATACAGTTACAGATGTTGTTGCAGCACAGAACGAAATCAGGAAGAGGCATGTTCTGTTCCGGAGCATCCTTTACCTTCATGTATGCAAGAGAAGTTCTTGCATATGCGCAGATATCATTGGAATAGCCCTCGCCTTCACTGATATTACACATTCTCTCGCCGCCGCCTCTGGCTGCAATTGCTGCTGCCTGGTTCTCCGGATAGCAGACATACAGTCCCAGTGTTTCCGGAATCTCTACCGGGAAGTTACTGGCGCACCAACCTACCATTTCGCCTCTGGCCTTTGCCTCTATGGCGTCGCTGTAAGCCTTCGCTGCAATCTGTCCCAGTTTGAATTTCGCTGAATTCGGATCTGGTGCAGGTCTGCTTTTCTTTACTTCTTCACCCATAATGAAAACCTCCTTTATGTTTCATTCCTTTTATTGAGCAGTGTTTTCGCCACTCTTTATTTTATCATAAGCGTACAGGGAAGCTCCCAGCGCACCCATGAGTTGGGCCATGTCATTGTATGCAATCTCAACCCCAAGCTCCTTCGCCATAGCATTTCTCACGCCGGCATTTCTGGCTACGCCGCCGCTCATGCATACCTTTTCTCTGACTCCTGCTCTTCTGACCAGGGAAGCCACTCTTGTTGCTACGGACTGGCAAATGCCTGCCACCAGATCCGGAAGATTTGTTCCTGCCGCCAGCTGAGAAATCACCTCTGACTCAGCAAACACCGTACAGGTACTGGAAATACTGGCCGGATTCTCTGATTTGGCCGCCTCTACCTCCAGCTGCGAAATATCCAGCTTCAGGATGTTTGCCATAACATCCAGAAACCTTCCTGTTCCTGCCGCACACTTGTCATTCATAACAAAATTCATCATACGGCCTTTTTCATTCAGAGAAAGCACCTTGGCATCCTGTCCTCCGATATCAATCACCGTGTGAACATCCGGAAAAACGAAATGGACGCCTCTGGCATGGCAGCTTAACTCGCTGACCTCGCCTTCCGCCTCCTCAAATAATTTTCTGCCGTATCCGGTGGCAATAGTACAGGCAATATCATCTCTGGTCAGCCCTGCGTCCTTCAGCACCTCTTCCAGCGCCAAATGAGGGCCATCTGTTCCTGTCCCTGCCACAACAATGGATTTTCCTGCAATTTCCGTTCCATCCTTCAAAATAATACATTTTGAAGTGGTGGATCCAATATCAATTCCAAGTGTGTACATAGCTTCAACCTCTTTGTCTATTTTTTAACAATTCGAAGAAAAAATAATATCTTGCATCCTAGCATATATCTACAACTACATTCTTTTATTTTACATACTAGTATACAAGTTTTCGAAAAAATTTTAACACATTGTACTCTTGAATTCTAGTATACAATGTGCTCTGAAAAAATTGTTCATATTTACCATCGAAACATGAACAATCACTCTTACTGATAATATATTATCAAATATTAGCTGAAATGTAAATAGGTATTTTATATTTTTTTTAGAAATTAAGCAGAATGCACAATCTCTATAAAAAATACTCCGGATACTCCGCTCTGGCTGTTTCAGAAATCTTGGAAATCGTCTCCAGATGAGCTGACATAGCTTTCATGGCTCTCCCGCCTCTGTTCACTTCAATCGCCTGATAAATCGCCTCATGCTCCTCTATCAATTCTGGAACCCGATGTGCAAAGGTAACATCAAAATTCCTCCATCTGGCAATGTGAATCATATGCTCTGCCATCAGCTCCATCAAATTGTGTCTATGCACACTGTCTACCAGCATCTTGTGAAACTCTGAATCCAGAGTTTTAAAATCCGAATCATAACCGCTGGAATTGTAGAACTCCTTCTGCTTATCCAGATTTTTCCTCAGATCTGCCATCAACCCCTGCCTCTGGCTCTCATCCATAGTTTCAAAGATCTCATACAAGACCTCTTTTTCAATCGCTGTTCTCAAAAGCAGCAAATCCGCAATAAAATCAAGATCGATTTTGCTGACATACGTTCCTCGCTGCGGATACACCTCAATCAGCTTTCGCTGGCTCAGACGCGTGAACACCGTCCGAATCACGGAACGGGAAACTCCATATTCCTCACTCATCTGATTTTCACTGATCTTCTGCCCTGGCTTCAGCTGAAGATTAGTAATCCGGTCACAGATATCCTGATAAACTTCTTCAGCCGTTGCCGGACGCTGGCTGCTGTATATCGTCATTCTCTTCCCTCCGCTCCTCGCCTTTGCTTTGCTATCTTTTCATTATACACTATATTGAGACAGTTTCCTAGTATAAAATTCTGTACAGAAAAAAGAAAAGTATCTAAATAAATACATCTTTTACTGAGTTGATAAATCCACATTTATCAGGTAATATAACGTAATATTCAACAGCCACCGCCGGAGATATAGTGTTACCTATTACATATTCTGTAACTAATTCCCACTAATGTGTTTAATTTCTATTTTCAAAAATTTCAAATAAAAATCTAGTCTCTTTTTGAAAAAATTATTTCTCTTGCTATTAATTTCTGTTTTTATTTTTTCATTAATTTTCCACACAAATATCTCATATCACAATTTTCACATAATTTTTTATCATTTGCTTTTGTAATGAATTCATGCTTTTGAATTTTTTCGACCACTTCATCGAATTCTTTTATTGTATCATTAATAGATTCATTAGATTTTTCAAAAGTTACTATAGGATCCCCCTTCTCTTCCCCTGTATAGTACAAATGCATCTTACTAACATGTTTTCCAGTGCGTTCTTCCAGTAAATATGAATAAACCTCCAGTTGACGCTTATATCTATTGATCATTCTAATATTTTTCTCTAAATCCGGTTTACTCTCAGACTTAAAATCATAAATTTCTAAGGAATCACCATCACCACATATTAAATCCACAGTCCCTTTTAGAATATAATTATTGGGTCTTATTATACTAACATCCACCTCTGTATCCTGTATATAATTCCAAAAGCTTCCCTTTGTACCATAAACTAATTTCCCATTATTTATGCGATTTACATATGCTTGAATCTGATTATATGCAGCATCAATTTGTTTCTTCCCCAAATACGCATGTTCATGATTTGACAGAGTTATATAATTTCTTTCAATCCATTGGCGCAATTTTAAAGGTGTAAGCATCGCTTCTTCATGCCTCATAGCTGCTCGATTTATATCTTTCAGTGTTTCATGTATTAAACTTCCAAACAATGCTGTTCCTACACGAACTTTTGTAAACCCCAATTCTTTAAAAAATTTATACTGAAGAGAGCAGTTTTCATAAAGTTCAACATGTGAAGTAAATGAAAAAGTACGTTTTAAATTTGCTGATTTAACCTCTTCAAAAGCAAAATTTGAAAAATCCACCTCGTCATAATTTTTAAGTTTGATATACATTTTTTCAAAAGATCTACTTGGTGTCTTTAGCTTTCCTGCAGACGTATAACATTCTGTACATGTAAGAACTAATAAATTTTGAGCTCTCGAAAAGGCTGTATAATACAATCTCCAAAAATCAAAATACTTAATATCATTATTATTTTCGAATATATCCCTTTTTTTTAAATATTTCTTCTCTATTATGCTAAGAACCCCTTCATTATTTCCTGTCGGCTTTTCATAAAGAGAATCTACCATAACAACTGGAAATTCCATTCCTTTTGACTGATGAATCGTCATAAAAGACACGCATCCTCTTGGTGCATATTCTAAATTATCTTCGTACTCGGTAACACCTTCTTCTAGCAGTATTTTCAAATACTTATTAAAAAAACGTTCTGAGACATCAATAATATTATTTACTGTAAATACATCAACAAAATGCAAAAACTCAAATTTACCTAATATCGCAGACAAAATGGATATATTTCGTACAACACGTTCTTTGCTCGTATCCGTTCCAATATTTACATTCATATAGGATTTAAACGGTTCAAACTGCAATAGTTGATATAAAAGACCACAAAATCCATAATTTGTATTCTCTGACAAACTACTATGCCTCTTTTGAATATTCTCATGCCAAGCTTTCATTTCTGCATTCTTATATAAAATTTTTTTCGCTGATTCAATACACTTTTTATAATATTTATAAAGTTCTATATATGGATCACTCTCAATTACAATAGTATCCATCTTAAAACGTGAATAGTAATCTGGAAAGCACATAATTAACATTCCTAGCAATTCCTTAATTTCTGTTCTCTCAAAAAACAATTGTGAACGTGGTGAATAGACGGGAATATCTTTTTCTTCCAGATATCGAATAAGTTTAACTACCTCCGAATTTCTAACTGACCTGCAAAGAAATGCAATCTGATTATAATTCTTTATAGCACCGCTTCTTTTCAGTTCACTTATAAACTTATAAACATTATCGTACCAATCTTTCTCATCTTCAATCCCAATGCATTTAACTACTGTAGCATCAGTAGAATATTTCTTTTTTCCAGGCGAAATTTCTTTTTCAAATCGAAATTTTTTCTTCCATGAAAAACCTTCTGTATTACGCATCCATCCATTATAAAAATCAATAATTTGCTTTTCCGAACGATAATTAATCTCAAGAGTTATTTTCTTGCATTCGTTTTTTTTAAAATAATTTGGGAATTCTAGAATATTTCTAATAGTAGCCCCACGAAATCGGTATAGCGCTTGATCATCATCTCCAACAACACAAATATTCTTTTCCTCTAAAAGAAAAATCAATTTTTCCTGTATAGAATTACTATCTTGATATTCATCTACCATTATGTATTTAACTTTTCTTTTAACTTTCTCTAAAATCTCACTATTTTCTTTTAGCAATTGATATGCACTTGTTTGAATACTTGTAAAATCCATGAGATTTTCTTCATAAAGAATAGATGTATACTCCTTTAAAATATTTGCAATAGCTACTATCTTCAAATCTTTATCTTGGAGCATCGCACCAATATCAACTCCTTCTTCTAATAATTTACTAGCATACATTGCTATTTCTTTTGCCTGTAACCATGCCCTTTTATTGTTTGCAAATAAATCATCATAATGAGGCAATCTATAAAAACGATCTATATGCTGAAATATCGTATATATTTGTTCAAACTGATCTAACACCCTATAATTTTTTTTGAATCGTGTATATTCCAAATTTTCTTTTATTATACGCAGACAAATAGAGTGAAATGTTCCAACGTACATTTCGTTTAAATTGATATTTCTGCCTATCTCACATAATTCATTTGTGAGCCTCGTTACAAGCTCCTTAGCCGCCTTTTCGGTAAATGTAGCCACCATTATTTCTTCCGGCTTGACATTGGCAACAGTTATCATGTATGCTATCCGTTTTACTAATGTAAATGTTTTACCTGTACCTGGACCAGCTATAACAAGAAGTGGACCTTCCATCGTTCTAATCGCTTCCTTTTGCTGTTCATTCGCATTTCCGAAATCAAATTCCATTTTATTTACATCCTTCTCATTTATCAAAATAGTAAACTTCCTCTTTTCACATAACCGCTTTCTAGCATTATACTCTACTACATATTACCATTACAAGGATTTCATATTTAAATAATCATAAGACCTGTTGAATACAGACTAAATAAATATCTTGCCTCTTTAATCATTTGCAAAACCGCAAATTCTTTTTCAAACACGCATCATTCCAAGATTCTTTTCATTCCATGTTTTATTTTCTCTACGGTTCTATCTCTTATACGATATATCTTTCCAAAACCAACTCCTGCACACTCCGTTAATTGAGCAACCATACAGTATCTTTCAGATTTTAATCTCGCAATGTTATCTTTCGTTAACCTATAAGAAAATCTATTGGATTTCTTTAATTTTGCATCTTATGGCAGAGACTTATTGCCGTTCGTTTTCCTTTCCAGTGCAAAAACCTTGTTTGATGTTCTTTCAAAAAAGTCTCCATCCCTTTTCCAGTAAACCGCTATTTCATTTTTCTACCACAGTTCGAACAGATTCTTCTGTTAGCTCCCCATATCATTCTTCCTGCTTATAAAAAATTTTGTCAACTGCCACAACGAAAAAACTCCCCAGAATCAAAGTCCTGAGGAGTCGTAACTCGTATTAAATTGTCCCGAGACAAGAAATTATATCTTGGAGAACTGAAATTAACATTTAGGTAACTGGGGAGTCTTGATTTTACTGAAGACTTAATTTTACTAGATTTCTGGAATGTGGTATTTGCAAACACGTTACAAATACATGGCTTCTCATTACTCCTCAGAACACCTCAAATTACACTAAGAATTCCTCTAAATCCGGATAATCTGAAATATGTTTTCTCACATAATTTCTTTTAAAAGCCGCAAATATACTATTTCTACTTAATGTAGATCTTAAACTTCTTTTATACCTCAATAATTCTGGATTTCTCTTATGCTTTTCCAATGTTTTATATAGAATATTCATCTCTTCTGCCAAGCGATCAATTCTGTGTTGACAAGCTGCTTCCCAAATCCCTGTATTGCGTTTTTCAAAACATTCCTGTATAAGATCTGCAGTCATAATCGCCCGCTCTTCATCCACAATATTATGTACATTTACATGTCCCTCTTCATAGCACTGCTCTAACATCTTTTCTGGATCTTCTTTACAACAATCTATGATTTTATCGTCATATTTTGATTCTTTTTTAATCTTGTTACAGTGAGGACACACATAAAATAAATTATTCCAATCAAAAATTCTCTCTGGGATTGTCCGTCCATGATGGGGCTTTAAATGTTCTACTTCCGGATCTGATAACCCTCCCAATTCACAAATATAACACTTATCATGTGAATCTTCTTTTAATCTCTGTATGACATCTGGCTTATTATAAATCCCTTTCGTCTTTTGTTCTTCAATAGCCAACAATGGAGGCGGAACAGGATTTCTCTCTATCTTAATCACTGACCTTACCCCCTATTTGAAAATTCTAATTTCAATCGGCTATATTCTGATGTCAATTCTTTTGCAAGATAATCCGGGATTTCATCTAAATAGAATTCCAGTTTATCGATTTCTTCATATTCTTTATCTGATAACTTTTCCTTAGCAACTAAATCTTTATATCTCTCAAATTTTCCTCTTAACTCTGCTGATAATGTATCAGCCTTAAAATATCCTTCCACAATTCCTTCATAGGGTAAATTTTCCAAACCATTTTCTACCAAAGTTCTGCTCTGTAAATCATAAATAACCGTATTATCTAAGGAACTTAAAATAAATGGAGCATGTGTTGTAATAATAAATTGAATATTAGGAAAAAGAGTTGTTAGAATAGGAAGTATCTTTTTCTGCAGCTCTAAATGCAGATGGGTCTCAATTTCATCTACTAGAACGACACCTTCCATATCAAATTCTGTCCGCAATCATGACTTTGCCTCCATTCTTATAATCAGATCATTAATAATCTCAAAAATTGCTGCATAACCACTGGACATTGTATTAAAATCAAAAGGCTCTCTATCTGTCGCATAGATAGAAAACTGAAATGTTTCATCATTGAAATGTAACTGGAGATTTTTATCTTCAAAAACTTTCTTTAAAATATCCTCGAATGCATGAAACCATTTATTTATCTTATCGGATTTTTCCTTATCCTTTGTAAAAGCCTGGGTAGCTTTCAAATCTACAAGATACTTTGTGAATTTTATACCTGGATTTTCAGCAATACTATATTTGTCCTGAAATTCTATTTTTTCAATATTTTTGTATTCTTCCACTTGATTTTGACTTTTTTAGTGTCCTATGCAGTTGGATTGGGGCAAAAAAAAATACCCCGTTGGTTTCCCAACGAGGCTTGTGATGCTTGAATAATGGGAGTCCTTGTGCGGTGTGCGGAGTATTTTCATAGGTAGTTCTCATCTAAAAACAGTTTTTTCGTTTTTATTTTCCAAATTGTTTTTGACACTACGAAGTATCCGTTCAACACAGCGAAAGCCTTGTGATTGCTGACCTGTTCCACCACATGAAATACATGGAGCGCCTTGGAAGTGGCCTACGCAAAATCGACGGGGAAATCGAAAAGTTGCCTGGATATATAGCGGTATATAATCCTGAAATTTCCTCAACAGCAACAGATTTCAGGGTCATCTTGAAAAATGCAAATTACCAACTTAGTCAAAAAAACTTAGTTAGTGAGCAAGATAAATCTCCGGACATTCCATCATCAACTGCTCTGTCTATTTTCTTCTTCCTGCTGCACTTCCGCTCATGCAGCTGCTCTTTCTTCTGTTCGTCCTCTTTCAGGATTTCCTGCACAATCTTCTGTGCGCTGCGTGTTCAGCGCTTTTCGCTTTTCAAAGCGTGCCTGCTCAGAATCCGCCGCCAATGTGATGCCGTAGCGGTTGTGAAAGGTTACTTTCTTGTGATCCACCTTGTCGCTTTTTGGGAACACCTTTTGGCGGCAATTTCCACGGCATCGTCCTGGATGACGCAGTGCCCCAACTTCAGGCAGGCAAGACAGCCCTTGCAGAAGCCAACCTTTCCGTACTCCGTATCGTCTGATTTTTCAACAATTCTTTATAAATTCAGAATTCCCTTTCACGGATTGTTCCCACTTTCGCAGGATCTCTTCTATATATGAGGCGGTCCTGACGCGGTTTCAATGTTCTTTCACCAAACAATAGAATACACGTTCCGAGAACATTCTATTGTCATGAACTAAAAAGGGGCACTGAACCTTTTTGTTGTATGCCTGGAAAAAACAGCACCGGTTTTTTCGACCGATGCTGCCTCTTGTTTCGCTCTTATTTTTTCTTCTTTTTTCCGGCGACTTCCAGGACTCCGTTCTCATCCACATCCTTCTGAAACACCTGATTCAGTGCTTTCTGGACGGAGATATAATTCCGAAGCTCTTCCTCTGTAAAATCTGTCAGACTTTCGTAAGTTCTCTGCATACATTTTTCATCAAATTCTTTATGTGCTTCGTAAATTTCCCTTCCGCGCTTCGTCAGGTTGAGATAATATTCCCGGTTATTTTTTTCATTTCGCTCCTGGATCAGAAGTTCTTTCTTTACCAGCTTGCGCACCATCTGTGAACATGCACTCTTGGTTTTTCCCAACTGCTGGGCAATCACTGTGATGGTTACCGATGGGTTATCTCCGACTGCCTGAAGGAAATGCATCTCCGACTGATACAGAATTTCCTTTCCATATTGGTGTGGCATGGAATCATACTGATAGCACAATTCATATCCTTCATCAAAGCTCTGGAGCAATTCTCCATATGTTTCACACTGATTCCACATTTCAGTTCTCCTACTTATTCTGCTGATTTTTCTGAATCCAATTTCATTTCTGATTTTCCCGGTCATTTCTGACGGTGTCGCAATCTTTCTCTTCCTGCCATTGAACTTATTATACCAGACTTATTCCTGATTTGCCGCACTTTCTTTGGACTCTTTGATTGCACGGTAAATCTTGGACACGATCACGCAAACAGAAAATACGACACCCAGATAAGATACAAATTTCATTACAAAGTTCATTAAAACTCCGAAAGATCCGAAGTTTGAAAATACAAAAGCTCCGATACATACCGCTGCAACCGTCAGTTTATACCATTTGCTAGATTCCGGCTGAATATTAGATGCAGCCACCCATGCCATTCCGGTTGCCGTCGTATAAGTTGCCAGCACTACGATGATTCCGTAAAATGCATAGAATGCGGTTCCCAGTCTCTGTGCCAGCATCAGAAGCGGAATGTCTGCTCCCGCAACAATCGAAGCATTTAATATAAATGCGATAAAGATAAAGATCTGGGACAGTACTGTCACGCCTTGGCCAAGTACATTTCCCCATACCAGCTCTTTCTGATGTTCTGCTCTTGTAGATACATTCGCGCTGTAAGCACTCATATTCAGTACCACATATGTGAAATTCAAAATCGCACTGAAGAACAGGTTCCCGGACATGGACAATCCGCTCTTTGCACGGATCAATTGGTCACCTACTGTAAATGCGTCGGTTCCATTAATGTAGCTGTAGATACAGATGATCACAACGGCAAGCATAATGATCGGTGCAATATTTCCCAGAATATCTGTCAGTCTCTTCATACCCAGCATACTGGTTCCAAGCACAGCCGCCAACATGATGACCGTTCCCGCAAATACCGGGAGATTAAAAGCCTGATGTAAAGAAGCTGCTCCTCCGGCGATCATACTTCCGACCATCAGGAAAAAGGTCAGCGTATTAAACCACTGAATCGCAGTTCCGATATATTTTCCACAATAATGTTTGTACATCATTTCCATATTTGCAAGTTTATATTTTCTACAGTCTCTGGAAACAACTGCAATACACAACAGTATCAGCGCCGAGGACATAATCAGTCCGAAAATGGCTGATGCTCCATGAGATGCCCAGAACTGTAACAGTTCTGCTCCGGTTGCGAATCCCGCTCCGATTCCGAAAGATACATACGACCCGGCAAGGATCAACAGCGTTTTAACTGAAAATTCTTTTGTCTTTTTTTCGCTCATAATTTTACCCTTTCTCATTCCATTGCGGAATGATAACTCAGAAATTAATAGTTTAGATAATTAACAGTTAATATGCTTGTCTGTATAGTAATATATTCGTTTCCGTTTGTCAACACCAAAATTTGCCGCGTTTTATTTTTGGGGGTTATAATGATGTAGCAAAAATAATCACCAAAAACTTTGCTTATTTTTTGATAAAATCTTATATTGATTTTCCGAAAAAAATCAACTATTATTTAAGCACATTAACAATTAATATGCTTCACTTTGCAAAGTTATATAGAAAGGAATCTGTACTATGAAATATAATTTTGATGAAATGCTCGATCGAAACGGAACTCTCAGTTATAAATGGGATGGACGTTCTATTGATTATCCTGATAATCCCGAGGCGCTTCCGTTCTGGATTGCAGATACCGATTTTCCATGTCCGCGACCGATCGTAAAAGCCGTTCAGGAACGGGCAGCTCATCCAATCTACGGCTATTCCAAAGTCTCGGATGACTCCAAAGCTCTTATCGCTGCCTGGGAAAAGAAACGAAACGGCTGGGATGCCAAACCGGAATGGGTTACCTTTACCAACGGAATCGTTCCGGCGCTCAGTGCAATTGTCGCCGCATTTACTGAACCGGGCGACGGTGTGATCATCCAGCCACCGGTCTATTATCCGTTTCTGGACTCCGTAATAAACAATGATCGAACCGTCGTAAACAATGACCTGATCTTTGATGGGGAAAAATGGACCATTAATTTTGAGGAACTGGAAGAACTGGCTGCGAAACCAGAAAACAAGCTCTTGCTTTTCTGCCATCCTTTAAATCCAGTTTCCCGTGTTTTATCAGAAGAGGAACTTCGCCGTGTGGGTGAGATCTGCGTCCGCCACCATGTGATCCTGGCAGTGGATGAAATTCATTCTGACTTAATCTACCGCCACTGCACCTTCCACTCCATAGCCGCTCTGAGTAAAGAGATCGAACAGAACTGTATTGTCGCAACTTCGCCATCCAAGACCTTTAATATCGCAGGACTGCAGTTATCTGCGATCCTGATTCCAAATAAAAATTTACTGAAAGCATTTGAAAAAGAAACGGCGAAACGTGTCCTTTACATTGCTAATCTGTTCGGAGCCACCGCATTTCAGGCTGCTTATTCTGATCCGGAATGTGAAGAATATTTAGAGCAACTGATTGATTATCTCTGGGACAATTATCTGTTCCTGGATCAGTACCTGAAAGAACATATGCCCAAGATCAAATGCCAGAAACCGGATGCCACCTATCTGTTGTGGTTAGATTTCCGTGAACTCGGACTTTCTGATGAAGAATTGCAGAAATTCTGTCTGCAGGAAGGCAATATAGCCTTAGATGTCGGTGCCTGGTTTGGCGGAGACGGATCCGGCTTTATGCGTCTGAATATCGGATGCTCCAGATCATTGTTAAAACAGGGACTTGACCGGTTGGCTGCTGCCTATCAGAAACGGGGATTTTAAACATGGAATCAAAAAAATACCATATCGGAGAGCTTTTTCCTGATCTCACGATCAAAACTGCTTTTCATGAAGACCGCAAGGTCTCAGACGTTCTGCACGGAAAAACCATTTTCTGGGTGCTCCGTTATATCGGTTGCCCGGTCTGTCGGCTGGATGTAACGCTGATCGCGCAACGCTACCGTGAATTTGTCCAAAAAGGATCACAGGTTTTCGTAGTCATGCAAAGTGACAAAGAGCACCTGCGAAATTCCATAAGTCCCACAGACCTTCCTTTTGAGATTGTCTGCGATTCAGATCAGACCTTTTATAAAACCTTGATGATCCGTCCTGCTGCTTCTCTGGATGCACTGGCCGGAACCATGACCGACAAACTCCAGACCAAAGGTGGCCTTGCCGAGCAGTACGGATTTACCCACGGAGATTATGAAGGCAATGAACTGCAGCTCCCGGCTATGTTTCTCGTAGATGAAAACCGGAAAATCCTGTATGTCCACTATGCCACAGAACTGGCTGACATGCCGACCATCGATGACGTCTTAGAACTGTTGTAAATCGAAACCATTATCTAATCCAATGATATAGAACTTATGCTTCAACAGTAGAAAGGAGAAAACACTATGAATCCATATTTTCCATTATTATTCAGCCCATTAAAAGTCAAAAAAACCACCTTCCGTAACCGGATCTTTGCCGGTCCTACCGGATTAAAAGAACTGACGGACAACCGTCATCTGGTAATTAAGAATCTGGATTACCTGCGCCGCAAAGCCCAGGGCGGAGCTGCCATGGTATGTCTGGGTGATGTGCAGGTAGATGAAACCGGTGACATTTCCTGGAATCCAAAGGTTCGCGCCTGGGATAAAGAAAATGAGCCAGGATTTTATGACATGGCAGGTGTCATTCAGGCACACGGTGCTCACGCTTCCATGGAACTGATTCACTGTGGTATGCATTTCCACGAAGAAAACCGGATCAACTACGGCCCTAGCGATATGATCGATGAATTTGACCAAAAAGACGGTTACGGAATCCGCCGTCATAAAATCACTGCCATGCCGCTGGAAATCATCGAAAAGATCGCGGACAGCTACGGAAAAGCAGCCCTCCGTGCAAAACACTGTGGATTTGAATCGGTCCTGCTCCATGCCGGACACGGCTGGCTCCCGGCACAGTTCTTATCCCCGATCTTAAATACCCGTACCGATGAATTTGGCGGCAGTCTGGAAAACCGCGCCCGTTTCACCATGATGGTGGTAGACAAGATCCGTGAATACTGTGGCCCGAACTTCATCATTGAAGCCCGAATTTCCTGGAAAGAAGGAATGTATGACGGTTATCAGTTGGAAGACAGCATCGAATTCTGCAAAATGCTGGAAGCCCACGGAGTCGATATGATCCAAGTCTCCTGCGGTTCCCTTCATTTCCATGATTCTACCATCCTTTCGCTGCCATCCTGGTTCGATACCAACGAAGGCCACAACCTTGCTGCTGCCGTAGAGATCAAAAAAGTGGTTAAGATACCGGTCGGAACCGTAGGTGCTGTGACCGATCCGACTCTGGTCGAGCAATGGCTGGAAGAGGGAAAGATCGACTATGTCGTTATGACACGTGCCCTGATCGCAGATCCGGATTTCCCGAAAAAAGCCATGCACGGGAAACTGAAAGATATCCGCCCCTGCCTGCGCTGCCTCGCCTGCATGACCGGAGGATATTTCAACCTGCCGATGCACTGCTCCGTCAATCCTCAGATTGGCCGGGACAGCGATTACAAATTCATGCCGTTACCGACAGAAAAACAGCGTCTGCTGATCGCCGGTGGCGGTCCTGCCGGTATGGAAGCCGCCATTATTGCCTCCAAGCGTGGCCATGACGTCATCCTCTGCGAGAAGGAAGACAAACTGGGTGGACTGCTGAATGTGGTAGAAAAGGAGTCCTTCAAAGAACGGATCGGCAAATATAAGAATTACCTGATCTATCAGCTTGGAAAGAGCGCCGTAGATGTACGCCTGAATACCGAAGTTACCCCGGAACTGATTGAACAGCTCCAGCCGGATGTAGTCTTTGCCGCTGTGGGCGGCCACCCGATTCTTCCTCCGATCAAAGGAATTGAAAAAGCCATTCAGATTGTTGATTATTACAGAGACGAACCGGAAATCGGAGAAAATGTTCTGGTACTGGGCGGCGGATTTGCAGGTGCAGAATGTGCCATCGGACTGGCAATTGCCGGCAAAAAAGCCACTGTCGTTGAAATGTCTGATGCTCTCGCTTCCGGTCCGAACACCCCTTACCCGGGAACCGGAGCCATTCAACTGGATGCCCTCCAAACCAACATCGACAAACATCATGTCAATGTCATGCTGAACACCAAATGTGTGGAGATCACCGATGACGGCATGATCTGCGAGGATAAAGACGGCAACCGCATCGAACTGAAAGCTGATAAAGTCATTGTGGCAACCGGTATTGCAGCCAACGTAGATACCGTGGAAACGCTCCGTGATACAGTGATTGATTTCACACCAATCGGTGACTGCTACCAGCCTGGACTGATCCGTACTGCAGTCCGCCAGGCATACGATGCGGCATTATATCTGTAACATGCACAGGATTGTTACTTTGTGTTAAATTCTTTCTAGCATAAATACAATATTTATGTGAATTATGACTCACTCTACAATATAGTAGGGGTGATTTCTAATGAACTTTCTTGAAGGTTTTGCCCATAAACTCCGGGAAAAACGGGAGCAGGGAAAAATAACTCAACGCGAGTTAGCAGATCGACTTAATATGTGTTCCCGCACCATCATTGAAATCGAAAACTGCAAGAGCAACCCAAGATTTGAAACTGTCGCGTTAATTGCTGAAGAAATGAATATCAGTCTTGACGGTATTGTTTTTCACGATAAAGTGTCTCAAACAGTTCCTAAATGCGTAGTGGATTTCTTTGCTAACAAAAGCGAGGCAGATGCACAGAAATACATAGATTTATGTCGAAGTGCGGAAAAGCTACAATAAAATTCGCATGTTAAAAACTGCTACATAGAAACGAAAAAAAGGCCGATAACCCGCGCAGCCTATTGGCTTGCGGATTATCGGCCCTGCGTCTATGCGTCCGGCACTCACTTCAGTAAATGGAAGCACATTCACATTCGTATAGGAAAGCGGGCTGAATATTTCCACTGTATCATTCGCTTTTTTATTATGTGCAATGGTCATCTCTTGCGGTTCACGAGGCCAAGAATCATTCATCAAGGACCCCCTTTCTGTTTTCGTTTATTTCTGAACTTTAAAGATTTTTCACAAACAGTGCCCGGATAGCGTTGAGGACGGCTATAATCATCACGCCCACATCTGCAAACACGGCCAGCCACATATTGGCAAAGCCCAGAGCGACCAGCACGAGGCAGGCCAGTTTTACGCCGATGGCCACCACGATATTCTGATAAACGATGCCAAGGCACTTGCGGGAGATTTTAATTGCTTTGGAGATCTGCAAGGGGTCATCATCCATTAGAACCACATCAGCAGCCTCAATGGCGGCGTCAGAACCCATGGCACACATGGCGATGCCGATGTCTGCCCGGCGAAGCACCGGGGCGTCGTTGATGCCATCTCCCACAAAAGCCAGTTTTTCTTTCTCTGGTTTGTTCTGAATCAACTGCTCCACTTTCTCCACCTTGTCAGCAGGACGCAGTTCACTGTAAACCTCATCCAACTCCAAAGCGGAGGCCACACTGTCAGCCACCTTCTTGGCGTCACCAGTAAGCATCACAGTCTTGCGAACCCCAACCGACTTTAATGCCTGGATGGCTTCCTTGGAGTGAGGCTTCATGATGTCGGAAATAACAATGTGTCCGGCATATTTCCCGTCAATCGCCATGTGAATGATCGTCCCCACACTATGGCATGGAAAAGCTATCTTAACTTGAGCAGAGAATGCAATTCTCTGTCCTATGATGCAATGACTGCGCATACCGCAGTTGTTTTCACCCGATATATGATGCTGTCACTTGAAAGCCGGGAATCCAATGATAACCGGTCACTTGGGGAGCTCTTTTTATACTTTTCTGACAAAATGTCTGATATCACATGGATACAGGCTTTTCAAATGCTGCTCCAAATGTTCAGAACAATGCTTTCAGATAATACTGAACTTTCAGACGAAAAAATCAATGAATTGACGAATGCATTTATGGATGCACTTCCTGCTATGATGAAAATACGACTGCAAGCTGCATAAAGGCTGAACATTGACAACTGAACAACTGCCAGATATTGAATTTTCAAGGTGCATAGATTAAATTTATGTGCGAAGTTTGAGTATCTATACTAAAGTGTCTCGTACATTGCTTTTAATTCTTCCAGAATCTTCTCCTTTGTTCTGCCAACCAGCCCCAACTGTTTAATATCCACGTTTTCATTTTTCATACGCTGGACAAACTCTTGAATATCGGCATAAACTCCTTGTTCTTCACTGCCCTTGAACCATTCCTTAAAGCTATCAATTCCTGTAACCATCTATTTTCCTCCACAGTTCATTCAACATTTCTTCTACTGCTTCTTCAACCCGTTCATCTGCATCTTCTCTCAATGCCAATGCCAGCGAAAGCTCATCTACAATATTTCGCGTGGACAATTTTCGTGGATTGTATCTCCACATCTCTACGGCCACTTGCACCTGCGAATTCTGCAAGCTATTGGTCATAACATCTTTCCATTGAGAGATTCTTTCTGCCGCATAACATCTGACATTCGGTGTGTTCAGCATGGAATACTCTGCCAACGCCGAATATCCACTTTCCAACAGCTCTGTTCCCACCAATTCTTTCGGAATATAAACCGTTCGTTTTATTGGATTCAGCAACTTGTCTCCTGCTTTTTGGAACAGTGTTTTCGGAGAATCCTCAGATTGCATGATCCTCTGCACACCGACTTTTCTGATATGCAGCAATCCCATTTCTTCAAGCTGTCTTGATGCCCTTGATATAGAAGTAGGCGTCAGTTCCAAGTCTTTCGCAGCTTGACTTGTAGATAGTTCCTGTACGCCTCCATAAATGAAATGCAGTAGAAGCATCTGCGCCGATGGAAGTATTTCTTCCCTTGTCTTTTTTTCGGCGCTGCACCGTTCCTGCAAATACACTGCCATAAAGGGCAAATAAATTTGCTTTCCATCTACAATAAATGGAATCTTCTCACGAATCAAATATTCTTTCTGGCGAAAGCTAAGTTCTTTTAGCACCAGCACAACAGGCAAGTTCTCATTTTTCTGTATCCGAGCAATATGTTTTTTCAGTACTTCAATCTGCTCCAGTTCTGTCTTAGGATAAAGAAAAATCATCTTCTGTTCATTCATTGACACCATCTGTAAACGGTATCTTGTGGCTATAAAATTGGGCAAATGCTTAAACTCTACATCCTCATAGGTAACCTTGACTCCCAGAACTTTATCGAGATATTCCATGTCATCACCTGCAATCTTAACTCTTTTTCTGTGTTATAACTCTTTTTGAGTTAAGATGTAATATTTGAGTTAAGAGCAGTTAAGAATCAACTTTATTAAAAATTATTTTTACAAAAAAAACCGATGCAACATGAGCATTGCACCCACACTGCACCGGACATTCCATCATCAACTGCTCTGTCTATTTTCTTCTTCCTTCTGCACTTCCTGCTCATACAGCCGCTCTTTTTTCTACTCGTCCCCTTTCAGGATTTCCTGCACAGTCTCCTGTGCTCCAGGCCAATCCTGCATTTCCGATTTGATTTTCTCTTAGAAATCCTCCGTACACCTTGTACTGATCAAAGAGCCATTCCCCAGAACATTGTTCATCACTTATTCTCCAAGGGTTGCTCCATCTTCTTTCCATTCTCGCATACAAACCCATGATAACTTAGATGGTGACACCCACCAAGCTATCCACCAAGTTAGCCACCAAGATTCCACGCCGTCTCTTCTGGTACTTCTCATAGACAGGCTTACATTCCTTGCAGTCTGTCCGGCTGGCAAGAATCCCGTCAATCACTTTGCTTCGGGTTTCCTTTGGCTTCATCTGATTGCGGTAATCTGCGGCTGATTTCTCGGAAGATTCCAGAAATGCTTCTAAGTCCTCCACAGTGGAAAGCCCCTTTTGCCGGAGATAGGACAGGGCTTCGCTGACTGCCTTTAAGTCCTGTGAAGTCCCCCGGTTCTGTCCAGCCCTTGTCCAGTCCTTCCGTTCTTCCTTTCGTATCTCCATATACTTCATCAGCAGATTGGGAAGAAGTGTCGCTTCCTCCGCCGCTTTTTGTGCAAGCAGCTCCTTCCGTTTTTCGCCCAGCTCGGTAATCCAGCCTTTGAGGTTTTGGATAAGCTGCCGGATGGACTTCATCAGGCGGTTGGCGGCTCTGATTTCCCGGTTCAGGTTGCCGATATTCGTCTGGATACCACGCTTTTCCATCTGCCGGACAGCAGCCCCTTCATGGACAGTGGGGATAATATCAAGCCCCTGTCTGGCATAGGAACGCAAGTCCACACGCTCCGGGCGGTCATTGGCTTCCAGATAGCGATTTTGGATGACCTCCCATTCATGCCGCCAGATTTCACAATACTTCTGGTCGTTCCAGTCAACCGTATCCTCCTTGTGGCTTTTCCACCTGCCGGACGGAAGTTTAATCCGTTCCCCATTCTCGTCAAGGTCATAAACCTTGCGGCTCTTGGGAAGCCATTTTCCATGTTCGTCCATTACCCTCATAGTCAGCAGGACATGGGCGTGGGGGTTGTGTCCCGGCGGATGGGGGTCATGGATAGCAAAGTCAACGATCATGCCTTTTGAAACAAACTGCTGCTCACAAAACTCCCGGACAAGGACAGCTTACTGGTCGGGCGGTATCTCTCTGGGGATGGTAAGCACCCACCGCCTTGCAAGCTGGGAGTTCCATTGTTTTTCCACCGCCTCGGCGGCGTTCCATAAAGTATTGCGGTCTGCATACGACCGTGGGGCATTTGCCGGGAGCAGGATTTCATTGTAGACGATACCACGCTTTTCCGGGTAGTGCTTCACTTACTGGTCATATTCACAGAATAGTTTTTCGCCACTCTGGTAAGCAGCGGCGGCAACCGCAGACTGTCGCTGGCTGCGCTGAACAATCGTGATTTCGTTGTGTGGACAGGGCATTTCGTGTCCCTCCTTTCGGTAATTGGTGGATGGGGTGGCATTTTACCACCTCATTTTGGGCAGAAAAAAAGCAGGAGACCTTTTTTCAGATTTCCTGCTCCGTCTAATTACATACTGTATATATTTGTTAATCCGAAATCAATAATAATCCATGCATGACATCATTTCCGAATAATCTTCTGCTTCTATCTCATACATATCATTTACATATCATTCAGCTTACTATCAATGCCATCGAGGATATTATTCAAAGCTTCAAAAAAATTACCGATCTCTATGAAATCAAATCTCTTATTAAAAGAAAAATACACTTGCATACTATTTGACATCGGATACCTAAATTTATTTGCATCACTATCAAACGTATGAACTTGCATACAATAATCTTCTATAACATCTATGTATTCTTCATCACTAGTTCCTCTAGCAGCTCCCAAAACATATGGTTTAATCTTTTTCCACATTCCTATAATGCTATGTTTATTATCCAGCATACATTTACACTTCGTTTGAAAATCCTCCCCAATATCCTGAAACCATATAGTTTTCAAACTAAGTTCCACACAATTCCTATATAAATAGCACATTGGAAGAAACAGGCGTTTGCTACAATCAGATCTCTCCCTATCGGTCTCCTGTTGCATATACCATTTTAAGTAATTTGCTGTTTCCAAATACGCTTTAGTATACGAATAGAATTGCGCTCTATTATACTTATATCCTACAACCGATTGACTATAATAGTATCCTCCTATTTCTATAAACACTGGATCAACTTCTTTCCATTCAGTAGCACTTTCTTCATCCTTGTTGTACCACTTTTTTATAATCTCATAAGCAGCTCCAAATTTGTTCGCAAACTTCTCTAAATCAATATGAGTCTGTTCATCAAAAACTATTTTAATTGCAAATTTACCATCACCCCCCCAATCATCCGGTTCCCATATGATGTGAAATGGATAGCGGAATGAATCTGATTCTCTATCCTTTTGCGACAAGTCTGCAAAATACCTTTGTATCCATTGCAGTTCTTCTTTCGGCCTTAGCCAAGAACATTTCTCCATTAATACTGATAAAATTTCAGATGGATTATGTCTTGTATTTTTAACAAATTTCTTTCGATCATCTTTATCCTGAATGTATTGAAATCCAATCGCCTTTAGTCCCAATTCAATGCAATGTCTGTAAAGAAATGCAATAGAAAAGAAATATGTATCAAGTTTCCCTATATCTGGGTACTCTGCATGCAAAATAAATTCAGTTATCCTATGTGCTGCTTCAAAAAAACATTCTGCGTAGTCAAAAAGTGCTTCCGATAAATCCGTTGGTGCTAAAACCTTTACTATATATTTTGAATGTCTATCAATCGCATTTATTTTCTTGCCTCTTACCGGGCTGATTGTCGAAATTAAAATATTCGGCTTCTCCATTTTCATTTTCCTCCATATTAGTCTGGTAGTGTCAAAAGCTACCTGTTTTTTATTGTTTAAATCTATTAAAAACCTTGATTTTATGGGAAGCTGCAAATAAAAAGAGCATTGACCTCCCTTTTCTGGTATAATGTCCTCGACCAAAATTCCATCAACCAAAAAGAGACAATGCTCATGGACATTATACTGTATTTACTCCAGACAATTCAAGACCTTTATCGCCAAAACTGCTGGTTAATCAACTTCATTTGCAGATATATCCCCCTTAAGCAGTGGGCCTTTGATGATTCCCATTCCCCAAAGTACCAAAAGTTCAAGATTGATGAACTCCCTTTGATTACCGACTTCCACCAGGACTGGACTTATTAAGGAGCTCATCCCTTACTTACTACAAACAACGCTATGGCAAGAAGATCCGCCCTGTCAGCCGCCGCTCTGAATGTGATATTCCTGACGCCTGCAGCTGTCCCCGCTGTAATGCACCAAAGCTCTTTCTGTACAAAAATAACGGTTCTAAGGGACAACTCCTCTGTAAGGTCTGCAATGCAAGATTCTCTCCCGATGAAAGCCGCTTTTCCTCTGTGAAACTGCGCTGTCCGCATTGCGGGAACTCTCTGGTGCCCAAGAAAGACCGCAGGCACTTTGTCATTCATAAGTGTGTCAATCCCAAATGCCCTTACTATCTCCACAACCTCAAAAAAGTGGATACGAAAGACCTGAAAGAAGATTACGGTAAAAATAAATATAAGCTCCATTATATCTACCGTGAGTTCACGATGGATTTTTTCAGCATGGACTTAACTACCCTGCCAAAGAATGCTTCTTCCCTGAAATTCAGTAAGCACAATGCCCATGTCATGTCCTTATGCCTAACGCTGCATGTCAATCTGGGACTTTCCCTGCGCAAGACATCACAGGCTTTAAAAGACCTGTATAACATCAGCATTTCCCACCAGCAGATCGCTAACTACTGCAAGACCGCTGCCATCTGTATCAAACCCTTTGTCGATCTGTACCCCTACGAAAAGGGGAGTGTATTCACTGCGGATGAGACCTATATAAAAATCCGGGGTATCAAGACCTATATCTGGCTCATCATGAATGCCGCTACACGATCCATCATCGGCTACCAGGTCTCTGATAATCGTGGTGTCGGCCCCTGCATCCTGGCCATGCGTATGGCATTCCAGGGGATCATAAAACTGCCGGAGAATTTTAAGTTCATTGCAGATGGATACAGTGCTTACCCACTCGCTGCAATGGAATTCGTAAAGAAGTTTGGAAAAGACTTTACCTTCAAAATCACTCAGGTAATTGGACTTACCAACGACGATGCTGTTTCTACGGAACACCGCCCTTTCAAACAGATGATTGAGTGATTGAACCGCACCTATAAGACTTCTTACCGTCACACAAACGGTTTCGATAACATCGACGGTGCCAACTATGACCTTGCCCTCTGGGTTGCTTACTATAACTTCCTTCGCCCACATAAACACAATAACTTCAAAGTCCTCAACGAAGTAGAGATACTGCAGGGTGCCGACAATATGCCGGGCAAATGGCAACTCCTCATCTTCCTGGGTCAGCAGACCATCCTGAATATGCAGAAAGCTAGTACTTCCATACCGGAGCGGAGCTATTGTCAATAGAACCGTGGAATACCGGAGCAGGCGGTATCGCCGACTGTGAGGATATGCCGCGAAAGTTTATTGACATAAGGCTCACGGATCATCCTGTTCAAGAGAAAAGGGGCAGCTGCACCCTTTCCCGGCCTTCTGGCGCATTTCCTCCATCAGCTGACCGATTGTTTTGCCTTCCTGCATAAAACCCACTTCCTTTCCGTTCTTATGAGACCAGCAAGATCATCTCCCGCTGCTGGGCAAAGTAGAGCTTGCCCTGGGGCGTGACCAGCGTGTAG
Source organism: Lachnoclostridium sp. Marseille-P6806 (assembly GCF_964238185.1). Lineage (NCBI taxonomy): Bacteria > Bacillati > Bacillota > Clostridia > Lachnospirales > Lachnospiraceae > Lachnoclostridium > Lachnoclostridium sp. Marseille-P6806. Next base: position 62,792 of record NZ_CAXSLG010000003.1, read on the forward strand.
GAACCGGTATGACCGTGGTTGCAGTAGTCTTTGACGCAAAACAGCCCTGCATTTTTCACATTGGCATAAGGCAGAACATTGCCGGATGCAGTACGGTACACAAACCGCTTTTCCAGAAGAAACCGAACAAACCGGCGCTCCGGCACATCCAGCTCTTTGGCAGTAGTCCTGAGATTGGTGCTGTCCTTTAAGTCGATGAACAGGTCATAGAAAGCGGCTTTGCCCTCCAGCTGTGCATTTTCCTTACGCAGAGAAATATTCGCTTCACGCTCAGCCAACAAGTCTGAGCAGAGCTTCATCAGAGCCTCCGGGGAAGTAGCTACCTCCCATAGCTTCTCTTTTGTGAGATAGGCCCCGTGCTTGCGAATGGTAGGCAGGACCTCATCGAATACCCACTGTTCAAACCGTTCTGCCGATGGCAATTTGCTGTGAACAATCAGGCGGTACAAATCTCCTTCGGGGATAAAAGTCATACTGATTTTGCGGTCAGGGCTTTGTGGGTGAGGTGCGTCGCGTTTCACGACATACCTACAATGGCGGATAATTGCATCGCGGGAATTGCTGTACCCCAGCGCAGCGGCCACATCCGTTCCGCAGAACAGGTATTTGCCGTTTTCTTCGATGACTCGCATACTGCCAAACTCCGGGTTTTTGAAAATTTCCATCTGGTTCATGTCGTGCCTCCTTTGGCATAATAAAAGGCGGCCTTTACCAGCCGCCTGCGTGCATATCGTGGTTGACCAATGAAGTGAAGTGATTGTTCATGGTGGTAGGAGCATTGAACAGCACCGCAAGCAGGTACTGCTTCATGTTGCGTACCTAGGTGGTGTTCTTTTGCAGACAGTCCATGACAAACTCGATGTGGGAGCTGTCCAGTTTCAAAAAGCGAGAGCGTACAATTTCGTGAGGAAAGTCCGCACCAGAGATCCGGGTGGTCTTTCGTTTGGCACAGACCGTTTCTACTAACAGCTCTACGATCTCATTCAAGTCATCCAGGTAGAGAGGATAACGCTGCTTCAAGCAGTCATACTCGATATTCTCCAAAATCAATTCCCGATAATTTTCTATCTCTGTGACAGACATCGCAGCTCTTCCTTTCCGTTCCGGCGGTCTTGCCGCCGCTGTTTCCCGGAAGGGAATGGAATCGGTACTTGATCCATAAGTAATTGGTTTTTCTGTATTTGATTTCTCTATATTTAATTCTGCGGGCTTTTCCGTATCCGGTTTTACCATATCCGGGTTTTCCGTATCTGGTGAAGCCGTATCCGGCCGGGACATATTTGGCTGGGGCTGTTCATAGATGACATACTCGGTATCTGTGATCCGCCCACTTTTATCGCGTCTCTGATGGCGCACGATATATCCGGCTCCTTCCAGTTCACGCAGGGCAGCACCGATGGCATCCACGCCCTCCTTACATATCTTTGCAAGGCCACGGGTGGTGTAATTCCAGTCCTCTGGCAAAGACAGCATCATGGAAAGCAGCCCCTTGGCTTTTAACGACAGGTTTGCATTTCGTAAATGATGATTGCTCATCACGGTATAATCACGGGTCCGTTCAATACGAAAAACGGCCATCGACCTCACTCCTTCCGAATTTTGGGTACAAAAAAACCGCAATCCTCATTTCAAAGAATTGCGGTATTCAACGCTTTTCAAATTTTTTTGCATAGAACCAAAACAGCGGCTTTTGGGGACACGCCTCTGTAAATGGCTCCTCCTGGGCGAAAGGAAGTGTTTGCATCACGCGGTCAATATCCGTTGAATCCATGTCATGCTGAGATTTGCAATCTTCCCGGATTGCTTCTTGAATTTCCTTTACCGTACACATAGTCATTCCTTTCCTTTCGTTGTATGGGTTTATGAGCGGCGGCGTTTTCCCGGTTTGAAATCGAGGATATGTCCCTCAATCACACGAGCGTAACGCTTGATCTTGATCTCCCGGCGCTGCTGGCTTTGCAGGGCGGCCTGATACCCGTCCTCAGTCAAAAACAGCCGCATTTCATCTCCGGGGCTGCCGTAAGCAGTGCTGGGACGCAGGACGGAAAACTCGATCATCCAGCGGGTGTTATCCCAAAACCTCTCTACGGCGAGAATGTTGTGTCCTTTCAGCTCACGGGCTGAAATATCCCTCATAGGCGGCTCCTTTCATCGTTCCTGGTCTCTCTGACGCTTTTTCTGCCATGCCTCCAGCAGCTTGATGATGGTTTCCTGCATCCGCTGGGGCGTATAGCTTTTAGGGAAATACTTCCGCAAAGTGTCAGAGGTAAATGTCACTCGGTCCAGATCACTTTTCTTTTCCTCACCCATGATGACACGCATCATATCGAGGGTCAGATGCCCCTCCTGACTGTATTTCTTGAGCCGCTGGGCTTGGGAAAGGGAAGGGGTAGCCTGTTCGCTGTCCATCGCGTCCAGCAGATCTACCTGTTCTTCCTTTTTGAGAAAGGACAGCTCATAGGCAGGGTTCAAGGCAATCTTCTTTTCATCCACCATATCCATCAATTCAGGAATCAGCTCTGTCAGACGGATATAACGCTGAATTTGATTTTTACTCTGCCCAACTTGTTCGGCCAAAATATCTCTGGACTTCTTACCATCCAACTTGTGCCCAACTTGGGCACAAGTTAAATCAACTCGCTCTCCCTGGTGTTTCATGGCATCCAGCTTCATCTTGTAAGCAAATGCCCTTTCACTGGGGAGCAGGCTTTCTCGCTGCAAGTTGCTGTCAACCATAATGATCGTGGCGGCATCATCATCCAGATTACGGACAATGACCGGCATAGTCTCCTTTTCTGCCAGCTCACTGGCTCTGTGCCGCCGGTGTCCGGCTACCAGCTCATAGCCGCCCTCCGGGTCCGGTCGGGCAATCGCCGGAACTAGAACGCCATACTGCTTGATACTGTCAGCGGTCTCCATCATGGCTTCGTCATCCTTGACTTTGAATGGGTGGTTCTTAAACGGATGCAGTTCAGACAAAGGAATTTCCTGAATCTTCTCTAGCTTTGCATCCTGGCGGCCTTCTTCGGTGGAAAACAGATCATCTACCGAGGCCAGTTCTATTTTTTTCGCGCTGCTTTTCAAGTTTCAACACCTCCTTCGTCAGATTTCGATACCCCTCTGCCACCTTGCCGCCAGGGTCATGGGCGAAAATACTTTTTCCCTCTGCACTGATTTCCTTTGCCCGGACAGAGTGGGGAATCTCTGTGCCGAATACTTTGATCTTGCTGCCATAGGTCTCCCGCAGGAGCGCGGAGATCTCTTTGGCAAAGTTGGTTCGGCTGTCCACCATCGTCAGCAGGATACCGTCTATCTGGAGCTTGGGGTTAATCTGCCGCTTTACCTTGTTTACCGTGGAGAGCAGCTGTTCCAGCCCTTTGGCGGGCAGATACTCCGCCTGAACGGGAATTATGATCCTGTTCGCAGCGGCCAGCGCATTGACTGTGAGCATCCCCAGGGAGGGCTGGCAGTCGATGAGGATATGGGAGTATTGCCCCTTCAGCGTGTCCAGATATTGCCGCAAGATAGTCTCACGGCTCATGGCATTGACCAGGGATACTTCCATACCGGATAACTGGATGTCCGCAGGCATCAGGTCTACACCCTCTGGATGGTGCAGGACACCCTCGCTGGGACGAAGCGGCTCATCCATCAGGATACGCCCCATAGCATCCGACAGCGTAAAGGGCAGCTTGTCCGGTTGGGGATTACCCAGGCTGATAGTCAGGCTACCTTGCGGGTCTCCGTCGATCAGCAGGACTTTCTTTCCAGCCTGCGCTAAACCGATTCCAAGTTGGCACAGGTTGTTGTCTTGCCAACACCGCCCTTCTGGTTGGCGATGGCGATGATTTGCGTGTTCATTGACTTCACCTCATTTCTGATTATTGCTGTTGCTTCTGGAAATAGAAAAAGCCGCCACTTCAAAATTAAAAGTGAAGTGACGGCTCTTTCTATGGCCGGAATACGAGTTCCTGAAATGAAAAAAGCACCCAGTCATTTTATACTGAGTGCTACATCAAATTCATATTCAATTATTCAAATTAGGTCAAACTATGCCAAACTGCCACAGCCCAAAACGAGGGGAAGGCAGGCTGAAAAGTACCTCCAAAAACACCCCAAAATCGGCTCTCGGTTAACCACTTTGGGCACCACTTGACCCTCTTTTTGCCCTCTTTTTGGCCGGTTAACCACTTGCGGACCACTAAAAATTGGGTGAAAACGGCTCTCGTTTTGCTAAATTTGGTCAAACTATATCAGCCCATTTAGATATAGTAAAACCCCGGAAAACCTTGATTTTCCGGGGTTTTTGAACCATTTTGATACGGTTTGAACAGCAGATTATCTCTTGCTGAACTGAGGCGCGCGACGAGCTGCCTTGAGACCGTATTTCTTTCTCTCTTTCATACGCGGATCTCTGGTCAGATAGCCAGCTTTCTTCAGAACCGGTCTGAAGTCAGCGTCTGCCTGCAGCAGAGCTCTGGAAATGCCGTGACGGATAGCGCCTGCCTGTCCGGAGAAACCGCCGCCGCGAACGTTTACCATAACATCAAACTTATCTGTGGTTTCGGTAGCAACCAGCGGCTGACGTACGATCAGCTTTAAGGTTTCCAGACCCAGATACTCGTCGATGTCTCTTTTATTGATAGTAATCTTACCGGTACCCGGTACCAGATATACTCTTGCGATGGATTTTTTTCTTCTTCCTGTTCCGTAATATTTATTTGCCATGATAACTTCCTCCTTTCAGTACCTTTAATTAAAATTTGATTTCCAGAGCTTCCGGCTTCTGAGCTGCGTGCTCATGCTCCGGACCTGCATATACATGAAGCTTGGTAATCATACTTCTTCCTAAAGGTCCCTTCGGAAGCATACCCTTAACTGCCAGCTCGATTACGCGCTCCGGCTTCTTGTCCATCATCTCGCGCAGGGTAGCTTCTTTCATGCCGCCCACATAATCGGAATGGCTGTAATATACTTTCTGATCCAGCTTTTTGCCGGTTACTTTCACTTTGTCTGCATTTACAACGATTACATAATCGCCGCAATCTACGTGCGGGGTGTAAATCGGTTTGTTTTTACCTCTTAAAACCTTTGCTACTTCTGAAGCCAAACGTCCTAATGTATATCCGGTAGCATCTACTACGTACCATTTTCTCTCAATCGTCGCTGGACTAGCCATAAAACTCTTCATTGGTTAACCTCCTGTTAAACTACATGATTCTTAATCAGCTTTATAGTAAAATGCCTACTCCGGGGCTTTGGCTTAAGCATTTCCACCTAACGTCACAGTTATACATTATATCCCACACATTCACGCGTGTCAAGGGTTTTCTTCCAGTGTTTTCAAGGTTTTTCTGCATTTTTGCGTTTTCTATCTGCCCTGTCTGACTGGAATCAGAGCTTCTGGCTCACGCTTCCTGTTTTCCGCCGTCCACAGCGCCAAACCATTCCTCTGATGTGGGAGAACCGATTTTCTGAATTTCCTTCTGCTCTTCCTCATCCAGAAGCAAAAGAGCTGTCTCCACAGAAATTGAATCTCTTCCCTCTATTACATAATACCCATATCGGTCTCCTGATTTTAGTCGTCCCTTTTCCAGATCCGCCACACAGACCAGCTCTGCGCCGTTCTGAAAAGCATGGTGAATCGTTCGCCGAAGAAGCCGTTCCCACTCCTCGTCTCTGCACCGTTCTACCAGGAAAAATGCTGTTTTCTCATCTTTGATATGGGACTGGAGAATATGATAATTCCAATGCCGGTTTTGGCTGTGACACCACCGTGGAAGTTCTTTTTCATATTCCATGTTCACCAGCGTCAGGCCTCTGGCCAGAGCCGTCTGACCTGCCTGCTGCCGATCCCTCGCTTCCAGAATTTCCTCCACATGCTCTGGGGGATAAACGCCCATTCCTACCTTCATCAGGGTTCCAGCTATGATCCGAACCATATTGTAAAGAAATCCGCTTCCGCTGATGCGAATTGTAATCATATCCCCTTCATCTCTGGTTACATCCAGACTGTAAATGGTACGCACAGTCTCCTCCGCCTGGGAACGCACGGTGCAAAAGCTTTTAAAATCATGCTCTCCCACCAGATACGCCGCACCCTGGCGCATTTTTTCCACATCCAGAGGAAAATAACAGAAGTGGGAATACAGCCGTTCCAGAGGCATGGCGATCTTCCTGTTGAGGATCTTATATTCATAAGTTTTTATACAGTTGGCCTTTCTGGGATGCCAGGACAGAGGAACCTCCTCAGAGGACTGAATCCGGATATCCTCTGGAAGACGCTGATTTAAGGCAAAACAGATTTTATCTGCAGGCATCCGGTTTTCTGTATCAAAAACCGCCACATTTCCTCTGGCATGAACGCCGGAATCCGTTCTGCTGGCTCCAATCACCATGATCGGCTCTCTTAAAAGCTCTGTCAACGCCCGATTCAGCACCTCTTCAATGGTCACACCATTAGGCTGCAGCTGCCATCCGCAATAGTTCGTTCCGTCGTAGGCCACCACCAATTTAACACGTTTCATAAATTTGTCTCTACTTTCTTTCCTACTACCCTGTTCCGGATAAAATTCGTAACAATTCAGCCATTCATCTTCCCGCCCTCTTACAACAGACAGGAAGCGTTGGGCGTCCACTCTCTTCCTCTCATAGAATATGCTTCCCGGCCTATTACCGTCCAAAAACAAATATCAAAACCAGATAGGCTGCATAAACCACATAGGTCATCCGATCTCTGGACGCATATTTTAACGGCTTCATTTTCGTTCTTCCCACGCCGCCGTGATAGCAGCGCGCTTCCATAGCCATGGCCAGATCCGTTGCTCGGCGAAATGCAGAAATAAACAGCGGCACCAGTAGCGGCACCATGCTTTTTGCCTTCTGAATCAGGTTTCCGCTTTCAAAATCTGCTCCCCGGGCCATCTGCGCCTTCATGATTTTGTCGGTCTCCTCCACCAAAATTGGAATAAAACGCAGGGCAATAGACATCATCATGGAAACCTCATGCACCGGAACCCCCACCTTATTCAGAAAACCAAGGCTTTTTTCCAGTCCGTCTGTCAGCTGATTCGGAGTTGTAGTCAGTGTCATAATCGAAGAACCAATAACCAGATAAATCAGCCGCAAGGCCATAAATCCAGCCATTCTCAGTCCTTCCCACGTGAGCTTCAGAAATCCAAGCTGAAACAGCACCGTACCTGGTGTAAGAAACAGATTAAAGCTGACACTGATTAGCAGCAGTACAACAATGGTTTTCAGTCCTCTCACAATAAATTTGAAAGGAACCTTTGATAAATGAATGGCACTAAACAGAAACACTGTGGCGATTCCATAGCCAATCAGACTGTCTGCCAAAAACAGGGACACAATAAATATCAGAGTTCCAAACAGCTTGGTTCTGGGATCCAGACGGTGTATCACCGAATCCACCGGATAATATTGTCCTAAGGTAATATCTCGTATCATACTTATTCGCTCAACTTTCTCCCGTTTCGGGCTTTGTCCGGACTGTCTAAAAGCTCCAGAATTGCCTCCTTCGCTTCTTCTACCGTTGTAATATCATCGGCAATGGGAACGCCATGATCTCTCAGGCTGTGTACTATATACGTAATCTGCGGCGCTGCCAGCCCAATCTGTTCCAGTTCTTTGTAATGGCGAAATACCTCCTTGGGCGGTGCGTCAAACGCCTTTTCCCCATGATTCATAACCATAATCCGATCTGCATACCGGGCCACATCCTCCATGCTGTGGGATACCAGAATGATAGTCATCCGTTTTTCTCTGTGAAGAGCCGCAATCTCATCCAGAATTTCATCCCGGCCTTTGGGATCCAGTCCTGCCGTAGGCTCATCTAAAATCAGCACCTCTGGCTTCATTGCCAGAACTCCGGCAATAGCTACCCGCCGTTTCTGACCGCCTGAAAGCTCAAAAGGAGACTGGGTCCAGAATCTCTCTTCCAGCCCTACCTGCTGTAAAGCCTCTCTTGCCCGCTGTTCAATCTCTTCCTTTTCCAGTCCCTGGTTTCTCGGACCAAAGCACACATCCGAAAATACATCAACCTCAAACAGCTGGTGCTCCGGATACTGGAATACCAATCCGACTTTGCTGCGCAGCTTTTTCATGTCATAGCCGTCCTGGTAAATGTTTTCTCCATTATAATAAAGCGCCCCGCTGCTGGCCCGCAGAAGTCCGTTTAAATGCTGTATCAGCGTAGACTTTCCTGAGCCAGTGTGGCCAATCAATCCAATAAACTGACCGTCTTCAATTTCAAAATTCACATCCTTCAGGGCATACTGCTCATAAACAGTCCCTTCCCCATACAGAAAATTCAAATGTTCTGCCCGGATTGCCATGTTATTTTTCCTCCAACTTTACCTGTTTGGGATACTTTTCCTGAAACAGCGGAAGCAGCTCTGCCATCAGCTCCTCCATTGTAAGAATCCCTGCCGGAAGCTTCACTCCCGCCTCTTTCAGTTCCCATGCCAGCTCTGTTACCTGGGGCACATCCAGCCGGTATTCCTTCAGTTCCTTTACCCTCGAAAAAATCTCCCGGGGTGTTCCATCCATAACCAGCCGTCCGTCATCCATTACAATAATTCTGTCTGCATCAATCGCCTCTTCCATATAATGAGTAATCAGAAGCACCGTAATTCCCTCCTTCTGATTCAGCTCATGAAGGGTGGCAATAACCTCCTTACGTCCGTTAGGATCCAGCATAGCCGTAGGCTCATCTAAAATAATGCACTGGGGCCGCATAGCCATCACTCCTGCAATGGCTACCCGCTGTTTCTGACCTCCTGACAGCTTATTTGGCGATTTCAGCCGGTAAGCGGTCATTCCCACTGCTTCCAGACTTTCATCCACCCTTTTCCAGATTTCATCTGTAGGAACGCCCAGGTTCTCCGGTCCAAAACCTACATCCTCCTCTACAATATTTCCGATAATCTGGTTGTCCGGATTCTGAAATACCATTCCTGCTGTTTTTCTGATATCCCAGATGTGGCTGTCATCTCTGGTATCCATGCCGGAAATCCACACGGTTCCCTCTGTCGGAAGAAGAATTCCGTTGACCTGTTTTGCAAAGGTTGATTTTCCAGATCCATTGTGGCCCAAAATTGCCACAAAATCTCCCTGCTGTATATCCAAAGTCAGCTGATCAATGGCACGGCTGACCTCCTCCTCATGATCCTCCTCATCTCTGCGGATATAATCATATATTAATTTAGAAGCTTTGATAATCCCCATATCGGATCCTTTCTGTGCAGTCCTCATGTTTTCTGTTTTTCGCCTTGCGGCCTCTAAACTGTTACCAATTTTACGCTATCTCAGATTAACAGTCAAGAGCTGTTGCGCAATCTCTTGCGCTGTAGTACAATACAGTTATGTATCCTGCTGTACCATTCCGTCTGGTATGGCTTTTTTCTCTGTATGTTTTCCAGCGCAAGAAAGGAGACTCTATGGAAAAGCTGTCTTCCCCAAATCAGGAGCACCGGATTGCCATGATAGGTATTGTGGTAGAAAATCCGGAATCTGTTGACACACTCAATGACATTCTCCATGACTACCGGCAGTATATTATCGGACGCATGGGAATCCCCTACCGGGAAAAAGAACTCAGCATTATCAGCATTGCTCTGGATGCTCCCCAGAACATCATATCCGCTCTTTCCGGCAAGGTGGGCAAATTAAATGGCGTCAGCTCCAAGACGATTTACTCCAGGGTGAAGGCATAAGCAGAGCTTCCCTCCGCCCGCAACAGATCGCTTCTGTGAACAATTTTCTTCCGCCGCACAGCGTTCTTTGTTGTGCGTTTTTTATTTCACTGAACAAACTTTCCTGTAAAGTAAAAGAAGCAGATGCGGCAGTATTCGTTATTCTGCCACATCTGCTTTTCTTCTATCCTTTATCCTGTTTCTCTTCTATATGCAGTTCTACCGAATCCATACTCCGTTCTCATTAACATAGAAGGTATCGATCCAGGTATTCACTGCCTTATGTCCGCTTCCTGGGTAGAAATAATACCAGTTTCCTTCCACCTGATACCATCCCTCTGCCATAGAACCATCACTGGTAAACCAGTAAGTCTTTCCATCCACGGTTGCCCAACGGTCTCTCAGCATACATCCTAAAAATGCATCCTGAGTTGGATTCATATAGTACCAGCGATGATTCCACAGAACCCATCCAATCACCATATCGCCATTTTCCGTTAAGTAATAGGTCTGATTGTTGCGGTTCTGCCAACCGGTCAGCATCCGTCCGTCATTATCAAACAGATACCATTTTCCTGCTACCTGTGCCCAGCCGTTCTTCTGATAAGAACCGTCAGGATAATAGTAGTACCAGGTGTTTCCAGAGCGCTGCCAGCCAACCTTTGCACTGGATCCGGGACCTGTTCCGGAACCTCCGTTATTCTGTCCGCTTCCATCTGATACATCTTCCTCTGCCAGATAGATCTCATCAGATTCTACCCACTCACTGCTTTCCCCATAATCCTCCTGCTTTCCGCTTTTGGCAATGCAGCGTACCCGGAAGGTATAAGTGCCTTCTCTTGTCATATAGGGATAAAAATTATAGCTGTGTGAGGTGGTCTCTGCAGTATGAATCTTGTTCGAACCTCGTTTTAAAACAACTTCATACTTTCCCGTTCCGCCTTCCTCCGGCTCTTCCCAACGGGCAGTGCCGCGGCTGCCGTCCTTCCAGTAGGCATCCTCTGGCGGAGCAAAGGTTCCCTCAATCGCCCTTACTCTCAGCTTTACAATCAGATTACCGTCCTTTTTTGAGGCGCTGATGAAATTGCCGTAGCGGACACTGACATTGCTGGAGCGGTAAGTCCCTTTAAACTGGTATTCATCGTTCCCTTCATCCCGGGGCGTCAAGGTCACCTTCATCTCCGGGGTATCTCCCACCCCCATGGTCTTTGATGTGGAAGTAGTCCACTCTGCATCTGTAATATCATACTTTCTAGAGGAATTCGTTACTAAAATCTCGCCATCCGAGGCCTGCTCACTGCTTCCTGCATTGCTCCATCCAATACCAGGTAATGTACTCCCAGCTTCGAGCTCTGAATCAATTCGAATTGTCACACTGGAAATGGTCCGCTCAGCCGCAAGAGATGTAATCATCCCCGCCGGTGTGAGGGCTGCCGCCAGCAACAACGCCCATACATGTCTGCTTTCTTTCTTCATAAATCTTCCCTCGCTTTTCTATCTACACTGTATAAAAGCAATACAGTTAATGTTGTTTCTAATTTCATTATAAATGCCATTAGTTGTAACGTCAACTTACGATATTCTTACCGTATTGAAAGAAAAGAAAGAAAAGAAGAGCTAGTGCATCAGCACCAGCTCTTCTAATAGTTATTATACCAGCTCTAACAGAACTTCCATAGCACCGTCGCCCTTACGCTGACCGATCTTAACGATACGGGTATATCCACCGTTACGGGAAACGTACTTCGGAGCAATCTCATCAAAGAGCTTTGCCGGAAGATCTACGGATTTGGTGTTTTTCTTTCTGCCAGCAGCAGTTGTCGGAACTTCTGTTACATCGTACAGAACCTTCAGCATCTGACGTCTAGCATGCAGTCTGGAAGGATTATCCTTCTTGATTTCCTTCTGAACTTCATCATAAACGGTAACCTTCTTGCCGTTTACAACTTCTTTGACTCTCTTACCGTCTTTGTCCTTGCGGGCAACCTTAGCGGTAACGGTAACAGTCTCAAAGTTATCTTTCTCTTTAACAGCCATTGCAATCAGACCTTCAGCAACCTTACGGATCTCTTTTGCTCTTGCCTCAGTGGTCTTGATGCTTCCATGATACAGCAGTGCAGTTACCTGGCTGCGGATCATTGCTTTTCTCTGGCTGGAAGTTCTTCCAAGCTTTCTATAACCTGCCATTTTATTTTCCTCCTGATAGTCGGGAGTGCAGTACCGTGCCCTTTGGTCTTACCGGACCGCATCACCATCATATTTTCTGTACCCGTTTCCTGCATCATCGGACTTATGGAAACTGGCACCTTTTCTTTACTCTTCGCTGGGATTCAGCTGCAATCCAAGCTCTTTTAACTTAGCAAGAACCTCTTCAAGAGACTTCCGGCCAAGGTTTCTCACCTTCATCATATCCTCCGGAGTTCTGTTGCACAGCTCCTCCACAGTATTGATTCCAGCTCTCTTTAAGCAATTGTAGGAACGAACGGAAAGTTCAAGCTCATCAATGTTCATCTCAAGCACTTTCTCTTTCTCATTGTCTTCCTTCTCTACCATGATCTCTGCGGTCTTGGCATTCTCAGACAGATCAATGAACAGATTCAGATGCTCGCTTAACACCTTTGCAGCAAGGCTGACTGCCTCATCGGGAGCCAGAGTTCCGTTGGTGTAAACGTCCAGGGTCAGCTTATCGTAATCGGTAACCTGTCCCACACGGGTATTCTCAATCGCCATATTAACACGCTCTACCGGAGTGTAAATGGAGTCAATCGCAATTACGCCGATAGGCAGCTCTTCGTTTTTATTTTTATCAGCGCTTACATATCCACGGCCCTTGGTGATGGTCAGCTCCATATAGAACTTGCTGTCTGTGCCGCCGCTTAAGGTAGCAATCACCTGATCCGGATTCATGATTTCGATATCCGGGTCAGCCTGGATATCAGCTGCAGTAATCACGCCTTCACCCTCAAATTCGATGTAAGCGGTTTTTACTTCATTGCTGTCGCTGTTGTTCTTAATAGATAAGCTCTTGATGTTCATGATAATCTCAGTCACATCCTCTTTTACTCCGGGGATGGAACTGAACTCATGCAAAACGCCGTCGATTTTCACCTGACTGACTGCTGCACCGGGTAAAGATGAAAGCATAATTCTGCGAAGAGAATTGCCTAATGTGGTGCCGTAGCCTCTCTCAAGCGGTTCAACTACAAACTTGCCATATTTCTTATCATCTGAAATTTCAACAATCTCAATGTTTGGTTTTTCAAAATCGAACACGACTATAGCCCCTCCTTTTGGGTTTTCTATCGAGGGTTATTTCGCACTCCATGGATGTTCTCTGAAAAAATCCAGAGAACAGTCTGCGTATCAAACGCTGCTGCGGCCCTAAGGCCTGCCAGCTTTTATTATTTGGAGTACAACTCGACGATAAGCATTTCGTTTACCGGAACATCAATCTCATCTCTGGTGGGCAGTTCTTTAACAACGCCCTTTAAGTTCTCCTGGTCAACATCCAGCCAAGCCGGAATCAGACGGCCGGAGGTTACTTCCAGAACATCTTTATATCTCTGAGCAGATTTTGCTTTCTCTTTCACTTCGATTACATCACCTGCTTTTACCAGGTAGGACGGAATGTTTACACACTTGCCGTTTACCAGGATGTGCTTATGATCAACGATCTGTCTGGTCTCACGACGGGTACGGCCAAATCCCATACGGAAAATAACGTTGTCCAGTCTTCTCTCCAGCAGAATCATCATGTTCTCACCAGTCTGGCCTTCCATCTTCTCAGCCTTGGTGTAGTAGTTGCGGAACGGTTTCTCCAGAACGCCATAGATGAACTTTGCTTTCTGCTTTTCACGCAGCTGAAGGCCATACTCGCTGATTTTTCTATTTGCTCTCTTTAATTCTCTGTTTGACTTTTTATCAATTCCTAAATAGATCGGATCTAATCCAAGAGATCTGCATCTTTTAAGAACAGGAACTCTATCTACTGCCACTTTTAGTACCTCCTATCAGACTCTTCTACGTTTTGGCGGGCGACATCCGTTATGCGGAACGGGAGTTACGTCCTTAATGCTAGTTACTTCGATACCGCATGCAGAAAGTGCACGGATTGCTGCTTCACGGCCTGAACCAGGACCTTTAACCATAACGTCTACAGATTTTAAACCATGTACTAAAGCTGCTTTAGCAGCAGTCTCTGCAGCCATCTGTGCTGCATATGGAGTAGATTTCCTTGAACCTCTGAATCCCAGACCACCAGCGCTTGCCCAAGACAGTGCGTTACCCTGCGCGTCAGTTAAGGTAACGATTGTATTGTTAAAAGAAGACTGGATATGTGCCTGTCCGCGTTCAACGTTTTTCTTTACACGCTTTTTTGTCACTTTTTTACTAGTGGACACCTTTTTAGCCATTTTAAACTAACCTACTTTCTTCTTACTTGAATCCTGTTTCCTGTTTTTAAAACATGCAACCTGATTCGTACTACACGTTACTTTCTGTTCTCTGTCCACTCGTCCAGAGAACTGCATCGTTCTAAATTGTGCGATGCTTATTATTTCTTCTTGTTTGCAACAGTCTTACGGGGACCTTTGCGAGTTCTTGCATTGGTTTTGGTCTTCTGACCACGAACCGGCAGACCTTTTCTGTGACGGATACCACGATAGCAGCCGATCTCCTGCAGTCTCTTGATGTTCATAGCGATCTCACGACGTAAGTCACCCTCAACCATCTGAGAATCAGCAATGATTGCTGCCAGCTTCTTAACTTCGTCATCGGTCAGATCCTTGACACGAGTGTCCGGATTCACGCCTGCCTCAGCAAGAATGCGATTTGAACTTGTTCTACCGATACCGTAGATATAAGTCAGACCGATCTCAACACGTTTTTCTCTTGGTAAATCAACACCTGCGATACGAGCCATGTGTGTCGTACACCTCCTATTACTTTTTGTTTGTTAACCTTGTCTCTGCTTGTGCTTAGGATTTTCACAGATTACTCTGATACTGCCTTTGCGTTTGATGATTTTGCACTTTTCGCAAATCGGTTTTACTGATGATCTCACCTTCACGGCAATTCTCCTTTCCTCTAAGCCGCCCTGCTTTCTGAAACTATGTCGGTTCCACAGGCCGGGGCGTTTCCAGTTGCATATATCCGACTAGCCGGACATATTGGTTTATCCGGGCGCAATTTTAGACAAACTTCACCCGGTATCTCAACAAAGTCGCCATAATAGTATAACATTATGTTTTCTATTATGCAAGTACTTTTTTGTAAAAAAAATCATAAAAAAACCGGATTTTTCCGGTCTTTTTCTTATTTATCTCTCCAGATAATCCGGCCCTTGGTCAGATCATAGGGAGATAATTCGATGGTTACCTTGTCGCCCGGCAGAATACGGATATAATTCATCCGCAGCTTTCCGCTGATGTGGGCCAGAACCTGATGGCCATTTTCCAGTTCAACCTGAAACATGGCATTGGGGAGCTTCTCTACAACAGTTCCTTCGATTTCAATTACGTCTGCTTTTGACATGGGTTTACCTCCTAATTGCAGTAATGGCTTTGATTGCTTCATCCGTCAGAGAAGAGCCGGATAAAACCGGCGTTTTCTCTGCCTGGATATGCTTCTTGTTTTTCCGTCCGGGACTGGCTGCAGTCATTTTCTCTCCGTCTGCGACTGCTGCATAATCCCCTTGGTCGTCTATTATGATATAGTATCGATCCCTGTCATTTCCTGCAAGGGATCTGCAAAGGCAGCCTGGCTTAAGTTTCACGCTTCCACCGCCTTTATTACAGAGAAAGAATCTCCGGTTCGCCCTCTGTGATCAGAATTGTATTCTCATAATGGGCTGACAAAGAACCGTCATCAGTCACTACTGTCCAGTCATCATCCATCCACACAACATCCGGACGACCTGCATTGATCATTGGTTCAATCGCAAGTGTCATACCGGGCATCAGACGGATTCCCTTACGCTTCTGTGCAAAGTTGGGAATCTCCGGCTCCTCGTGAAGATGATCTCCAATCCCATGTCCCACCAAATCTCTTACCACTCCATAGCCAAAGCTCTCTGCATAAGCCTGGATGGCAGATGAGATATCATTGAGATGATTGCCTGCTTTTGCAAACTTGATTCCTTCAAAAAAACTTTCGCGGGTAACCTGAATCAGTTTTTCCGCCTCCGGTGTAATTTTCCCGATTGCATGAGTACGAGCTGCATCAGAGTGATAGCCGTGATAAATCACACCTGCATCTAGGCTGACAATATCGCCTTCCCGGATAATCCGGTGCTTACTGGGAATCCCATGTACAACCTCGTCATTCACAGAAACGCAGATAGACGCAGGATAACCGTTATAGTTTTTGAAAGAAGGGATGCAACCATGGCTGCGGATCAGCTTTTCTCCCAGCCGATCAATGTCCATGGTGCTCATTCCAGGACAAAGAGCCTTTCCCAGCTCCTCATGTACGCTTGCCAGGATTTTTCCAGCCTGACGCATCAATTCAATTTCTCTTGCAGATTTAATGGTTACTGACATAATTACGCCCCCAGGACATCGGTGATGTCTTTAAATACTTCATTTAAATTCTTTGTTCCGTCTACCGTGTGCAGGATTCCTTCAGTTTTGTAATACTCAATCAGCGGCTGAGTCTGCTGATGATATACGGTAAGACGTTTCTGAACCGTTTCCGGCTTATCATCATCTCTCAGAACCAGCTTTTCGCCGCAGGCATCACAGATTCCCTCCTGCCTTGTGGGATTGTAGACAATATGGTAGGTTGCTCCGCAGGCAAGGCAGGCTCTGCGTCCAGACATTCTGGTTACAATAGCCTCATCCGGCACATCTACATCAATGGCATAATCCATTTTTTCTCCAAGGGCTTTTAAAGCCTCTGTCAGACTTTCTGCCTGAGGAATTGTTCTGGGGAAGCCATCAAGTACATAACCGCTTTCGCAGTCTGCCTGGCTGATACGGTCAAGCAGCATTCCAATTGTTACATCATCCGGAACCAGCTGTCCCTGATCCATATAGGATTTGGCTTTCATGCCCAGCTCTGTTCCGCCTTTAATATTGGCACGGAAAATATCTCCAGTAGAAATATGGGGAATTCCGTATTGTTCCGCAATTTTCTTGGCCTGGGTGCCTTTTCCTGCTCCGGGAGCACCCAACATGATGATCTTCATATTGTCACATCCTCCTTTTCTCCATATGCAAGAAAGCCGCTGCCCATAATGTGCAGCAGCTCTCTGTATTAATCGTTCAAAAAGCCTTTGTAGTTTCGAACTATCATCTGAGATTCAATCGACTTAATCGTTTCCAGAATAACACTGACGATAATGATCAGTGAGGTTCCCATGAACGAAAGCTGACTTACAGAAAACAGTCCGGAAATCATAATCGGGATGACGCTGATAATAATCAGACCGACAGCACCGATAAATACCAGGTAATTCAGAATCTTGTTCAGATAATCGGAAGTCGGCTTTCCAGGACGGATACCCGGGATAAAGCCGCCGGACTTCTTCATATTGTTTGCCACTTCCAGAGGGTTGAAGGTGATGGATGTATAGAAATATGCAAACAGCACAATCAATACAAGATAAATCACCAGACCCACAGAATACCAGGGCATATCAGGACGGAACCAGGATGAAGAATTTAACATCATCAGGATTTTGCCGCCGATTGTGGTATAATCCGGCTGGAAGAACTGTGCTATCACAACCGGGAAGGACATAATGGAAGATGCAAAAATTACCGGAATAACGCCTGCGGTATTCACCTTCAGCGGAATGTGGGAGGACTGGCCGCCCACAAGCTTTCTGCCTACCATCTTTTTTGAATACTGAACGGGAATTCTCCGTTCACCATCCTGAAGAACTACAACGAATGCAAACATAGCACATACAAACGCCAGAACAAGAATGGCAATGGTCACAGTTGCACCGATGTTTTTCCCTCTTAAAAATACACTGTAAATTGTGTTTACATCTGCAGGAAGAGAGGAAATAATATTGAAAAGCAGTACAATGGAAATACCATTGCCTACGCCTTTCTCCGTAATACGCTCACCAATCCACATCAGGAACGCACTGCCGGCAGTCATTGTGGCTACCGCAATCAGAATGCTCCATACATCATAACTAAGCAGAAGTCCTCTTCCGCCAAATCCAATCGCCATAGCGGTGGATTCAATCAGAGCCAGACCAACTGTCAGATAACGAGTATACTCGGCAATCTTCTTTCTTCCATCTTCACCGTCACGCTGCATCTCTTCCAGCTTCGGAATCGCAATAGTCAGCAGCTGCATGATAATGGAAGATGTAATATATGGGGTAATACTCAATGCAAATACCGACAAAGAGGTAAAGGATCCACCTGTCATTGCATTGAAGAAGCCAAATGCATCATTGGACTGACTTGCGAAAAAGTCCGCAAAAAAGTCCGTTTTTACTCCAGGAATCGGCAGTTCAGAACCAAAGCGGATCACTACCAGCATCATGAAGGTGAAGATCAGCTTTTGTCTGATCTCCTTTACCTTCCATGCATTACGGAGTGTCTTTAACATATTAGATCACCTCGCAGGTTCCACCTAAAGCTTCAATTTTTGCCTTTGCACCCTCGCTGAATGCATTAACTTTTACGGTCAGCTTTTTGGTTAATTCACCATTACCCAGGAGTTTCACACCGTCTCTCGGATTCTTTACGATTCCGCACTCCATCAGGGACTCAACAGTTACAACTGCATCGTTCTCGAAGCACTCCAGAGCGCTTACGTTAATACCAACGATGGTCTTAGTGTTGCGGTTCTTGAATCCTCTCTTCGGGAGACGTCTGTATAAGGGCATCTGACCGCCTTCAAATCCCGGTCTGGTAGCTCCAGAACGTGCCTTCTGACCCTTGTGGCCCTTACCGGCAGTCTTTCCGTTGCCTGAACCATGACCGCGTCCTCTTCTGAAATTATCGCTGTGCTTGGAACCAACAGCAGGCTGTAAATTGGATAAATCCATTGCGTTGCACCTCCTTACGTCTATATTAGATCTCTTCTACTTTCACTAAATGTCTTACGTGCCAAATCATGCCTCTAACAGCCTCATTATCCGGAAGCTCAACAGTCTTGTTCAGTTTCCGTAAGCCCAGAGCCTCAACAGTTGCTCTCTGCTTCGGGATAGCACCGATAGGAGATTTGACTAACGTTACTTTTAACTTCTCTGCCATTTCATTGTCCTCCTTAGCCTAAAATCTCTTCAACAGATTTGCCGCGAAGTCTTGCAAACTCTTCCGGAGTCTTCAGCTCAGTCAGACCGCTCAGTACAGCAAGTACTACGTTGGTCTTGTTGTTGGAACCCAGAGATTTTGCACGGATGTTCTTGATACCTGCCAGTTCCAGTACGGAACGAGCCGGACCGCCAGCGATGATACCGGTACCTTCCGGAGCTCTCTTCAGCAGTACGGAAGAGCTGCCGAACTTACCGATGTGGTCATGCGGAATGCTCTTGTTCTCGTCAACCGGAATCTCTACCAGATTCTTCATAGCTGCTTCTTTTCCTTTGCGGATTGCTTCCGGAACCTCACCAGCCTTACCAAGACCTGCACCAACATGGCCGTTGCCGTCGCCTACTACTACCAGAGCAGAGAATCTCATGGTACGGCCGCCTTTTACAGTTTTGGATACACGCTTGATTGCTACTACGTTGTCATTTAATTCAAACTGACTTGGGTCAATAATTGTACGCTTCATGCCGATCTCCTCTCTACTAGAATTTCAGACCAGCCTCACGGGCTGCATCTGCAAGTGCCTGAATCTTACCCTGGTAAATGAAACCGCCGCGGTCAAATACAACCTCTTCGATTCCCTTTTCCAGTGCTCTCTTAGCAATGAGAGTTCCAACATAAGCTGCTGCGTCGGTATCGTTGGTGTGCTCCAGCTCTGCCTTTACAGCTTTCTCTACAGTAGATGCTGCTACCAGAGTATTGCCGACTGAATCGTCAATAATCTGAGCATACATATGATTATTACTTCTGAACACAGCCAGACGCGGTCTCTCTGCAGTACCTGCAAAGCGGTTACGCATTCTCTCGTGTTTCTTCACGCGAACTTCGCTTCTTGATTTCTTGCTAACCATTTCTGCATCCTCCTTAATTATTTCTTACCAGTCTTACCAACTTTACGTCTGATAGTCTCATCAGCATACTTAATACCTTTGCCCTTATACGGCTCAGGTCTTCTCTTGTCTCTGATTTCAGCAGCGTACTGGCCAACTTTTTCTTTATCGATACCTTTAACCGTGATCTTATTCTGACCTTCCAGAACGGTCTCCAGACCTTCCGGATCTTCCATCTCTACCGGATGAGAATAGCCCAGGTTAAGGGTTAATTTCTTGCCCTGCTTAGAAGCTCTGTAACCTACACCGTTGATCTCCAGAACCTTCTCATAGCCGTTGGTTACACCAACTACCATGTTGTTGATCAGAGTTCTTGTCAGACCATGCAGAGATTTCATTCTCTTTAAGTCATTGGGTCTAGTTACAACAATATGTCCATCTTCTTCCTTGATGTCCATTTCTACCGGCAGCTCTCTCTCCAGAGTGCCCTTCGGACCTTTTACAGTCACTTTATTATTCTCAGCAATCGTTACAGTTACACCTGCGGGGATTGCGATTGGCATTCTTCCAATACGTGACATGCCTGTTACCTCCTACTTAAATTTTCGGAAAGCGCGCGAAGCGCTTTCTGTTTTCAGTTCTATTTAGATACTTTTGTAATGTAATATTACCAAACGAAAGCCAGAACCTCTCCGCCTACGCCCAGTCTGCGTGCTTCCTTATCGGTAATAACGCCCTGGTTGGTGGACAGGATAGCGATTCCCAGACCGCCCAGAACCTTCGGCAGGTTCTCCTTGTTTGCGTATACACGCAGACCCGGCTTGGAAATTTTCTTGATGCCGCTGATGATTTTCTCATTCTTATCAGCGCCATACTTTAAGGTGATGCGAATGTTGTTGAACGCACCGTTCTCTACGATATCATATTTCTCTACGTAACCCTCTTTTACCAGGATGTCGGCGATAGCCAGCTTCATCTTGGAAGACGGTACGTCTACAGTATCATGTTTCGCAGTATTTGCATTACGGATTCTTGTAAGCATATCTGCAATCGGATCACTCATTGTCATGATAGAATTCCTCCTGTATTTATGTTGGTTGGTTTCCACTCTGGACCTCTTACCCGCTCAACCAAGCTCGACTTTCGCCTTTCGGCTCAGTCTCGCTAAGTTTCGGGATGGGCCTGGCACTAAGCTCGACCTTTGCCTGACGGCTTGTTCTCGCTTAATCTGCTTTCGGCCTACCAGCTTGCTTTCTTCACACCAGGGATCTGTCCCTTGTATGCTAATTCTCTGAAGCAGATACGGCAGATACCGTATTTTCTTAAATATGCATGCGGACGTCCGCAGATTCTGCAACGGTTATATTCTCTGGTGGAGAACTTAGCCGGACGCTGCTGCTTAATCTTCATAGAAGTCTTTGCCATGGATCTTTCCTCCTGTTATTTTGCAAACGGCATGTTAAATAATGTTAACAGTTCACGAGCCTCTTCGTCAGTCTTAGCAGTGGTAACGAAGATAATGTCCATACCTCTTACCTTGTCAACCTTATCGTACTCGATCTCCGGGAAAATCAGCTGCTCTTTGATACCCAGAGCGTAGTTTCCTCTGCCATCAAATGCGTTGGGGTTTACGCCGCGGAAGTCACGTACACGGGGCAGAGCCAGGTTAATCAGGCGATCTGCGAACTCGTACATCTTCTCACCACGCAGGGTAACCTTACATCCGATAGCCATGCCTTCTCTGATTTTGAAGTTTGCAACGGATTTCTTTGCCTTGGTGGTAACGGCTTTCTGTCCGGTAATCAGCTCCAAATCTCTAACTGCAGAGTCCAGAACCTTAGCGTTTTCTTTTGCTTCACCAACGCCCATGTTGATAACGATCTTATCAAGCTTCGGGACTTCCATGATGTTTTTATATCCAAATTTTTTGATCAGAGCGTCTACCATTTCGTTCTGATACTGTTCTTTTAATCTAGCCAACTCTCGTTCCTCCTCCCTGCAATTAGTCAATTACTTTGCCGGTAGCCTTAGCTACGCGAACCTTCTTGCCGTCTTTTACTTCAAAGCCAACACGGGTTGCTTTGCCGTCAACCATCAGCATTACATTGGAGATGTCCATAGCAGCTTCCTGATGGATAATGCCACCCTGGGGATTACCAGCACTGGGTTTGGAGTGCTTTGTAACCATGTTGCAGCCCTCAACGGTAACCTTGCCGCCTTTTACGTGAAGGACTTTACCGGTTTTATCTTTATCTTTTCCTGTGATAACCTTTACCAGGTCGTCTTTCTTAATTTTCTGCACAGTCGGCACCTCCTTACAGTACTTCCGGAGCCAGAGATACGATCTTCATGAACTGCTTCTCACGTAATTCTCTTGCTACCGGCCCAAAGATACGGGTTCCTCTTGGGGTCTTGTCATCTTTGATAATAACTGCTGCGTTCTCATCGAACTTAATATAAGAACCGTCTTTACGGCGTGCGCCCTTAACGGTACGTACTACAACGGCCTTTACAACATCGCCCTTCTTTACAACGCCGCCTGGTGTTGCATCTTTAACGGAAGCAACGATGATATCACCGATATTTGCATATCTTCTGGTAGAGCCGCCCATAACGCGGATGCACAGTAATTCTTTTGCTCCGGTGTTATCGGCAACCTTCAGTCTGGTTTCCTGCTGAATCATACCTGAATACTCCTTCCTTTGTCGCCAGTTCTCCTATACGGGAACCACGAACTACACTTCGTTACGTTTGCGTAGCGAAACGCTGCTTCGCACCGCTTCTTTTATTATCTAGCTTTCTCGATAATCTCAACCAGTCTCCATCTCTTGTCCTTGGACAGCGGTCTGGTTTCCATAACTTTAACGGTATCGCCCTTGCCACACTCGTTGTTCTCATCGTGTGCTTTTAATTTAACGGTCTTTTTAACGATTTTTCCGTATAAAGGATGCTTTACGTGGTCTTCAATTGCAACTACGATGGTCTTATCCATCTTGTCGCTTACGACTTTACCAACGCGGGTTTTTCTTAAATTTCTCTCCACGGTCATGTTCTCCTTTCAAACCTTACACCAGTTTGGACTTTGCTGTAATAACAGTCTGGATTCTAGCGATGTTTCTGCGAACCTCTTTAATTCTGCTGGTATTATCTAACTGGTTGGTTGCATTCTGGAATCTTAAGTTGAAAAGCTCTTTCTTAGCAGCTACTAATTCTTCCTGTAACTCTGCAGCTGATTTTGCCTGTAAACCTTCTACAAATTTATTAGTTTTCACTGTTATCACCGCCTTCTAAATCTGCCTTAGCAACGATCTTGCATTTGCAGGGTAACTTGTGCATAGCCAGACGTAATGCCTCGCGGGCAACCTCTTCGGATACGCCTGCGATCTCAAACATTACTCTGCCCGGTTTCACTACTGCAACCCAGTACTCCAGAGCACCCTTACCGGAACCCATACGAGTCTCAGCCGGCTTTGCAGTTACCGGTTTGTCCGGGAAAATCTTGATCCATACTTTACCGCCACGTTTGATATAACGGGTCATAGCAACACGGGCTGCCTCAATCTGATTGGACTTGATCCAGCACGGCTCGGTAGCTACCAGACCGTACTCACCGTAGTTGATTACATTTCCTCTTAAAGCCTTACCGGTCATAGTTCCACGGAACTGTTTGCGGCGCTTTACTCTCTTAGGCATTAACATTATTTATCGCTCCCTTCCTTTTTTCCTTTAGTAGGAAGTACCTCGCCTTTGTAGATCCAAACCTTTACGCCAAGCTTGCCGTAGGTGGTATCTGCCTCAGCGAAACCATAGTCAATATCTGCTCTTAATGTCTGTAACGGAATAGTACCCTCGCTGTAGAACTCGGTACGTGCGATATCAGCACCGCCAAGACGTCCGCCAACTGCGGTCTTGATTCCCTTAACGCCAGCCTTCATGGAACGGCCCATGGTAGACTTCATAGCGCGGCGGAAAGATACACGGTTTTCCAGCTGCTGAGCAATGCTCTCAGCTACCAGCTGTGCATCACGATCCGGTCTCTTGATTTCCTTGATGTCGATAAATACTTTCTTATCGGTCATCTTCTGAACTTCGCCTTTCAGCTTCTCAATCTCAGCGCCGCCCTTACCGATAACAACGCCCGGCTTTGCGGTGTAGATGATGATTTTTACTCTGTCAGAAGCTCTCTCGATCTCGATTTTGGAGATTCCGGCGCTGTACAGTCTCTTCTTCAGGAAGGTACGGATATTGTAATCCTCTACCAGGCAATCAGCGAAGTTGCCTTCAGCGTACCATTTGGAATCCCAGTCTTTAATAACACCGACTCTAATGCCGTGTGGATTAACTTTCTGTCCCATATTTGCCTCCTATCTTTCATTCAGCACAACAGTAATGTGGCTCGTTCTCTTCTCGATTCTGTAAGCGCGGCCCTGTGCTCTCGGTTTTACTCTCTTCATGGTCGGAGCCTTGTTTGCGAAGCACTCTTCTACATACAGCTTAGCCGGATCCATGTTGTTGTTGTTCTCAGCATTAGCTACTGCTGATTCCAGTAATTTTTTAATTAAAGAAGAAGCATATCTGGGATTGTAGGTTACAATACCAAGTGCAGTCTGCACATCTTTGCCTCTGATGGCATCTAATACGAAGCATGCCTTCTGAACAGAAACACGTGCGTAAGACAGCTTAGCGCTCGGTCTGGTGTCCTTCTGGGCATTTCTCTCTCTCTTAATCTGACTTCTATGTCCTTTAGCCATTGCTAATAACCTCCTTTCAGTCCTGACGGTTAACGTTTGGATTTCTTCTCGTCTTTTCCGTGTCCTCTGTAAGTTCTGGTAGCTACGAACTCACCCAGCTTGTGGCCTACCATATCCTCGGTAACATATACCGGAACATGCTTTCTGCCATCATGAACTGCAATTGTATGTCCAACCATCTGCGGGAAGATTGTGGAACGGCGGGACCAGGTCTTAATTACCTGATGCTGTCCTGCTGCGTTCATTGCGTCAACTTTTTTCAGTAAGTGCGCATCTGCAAATGGTCCTTTTTTTAATGAACGTGCCATAGGTTTAGATCCTCCTTATTATTTAATGGTCTTTCCGTCGCGTCTTCTTACAATCAGCTTATTAGACTGCTTGTTTTTCTTTCTGGTCTTCAGACCCAGAGCAGGCTTGCCCCAAGGAGTGGAAGGACCCGGACGGCCGATACCGGTCTTACCTTCACCACCACCGTGCGGATGGTCATTCGGGTTCATAACGGAACCGCGGACAGTAGGACGGATACCCATGTGACGTTTTCTACCAGCCTTACCGATGTTGATCAGGTTGTGGTCACCATTGCCTACTTCACCGATGGTAGCGCGGCAGATGATCGGAACCATTCTCATTTCGCCGGAAGGAAGTCTTAAGGTTGCATATTTGCCTTCTTTAGCCATTAACTGAGCAGAGTTACCAGCGGAACGAACCAGCTGACCGCCCTTGCCCGGATACAGCTCAATGTTGTGAATCTGTGCACCAACCGGGATGTTTGCTAACGGCAGGCAGTTACCAACCTTAGCCTCTGCATTCTCACCGCTCATAACCTTCATGCCGTTGGTCAGACCAGCCGGAGCCAGGATATAGGACTTCTCGCCGTCTGCGTAGCAAATCAGAGCAATGTTAGCAGTTCTGTTCGGATCGTACTCGATACCGATTACAGTTGCCGGAATGCCATCCTTGTGGTTTCTCTTAAAGTCGATGATTCTGTATTTTCTTCTGGAGCCGCCGCCACGGTGTCTCACAGTGATTTTACCCTGGTTATTACGTCCAGCGTTCTTCTTTAAAGAAGTAACCAGAGACTTCTCCGGAGTAGACTTGGTGATTTCCTTAAAGTCAGAACCGGTCATATGTCTTCTGGAAGGTGTATATGGGCGATATGTTTTAATTCCCATGATTATAACTCCTTTCGTCCTCAACCCCCTGTTGTCGGGCATACTTCGATACCCGCAGGGTGTTCAATCTCACACGCTTTGCTGAATTTCATCAACGCATCCGCGTGTATCTCTTATCACAGCGCGATATAGGTTTGATTTATCATCCCGCTGTATAGTGTCTATTCTTTAGCCCGAAAGCTCTGCAGCTTACAGACCTGCGAAAATTTCGATTTCCTTGCTGTCCTCGGTCAGCTGTACAATAGCTTTCTTGGTAGCAGCAGTCTTGCCGAAGGTCATACCTCTTCTTCTGTTCTTGCCTTCGTTGTTCATGGTATTAACGCTCTTCACTTTGGTTCCCGGGAACATTTTCTCAACAGCTTCTTTGATCATGCTCTTGTTTGCCTCGGTGTGAACCAGGAAAGTGTATTTCTTCTCTGCCATAGCATTCATGCTCTTCTCGGTAACAACCGGTTTGAGAATGACATCATAGTACTGAATGTTTGCCATTATGCGTACACCTCCTCGATATTTGCAACAGCGGTCTTGGTAGCCACTACAGTGTTGTATTTCAGAATGTCATATACGTTGATGGTATTGACATAAGCGGTCTTTACGGTCGGGATGTTCTTAGCAGACTTTACTACGTTGTCGCTGTCATCGCCAACTACTACCAGAGCCTTGGAAACCTTCAGGTTGTTCAGTACGTTCTGGAACTTTTTGGTCTTAATCTCATCCAGCTTCAGCTCGTCAACAACGATGAACTTGTTCTCCTGTACTCTGCTGGTCAGAGCGGACTTTAATGCTGCTCTCTTCTCTTTCTTGTTCAGAGTGATGGTGTAATCTCTCGGGGTCGGAGCGAATACGATACCGCCGCCGGTCCACTGCGGAGCTCTGGTTGAACCCTGACGTGCATGTCCGGTTCCTTTCTGTCTCCACGGTTTTCTTCCACCGCCAGAAACCTCAGAACGGGTTTTTGCCTTCTGAGTACCCTGACGCTTGTTAGCAAGCTGTGCAACTACTGCCATGTGTACCAGGTGTTCGTTAATCTCTACACCAAATACAGCATCGTTTAACTCCATCTTGCCTACTTCATTACCTTCCATATTGTAAACGGATACGTTTGCCATTTTAAGTGTTCCTCCTTTCTCGTCAAAGCAATCAAGCCTTCACTGTTTCTTTGATTGTCACTAAGGATTTCTTCGGTCCGGGAACAGCACCCTTAACCAGAATCAGATTGTTCTCAGCGTCAACCTTAACAACTTCCAGATTCTGAACAGTTACACGCTTGCTGCCCATGTGGCCCGGCATCTTTTTGCCCTTGAATACCTTACTCGGGTCAGAACATGCACCATTGGAACCTGCATGACGATGGTACTTGGAACCATGAGCCATCGGTCCGCGGGACTGGCCGTGTCTCTTGATAGCGCCCTGGAATCCTTTTCCCTTGGAAACAGCAGTTGCATCAATCTTGTCGCCTGCAGCGAAGATATCAGCTTTAATCTCATCTTTTACAGAATACTCTTCTGCATTGTCGAGACGGAATTCTCTAACAAATCTCTTATAAGCGACACCAGCCTTGTCAAAGTGTCCCTTAACCGGCTTGCTGACCAGTTTCTCTCTCTTGTCAACAAAACCAACCTGTACGGCCTTGTAGCCATCGTTCTCTTCAGTCTTAACCTGGGTTACTACGCAGGGACCTGCCTGAAGAACAGTTACCGGAACTAAAACGCCATCTTCGTTGAAGATCTGGGTCATTCCGACTTTGGTAGCTAAAATAGCTTTCTTCATTTCATTTCCTCCTTACAGCGGATTACCCTTTTGAGGCAATCATACTAAAGTTATTTCTGTTTCATTTTGATGTCGATATAAACACCAGCCGGCATTTCCAGCTTGGACAGAGCATCTACTGTCTTCTGGCTCGGGGTGATGATATCGATAAGTCTTTTGTGAGTTCTCTGCTCGAACTGCTCTCTGGAATCTTTGTATTTGTGTACCGCTCTCAGGATAGTTACTACTTCCTTCTTTGTGGGTAACGGCACCGGTCCACTCACCTGAGCCCCTGTCTTCTTTACGGTCTCGATGATTTTTCCAGCAGACTGATCAACTAACTGATGATCATAAGCTTTTAATGTGATTCTCATTACTTGACTTGCCATAAAAAAAGTCGCCTCCTTTTCGCACTTTTGTTTGAAGTACGACAAGCGGTGACTGTACACATCTCCGTGTGTGTCGCGGTGGACTCACACTGCGTTACTGCATTACCTTAGTTCCTACAGCTGTTAAATTGGTACAGTGACTTGTCGTCAGTTTCCTAACTTGACATTCGCTCCACGGAAAACCTGCCATATCTAAGGCAGCAACCTCGCGCTTCATCGCTATCATGTCACAGCTTTTCCATATTATCATAGGTTTTTCGGAAATGCAAGTGTTTTTTTGAATTTTTTTAAGTTTTTTCCGGTCCATAGAAAAAAGTGCCTCCCCAGGATCTCTCCTGAAAAAGCACTTTTTCTATTTTCAGTCTTTGCAGTAAACTGCTGATGGCCTATTCGTTCCAGGAGCTCCAGTCCGGTTCCTCTGGACTTGAGTAAGTACCGCCCTCAACTCTGTCTCCATCCTCTTCAATCAGAACGCCGCCGCTGTTGGTTTTATACTTAATGCCATCCCGATCCTTTACGGTTGTATTTTTCGCAATACGACCGGAAGTATTAATCACATAATTCTTGCTGCTGTCTCCATCCTGAATGGTAAATACCTCATATTTGCTTCCAGAATCTGCTTTCTGAAGCTTTCCCATATAATATAGGTAGTTATTATATACGCCTGTATAACCTCGGCCTGTGGAGGTAAAATAATATTCCCTCATTTCTCCGCCATCGTCAATCTTCTGTTTTCCGCGGAGCATACTGCTTTGGGAACGATTGCCGAAGTAATACGCCGTATATTCTGATTCATCCCGATCCAAATATACCTTCTGAATTCCGTATACCGGAACGCCGTTTGGTCCAAACAGGTAGGTGTTGCCGTTGATCTTTTCCAAATCACTGCTGTGGGCTGAACCAATCTTCGGCCCCGTCTTCGGTTCTCCCTTGCTGTTAAAGTAAAACCACTCCACATCGTAATCGTACTGATCCTGAAGATTCTCCGGGGGCTCTGCTGTATACCAGCCAGAGCGAACCTGACCATTGGCATCTACAAACCGGTAATCTGCAATGGAGTCAGATTCATCACCAGTTACACAGACCCAGCCAGTCTGCATGGCCCCGTCCTCTCTCAGACAATAGTATTCTCCATTGATTTTCTTCTGCTTGACATTATCTCCATCGCTGTCTGGAACCACTTTTTTTCCGTTAGAATTAAAATAATACCAGTACTTGCCGTCATCCTCTGTCTCAAAGGGACCACCGTTGTCCTCTTCCTCATCCTCGTATCCATCCGGAGGCGCCAGTCTCTGCCAACCGGTCTGCATCACGCCATTGGAACCACAGTAATACATATCATCCAGAACCCAGCCAGTCTGCATCAGTCCTGTATCATCAAAATAATACCAATTATTATTAATCTTCTCCCAGCGCTCTTTCATACACTTTCCGGTACTGTTGAAATAATACCAGTCATAACCGGTGTCTGCATCAGAATTGGGAACCTGCAGCCACTTCCCGGCCACCATAATGCCGTTGGAGTCCACATAGTAATCATCATTGTCTACCCAGGAATCCACCGCCATAACACCATTTCCATTCAGATAGCGCCAGTATCCGTCGCCTCCCTTTCTCCACTCATTGTACTCTCGGCTGCCTGCAGAATTGTAGTATGCCCAGTTGCTGCCTTCCTGCACCCATCCCGTAGCCGCCATGGCCGAAATTCCGCTGCCGAGACTGACTGAGGCTGCAAGGGCAAGAACCACCCAACTTTTCTTCTTCATATTTGTAAAAATTCTCCTTTAACTCATTCCTCTGATACATCTACCTTCCATTTTAACAAGTTATAGGAAATTATTCAATAAAAAACATCCGTAATTTCTTACGATTTTTCTTACAATTTCTGCCTCCAGTTCCTTTCCCTGATGCAAAATCGCAAAACTGCATCTACCGGGAACTTCTTGACGGAAAGCCCCTGTTCTCTGTATAATGGAAGGCAGAAAGCAGGCTTTTTCCTGCACAGCAAGTAATATCAGCATACAAAACCTATGAAAAACAGAGGGAGCAGCTTATATCTCCCGGAAAGGCTGGAATAAATTATGTGGTTAGCAGACGGCTGGAAAGATTATCAGGTCATCGACTGTTCTAAAGGAGAAAAACTGGAACGATGGGGAGAATATCTCCTGGTTCGCCCGGATCCTCAGGTTATCTGGGATACCCCCAAAAACCATGTGGGATGGCGCCATAAAAACGGACATTATCACCGGAGTGCAAAAGGCGGCGGAGAATGGGAATTCTTTGATCTGCCTCAGCAGTGGTCCATCTCTTACAAAAACCTTACCTTCAATCTGAAGCCCTTCAGTTTTAAACACACCGGACTATTTCCGGAACAGGCTGTCAACTGGGACTGGTTCGGAAACAAAATCAGACAGGCAGGACGCCCGGTAAAGGTTCTGAACCTGTTTGCCTATACTGGCGGAGCCACGCTGGCTGCAGCTGCTGCAGGAGCCTCTGTAACCCATGTAGATGCCTCCAAAGGCATGGTTGGATGGGCCAAGGAAAATGCAGTTTCCTCCGGTCTCGCCGATGCGCCTATCCGCTGGCTGGTTGATGACTGTGTAAAATTTGTTGAACGGGAAATCCGTCGTGGAAACCACTACGATGGCATTATCATGGATCCTCCTTCCTACGGACGGGGACCCAAAGGAGAAATCTGGAAAATCGAAGACGCCATCCATCCTCTGGTTAAGCTGTGCGTTCAACTTCTTTCCGATGAGCCTCTGTTTTTCCTGATTAACTCCTATACAACAGGACTGGCTCCTGCTGTACTTACCTATATGATGTCTACGGAAATTGTTCCGAAGTTTGGAGGTCATGTGGACGCTCAGGAAATCGGACTCCCTGTTAAAGAATCCGGACTTGCGCTGCCCTGCGGCGCATCAGGGCGGTGGGAGAAGTAGCCATTTCATCCATCTCACAAAAATTTCTCGAGAAATCAAAATACCGCTCCATGATGCTTATGCATCACAGAGCGGTATTTTTGAGCACTTCAACGACTCTTCTCTTATACTTCCGGTTTTTCTACCTGCACGATCGAGGTTTTCTGCATAGGAATCCGGCAGTTCTTGTTGCTTCCGAACTCTACAATCACAGTATCATCGGTCATGTCGATAATTACACCGTAAAATCCTGCTGTTGTCAGTACACTGTCGCCGATTGCTACGCTGGCCAGCAGTGCCTGCTGTTTTTTCTTTTCTTTCTGCTGCGGGCGAATTGCCATAAAATACATCAGTGCGCAGAAAAAGATAATGTAGCCGATTAAAAACATAGGTGACATTCCTCCAGTTGCTGTTAACATAAGTGCTTCCTCCTCAGGCTGCTGCCGCCTCGCTTCAGGCAGCCTTATATTCTTTTTTGATTCATCGGAATCCGGCGCCAGACACGTCAGCCCTGTTCTCCACGGGCCATACGCTCCAGCTTTTCTGCTTTATAATCAGCATACCGGTGCTCCTCGATTGCGTCGCGAATCTCTTTCATCATTGTATTATAAAAATACAAATTATGCAAGACACATAATCTCATTCCCAGCATTTCTTTTGCCTTAAACAGGTGCCGGATATAGGCTCTGGAATAAGAGCGGCAGGCCGGACACTGACAGCCCTCTTCAATCGGTCTGTGATCCAGCTCATATTTCTGATTCAGAAGGTTTAATTTTCCATAATTGGTATATACATGGCTGTGGCGTCCGTTTCGTGACGGATATACACAGTCAAAGAAGTCTACGCCCCGGTCTACCGCCTCCAAAATATTGGCCGGCGTTCCTACGCCCATCAGATAAGTGGGCTTATTCTGGGGAAGGTGAGGAACCGTTACATCAAGAATGTGATACATCTCTTCATGGGTTTCTCCCACTGCCAGACCGCCCAAGGCATAGCCGTCCAAATCCATGGCTGCTATGGTTTTTGCATGATTAATTCGAATCTCATCCACCACACCGCCCTGGTTGATTCCAAACAGAAGCTGCTCTTTGTTGATGGTATCCGGCAGGCCATTCAGCCTTGCCATCTCCTTTTTACACCGTTCTAGCCATCTCGTTGTCCGATCCACAGAATTCTGGATATAAGAGAAATCTGCGCGGCTGGGCGGGCACTCATCAAAGGCCATGGCAATGGTGGAGCCAAGGTTGGACTGAATCTGCATGCTTTCCTCCGGCCCCATAAAAATCCTGTGGCCGTCAATGTGAGACTGGAAATAAACGCCCTCTTCCTTGATTTTGCGCAGACCTGCCAGGGAAAATACCTGGAATCCGCCGGAATCTGTAAGAATGGGTCTGTCCCAGTTCATAAATTTGTGAAGTCCGCCAAACTCCTTAATCAGTTTATCCCCGGTTCTCACATGCAGGTGGTAGGTGTTGGACAGCTCCACCTGCGTGCCGATCTGGCGCAGATCGTCCGTAGAAACCGCGCCTTTGATTACGCCTACTGTTCCTACGTTCATAAATACCGGTGTCTGAATGGTTCCGTGAACCGTCTGGACCTGAGCTCTTTTTGCCCGTCCGTCTGTTGTAATCAGTTGATATTTCATACAATTCCCATTTCTGTTTTAAACATCAAAGTTACTTGTCTGCTGCTGCCTTTTTCTTACGGGTTGTCATTACATACCACAGAGCTCCTGTCACGCATACAGAAGAGTAGGTACCGCATACAATGCCGACCATCAGAGGAAGAGCAAATTCACGGATGGCAGACACACCCATTAAGTACAATACAAATACCATAATGAAGGTTGTCAGCGATGTATTAATGCTTCTGGTAACAGTCTGGGTAATGCTCTTATTTACCAGCTCCTCCAGAGTTTCCTTATTTCTGCCTGCTGCCAGGTTTTCACGAATACGGTCAAAGATAACAATGGTCGCATTAATGGAATATCCCACAATAGTCAGCATACATGCAATAAAGGTAGATCCGACGGACCACTTGGCCACTGCATAGAAGGTCAGCACTACCAGCACATCGTGTACCAGAGCCAGAATTGCACTGGCTGCAAACTTAATATTTTTAAACCGGAACCAGATGTAAAGGAGCATCAGAATCGTAGCCACGATCACAGCCCACAGAGCATCCTGCTTCATCTCCGCGCTGACTGCGCCGGAAATGCTTTCTGCCGTAATCTTTTCTGCCTCAACGCCAAAGTTTTCTACCATAGCGTCTTCGAGAGCCTGTCTCTGATCCACATTCAGGGTCTTGGTCTTGATAATTACCTCGTTTGTGCCTGCCACCTTCTGGGTCTGCACATCTGCATCACCAGTAATCTTGGATACCACAGGAACTACCTTGGAAGAAATATCCTCTAGGCTTAGATCCTCATTAAAGGTAACATTGGTGGAGGTTCCGCCAGTAAAGTCCATTCCATAATTCAAAGCTTTTCCGGTCTGGGTACGATTCAGGCCCATTGCCGCCCATCCAGCCACTACCATAACAATAGAAATCAGGAAGCAAAGCTTCTTCTTTCCCAGGAAATTCCAAACACGTCCGTCCTTCTTAATTCCGTAGAATTTAGCCTGATCAAAGCCCAGATGGTAAAGGGCCATCAGCGCTCCTCTTGTTACAAACAGGGCGGTAAACATGGACAGTACAATACCAATTGCAAGCGTTGTTGCAAATCCCTTTACTGTTCCGGAACCGCGGAAATACAGAACAGCCGCTGCAATCAGGGTAGTGATATTTCCGTCTACGATTGCAGAAAGCGCCTTGTTAAATCCTGTCTTAATCGCAGAATGAACGGTTTTTCCCACACCCAGCTCTTCCTTAATACGGGTAAAGATAATGACGTTCGCATCCACTGCCATACCTACGGAAAGGATAATTCCCGCAATACCCGGAAGGGTCAGAGTCACCTCAAAGGCAGACAGAAGAATCACGATCAGACCTACATACAGAGCCAGGGCAATAGAAGCTGCCACGCCGGGAATCAGATATGCGGCAATCATAAATACAACCACAATCCCAAAGCCCACAGCGCCTGCCTTTAAACTGGTGGAAATAGCCTCCTGTCCCAGCTTTGCACCTACTACATTAGAGCGCAGCTCTTCCAGCTCCAGGGACAGAGAACCGATACGGATGGTTGCAGCCAAGTCATTGGCCTCCTCATAGTCTGCCATACCGTCGATCTGGCACTGTCCTCCGGAAATAGCTTCCCGAACAACCGGATTGGAATAAATCTGTCCATCGTAAATAATGGCAATCCGCTTTCCTACATTGGCTGCCGTTGCATCTGCAAAGGCCTTGCTTCCTTCTTCGGTAAAGGTCAGGCTGACAATGTATCCCTTCGCGCCGCCGCCCTGATCGATCACTCCTGCCTTGGCAGAAGCCACCTGATCACCAGTCAACAGCACCTGACCGTTTTCATCGGCAAAAATCAGAGAACCGGGCTTACCCAGCTCCTCCAGAATCGCATTGGCATCGGATACTCCCGGAATATCAATATTGATCCGGTTATTTCCTTCCTGGTAAACCTCTGCCTCAGTACTGTAATTCTGTACTCTTTGCTGAAGCTTATAAATGGTATCCGACATTTCTTCCTGACCAGGCTCTTCCTCTACTGCCTGATAAGTAATGCTGACACCGCCTGCCAGATCCAGTCCCAGCTTAATGTCATCCATGGTATCATAACCCAGGAAGCCAAAAAGCCCCACTGCAATCAGCAGAATCAGCAGGCCAATAAGCCCCTTTCCTTTACTGCTTTTCATCTCATTTCTCCTCTCCTTATTCCTCTTCAGCCAGGGCAGCCTTAATCATAATGGCACACTCAATTCTCTTTTTCTGCATTTCACAGCCAATATCATAGGCATCGGTAATGCAGCCGTGGAAATTGTAGGAATTGGCCGCACATCCGCCGCTGCAGTAAAATCTGGCGAAGCACTTCCGGCATTTTTCCTTTGCGTACACATTGCAGAGTTTAAATTCATCCCGAATATCAGTCCGGGTAACTCCCGTATCAACATTTCCCATCAGGAACTCCTCCTGTCCTACAAACTGATGACAGGGGTAAAGATCTCCCCAGGGCGTAACTGCCAGGTACTCTGTTCCTGAACCGCAGCCAGACAGACGCTTGGCTACACAGGGTCCCTGATTCAAATCAATCATAAAGTGGAAGAAGTTAAAGCCTCTTCCCTCTTTTTTACGCTTAATATATTCCACAGCCAGCTTATCATACTCTTCCAGAATCTTCGGCAGATCCTCCTCACGAATTGCGTAGGGTTCCTCCGGAGAAGCCACAACCGGCTCAATAGACATCTGCTCAAAGCCCAGATCCGCAAAATGCTTCACATCCTCGGAAAAGTCCAGATTGTTGCGGGTAAAGGTGCCACGCACATAATAATCCTTTCCGGCACGGCTCTCTGCAAACTTCTGGAACTTGGGAACAATAATATCATAGCTGCTGCCATGACCGTTTCTGGTAGGACGCATCAAGTCGTTGACCTCCTTGCGGCCGTCCAGACTCATAACCACATTGCTCATTTCCCTATTGCAGAAATCCATAATTTCATCATTTAACAGCACACCGTTGGTGGTAATTGTAAAACGGAAGTGCTTTCCATGGGCTTCTTCCTGAGAGCGGCCATACTCAACCAGCTGCTTTACCACTTCCCAGTTCATCAGCGGCTCGCCGCCGAAAAAGTCTACTTCCAGATTTCTTCTATTGCCGGAATTGGCAATCAGGAAATCCAGAGCCTTTTTTCCTACTTCAAAGCTCATAAGAGCCCGTCTGCCATGATACTCGCCCTCTTCTGCAAAGCAGTATTTGCAGCCCAGGTTACAGTCATGGGCAATATGCAGACACAACGCCTTTACGACAGTTTTGCGCTGCTTAAAATCTGTTACATACTCCTGATAAACATCTGCGGTATACAGCTCCTCTGCATCAATCAGAGCCTGAACCTCATCCAGCGCCTCCTCTGCGTCAGAGCGGTTGTAGGACTGAGACAGCAGATCCAGAACCCGCGCTTTGGCATCTGCCGGAATAGCCATCGGCTTGCGCAGCTCGCCCATTACCGGCTCTAACAGCTCTACTGCATCATAAACTACATCGTCCACTACATGGACGGAGCCACTGGAAATATCCATAACAATATTGTATCCGTTGTTTTTGTACTGATGAATCACTATATCTCTCCTTATCTTTCAGCTGTTCTCTTACAGGGTGCGCTTTCCTATGAACGAAAAAGATCCCCTACGATCCGGGACCATAGGGGATCTTTTGGCTTCCTTATCTTGGCTTGAAGCGCTGTCCGATCATTATCTGTTCGGATTCTCGCAGCTCTGGTTGCCAACGGTGCAGGAAGTCTTGCATGCAGACTGGCAGGAAGTCTGGCACTCGCCGCAGCCGCCCTTTTTCATGGACTCTTTCAGAGTCTTGTTATTTAAAGTCTTTACGTGCTTCATACGTTTCGCCTCCTATGCTATGCTTAGAATTCAACGAAATTATATCATATCTTGTCATAGTGTGCAAGCTAAAGTTCCCTGTTTTCACTGTGGACGGAATCTGCTGTAGGTATGGCCGGGAAGCATCCCCCCACGGTAAGAGGCCAGCTCACTGACCGTTACCAGCTGAAAGCCCCGGTTGACTAGCTCCGGAATCAGAACCTCGCTGGCATCGGCTGTGGTCTCATAAAGGTCATGCATCAGAATAATGTCTCCGTCCTTTGCCTGCTCCAACACAGTCTGAATTGTTGTCTGCGCATCTCTTGTTTTCCAGTCCAGCGTATCAATGGACCAGAGCACGGCCGGCATGGAAATAGCTCCTACAATATTCATTCCCGCCTCGCTTCTTGCGCCTCCGCAGGGCCGCATCAGCACCGGGGAAACTCCACAGGCATCTGATACCACCTGATTGGTCCGCGCCAGCTGACTGGCCAGCTCTTCCGGCGGAACCTTGGTCATAAGCGTATGATCGTAGGTATGATTTGCCACCTCACATCCAAGCTCCTCCATTTTTTTGACTACATCCATCCGCTTTTCCGCCTGTTTTCCTACCATAAAAAATGTGGCTCTGCTGTTGTACTTCTCCAAAGCTGCCAGAATTCTCGGAGTTGCGTGTACAGAGGGACCGTCATCATAGGTCAAAGCAAGCATCGGCTTTGTCGGATCAATATTTCCTGCATAGGTATTTCCACCTTCGTTTTTCTTCACAATGGAAATCCGAATTCCGTCAAGCCGCAGTCCTGCTCCGCTGACGCCTGCCTCCTCTCCGTTCTTCATCCAGTCTGTCCACTGCTGATTCTGAAGAACACTGTAAAGAACATCGTAATTTTCGCCCAGTTCTCCTGTCAGCTTCATACTGACTGCCTCTAAAGGCATGGCTCCCTGAGAGGAGCCGCCCTCTCTGGCATCCTCAACCCAATCCAGCCAGCCGCTTCCACTCAAATTTACCCGATAGGCAATGGTACCTGTCATATCCTCTGGCTGGTTATGAACAGTCGCACGAAAAGCTGTAATAAACTGATTGACCGGCGCCATGCAATAAGAATTGTCTGCAAAAAAATGACTCCATCCTACCTGATTGACATAAATTCCGTACATCGCTCCAATATCCGGAAGATGATTCGTCCAGCTTTTCGCAGGAATATCTGGCGGCGCTGTTCCTCTTTCTCCTGTATCTGACACATTGGCTGCCTCCAGGTCTGTTCCGTCAGTCGTTTTTTTATTTTCTGCCAGAATCATGTCGGACTGTCCTGAAGCCTCAGCTGAATTTCTCTTTCCAATTCGGCCTGCAGCCAAAAACAGAACCAGCACACAGACAGCAGCCATTCCTGCATAAATTAGATGGCGGCTTCTGCGGGCACTGTGGCGGCGTTTTTCCTGACTGGTTTTCCTGTTCTGTGTATGGCGATTCTGCATCCGACGCAGCTCATCCTCTCCCAGATAGCGGCTCGAAACACGACGCTGGCCTCCTGCAGCCGCGCTGTATCCCTGAGCTCGGTTCCGGCCTCCTGCAGCCGTGCTGTGTCCCTGGACCCGGTTCTGACCTCCTGTTGCTCTGCTGTATCCCTGATTTCGACCTTCCTGCCCTGAATTTGTGTATGCGGTTCCTCTCATTCCCGAGCGAATTGTCATAACCTCCGGCTGGCTTTGGGCCTTTTTCAGCTGCCGACTTCCTTCTCCCACAGCTTTTTTCTGTCCGCTTCCGCTTCTCTCTCCTGATGCTTTTCTCTGGCCGCTTCCGCTTCTCTCTCCCGCCGCTCTTTTCTGGCCGCTTCCGGTTTTCTCCCCTGCCGCTCTTTTCTGGCCGCTTCCACCGCCTTCTCCTGCCTTCTTTTTGGTTCCGCCTCCGACTGCAGACCGGCCATTTTTCTGCCCAGACTTACCTCCAGCCACCCGGTTTGACTGTTCTGTCGGAGACAATGTCGGCCAGTTTCTTTCTGCCGAATTCCTCCTGACTGTACTTCTTTCCCTCTCCATGCAACTCCTCTGCCTTCTATTTTTTATATAAAAGATCCTCTTTCCGTTTTCAGATCTTTCTTAAAAACTCTGATATTTTAAGAAAGAAGCTCGCTTGCGAGCTTCTCCGCCTGCGGCGGGTCGTCTCATCAGCCCAATTCTCCTCCAATCCATGGAGATCCCCGCGGAGCGTTTTTATGTCACAGGCATACCCTATGACATGAAAAACACTAATTCTAGTATGTCTTCTCACCAGATATAGTATAACAGCCCTTTTTTTACTGTCAATAGAAATCAGAGGAAACTGCTCTTTCTTGCGAATTCTCTGTCTCAGACAGACACTGCAATGCAATTTACCCCCTTCCGTTCATCTGCAAAAGAAGAATCTCACCTGCGAATTTTTCCTACTGAACGCAAGAAACCCCGGCGCTGTCACCAGCGCCGGGGTTTTCACACATCTTTATTCGTCTATTTCTGTATCATCAATCTCAAATACTTCCGCAGCCTCATCCAGACTATCGCCATCATCCTCTGGCAGGATCAGGTTCTCATCATCCTCATCCTCAGACAGAAGAATCTCGTCATCCTTCAGAACCTCGTCAGTATCCAGCTTAACGGAACGATAACGCTTCATTCCAGTACCAGCCGGAATCAGCTTACCAATCAGAACGTTCTCCTTCAGACCGATCAGGTGATCCACTTTACCGTTGATTGCAGCCTCAGTCAGAACCTTGGTAGTCTCCTGGAAGGATGCAGCTGACAGGAAGGAATCTGTTGCAAGAGATGCCTTGGTAATACCCAGCATAACCTGCTTGCCCTCTGCCGGCTTCTTGCCTTCTGCAATCAGAGCCTCGTTCATCTCGTTAAAGTCAAGAACGTCCATGGATACGCCCGGAAGCACATCGCTGTCTCCGCTTTCCTCGATCTTGATCTTCTTTAACATCTGGTGCACAATCATCTCAACGTGCTTATCGTTGATTTCTACACCCTGCAGACGGTAAACTCGCTGTACCTCGCGAAGCATATAGTCCTGAACTGCGCGAACGCCCTTAATCTTCAGGATATCGTGCGGATTGACACTACCCTCGGTCAACTCATCACCGGCCTCAATCACCTGCTCGTCCTGAACCTTAATTCTGGAACCGTAAGGAATCAGATAGGTCTTGGAGTTGCCGGTTTCTGTATCGGTAACAACAATCTCACGCTTCTTCTTTGTATCTTTAATATTTACCACGCCGCCGAACTCGGAAATAATAGCAAGTCCCTTCGGCTTACGGGCCTCAAAAAGCTCCTCGACACGAGGAAGACCCTGTGTAATATCGCCACCGGCAACACCGCCCGTATGGAAGGTACGCATGGTCAGCTGAGTACCAGGCTCACCGATAGACTGTGCAGCAATGATACCAACTGCCTCACCAACCTGAACCGGCTGTCCTGTAGCCATGTTTGCGCCGTAGCACTTTGCACAGATTCCCACATGAGACTTACAGGTAAGAACAGTACGGATCTTTACGGAATCACGTCCCAGCTTCTCTAATACCTTCATCACCGCTGCAGCACGCTTCGGTGTACACATGTGGTTTGCCTTTACAACAACCTCACCGGTATCCGGGTCGGTAATGGTTTCTGCAATATAACGTCCGGTAATACGCTCCTGCAGGCTCTCGATGGTTTCCTTACCGTCAGAGAATGCCTTGATCTCCATGTAGGGGATCTCCTTGCCTTCGCAGCAGTCTACCTCACGGACAATCAGATCCTGAGATACGTCAACCAGACGACGGGTCAGGTAACCAGAGTCCGCTGTACGCAGCGCCGTATCGGACAGACCTTTACGAGCACCGTGAGCAGAGATGAAGTACTCCAGTACGTCCAGACCCTCACGGAAGTTGGACTTGATTGGCAGCTCGATGGTGTGACCGGTTGTATCGGCCATCAATCCTCGCATACCTGCCAGCTGTTTAATCTGCTTATCAGAACCTCGAGCTCCGGAGTCAGCCATCATGTAGATGTTGTTATACTTATCCAGGCCGGTCAGCAGATCGTGGGTCAGCTGATCATCCGTTGTCTTCCAGGTTTCAATAACCTCTTTATAACGCTCCTCCTCGGTAATCAGACCGCGGCGGTAGTTCTTTGCAATCCGGTCTACGGTAGCCTGTGCCTCAGCAATCAGTCTCGGCTTGGACTCCGGCACCGTCATATCAGAAATAGATACCGTCATGGCTGCTCTGGTAGAATATTTGTAACCAATGGCCTTAATATCATCCAGGGTTACAGCAGTCTGAGTAGCGCCATGTACATTAATAACCTTCTCCAGAATCTTCTTCAGCTGTTTCTTTCCTACATGGAAGTCTACCTCAAGAAGCAGTTCATTTCCCTCCACACTTCTGTCTACAAATCCCAGATCCTGCGGAATAATCTCATTGAAAATGAAACGTCCTACTGTAGATTCTACCACGCCGCTGTGAACCGTGCCGTCAGGCATGGTTTTTGTCACACGGGCCTTGATCCTGGAATGCAGAGTAACAACTCCGTTTTCATAAGCAAGAATTGCTTCATTTACGCTCTTGAAGATCTTGCCCTCACCCTTTGCACCTGGGCGCTCCTGGGTCAGGTAGTAAATACCAAGAACCATATCCTGAGACGGAACCGCTACAGGACCACCATCAGACGGCTTCAGCAGGTTGTTGGGAGAAAGAAGCAGGAAGCGGCACTCTGCCTGGGCCTCTACAGACAGGGGCAGATGTACAGCCATCTGGTCACCGTCGAAGTCCGCATTGAACGCGGTACATACAAGCGGATGCAGCTTGATTGCCTTACCTTCTACCAGAATCGGTTCGAATGCCTGAATACCCAGTCTGTGCAGAGTAGGCGCACGGTTCAGCATAACAGGATGCTCTTTAATAACATCCTCCAGCACATCCCATACCTCTGTCTGCAGGCGCTCTACCATCTTCTTTGCGCTCTTGATATTGTGTGCAGTTCCGTTCTGAACCAGCTCCTTCATAACGAAGGGCTTAAACAGCTCAATCGCCATCTCTTTAGGAAGACCGCACTGATAAATCTTTAACTCCGGTCCTACAACGATAACGGAACGTCCGGAATAGTCAACTCGCTTACCAAGCAGGTTCTGACGGAAACGTCCCTGCTTACCTTTCAGCATATCGGAAAGAGACTTTAACGCACGGTTTCCCGGGCCGGTAACCGGTCTGCCCCGGCGGCCGTTGTCGATCAGAGCGTCCACAGCCTCCTGAAGCATACGTTTCTCGTTACGAACAATAATATCCGGTGCGCCCAGCTCCAGCAGACGGGCCAGACGGTTGTTTCTGTTGATAATTCTTCTGTATAAGTCATTTAAGTCAGAGGTAGCAAAACGGCCGCCGTCCAGCTGTACCATAGGACGGATATCCGGCGGAATTACCGGAATTACGGTCATGATCATCCATTCCGGCTTGTTTCCGGAATTACGGAAGGCCTCAACAACCTCCAGACGCTTAATAATGCGGGCTCTCTTCTGGCCGCTGGCGTCCTTTAACTCTTTCTTTAACTGCTCAGACTCCTTCTCCAGGTCAATCGCCTGCAGCAGTTCCAGGATGGACTCTGCGCCCATTCCCACGCGGAAGGAGCCGTAGCCCCATTTCTCCACTTCCTCCCGGTACTCCTTCTCAGACAGAACCTGCTTATACTGCAGGCTGGTCTGTCCCTGGTCCAGGACAATATAGGATGCGAAATACAGCACCTTCTCCAGAATACGGGGAGAAATATCCAGGATCAGTCCCATCCGGCTGGGGATTCCCTTAAAATACCAGATGTGGGACACAGGAGCGGCCAGCTGGATGTGGCCGATACGCTCTCTGCGGACACTGGCCTTGGTTACTTCTACACCGCATCGGTCACAGATTACGCCTTTATAACGGATCTTTTTATATTTGCCGCAATGACATTCCCAGTCCTTGCTGGGTCCGAAAATACGCTCACAGAACAGACCGTCCCGCTCGGGCTTTAAGGTCCGGTAGTTAATAGTCTCAGGCTTTTTTACCTCGCCGTGGGACCACTCCAGAATCTTTTCCGGGGAAGCCAGGCCAATCTTAATGGCGTCAAATGTCAATGGCTGATAAGTTTCATTTGTCTCAGGCATGAGCGATACTCCCTTCTATTATTCTTCGTCAGAGTCATCGAAATCCAAATCAATGGAATCCATATCCTCGTCAAAATCATCACTGCTGTCCTCGTCTACATCAACCAGCTCTCCGCCTTCGAACTCCTGCTTCTGATAGCCGTAGTCACCGAAGGATTCCTCCCGGTTGTAGTGACGGTCGCCTTCAATAATGGACCGCAGATCGGTCTCATCGTAATCTACGTTTTCACCAATCTCTACTTCAGTATTGTCGTCACGCAGTACACGGACATCCAGGCCCAGAGACTGAAGCTCTTTTAACAGAACCTTAAAGGACTCCGGAACTCCCGGCTCAGGGATATTCTCACCCTTGATAATCGCCTCGTAGGTCTTCACACGTCCGACAACATCATCAGACTTCACAGTCAGGATCTCCTGCAGGGTATAGGATGCACCATACGCCTCCAGAGCCCAAACCTCCATCTCTCCGAAACGCTGTCCGCCGAACTGAGCTTTACCGCCCAGAGGCTGCTGAGTAACCAGAGAGTATGGGCCGGTGGAACGGGCATGAATCTTATCGTCAACCAGGTGATGCAGCTTCAGATAATGCATGTGTCCGATGGTTACCGGGCTGTCAAAATATTCGCCGGTACGTCCGTCGCGAAGTCTTACCTTACCGTCACGGCTTAAAGGAACGCCCTTCCAAAGCTCTCTGTGCTCCAGATGTGCTCCCAGGTAATCGATAACGCCCGGTTTCAGGATGTCTTTATATTTTTCTACAAATTCCTCCCAGGAAGTGTTGACATAATCGTTGGCAACCTCCAGGGTATCCATAATATCAATCTCGTTTGCACCGTCAAATACCGGTGTCGCAATGTTAAAGCCAAGAGCCTTTGCAGCCAGGCTTAAGTGAATCTCCAGCACCTGTCCGATATTCATACGGGACGGTACGCCCAGAGGATTCAGAACGATATCCAGGGGACGTCCATTCGGCAGGAACGGCATATCCTCAACAGGAAGCACACGGGAAACAACACCCTTGTTTCCGTGACGTCCAGCCATCTTATCACCTACAGAAATCTTACGCTTCTGAGCAATGTAGATGCGGACAGTCTGATTTACGCCAGGAGCCAGCTCATCGCCGTTCTCTCTGGTAAATACCTTTGCATCCACGATAATTCCGTATGCGCCGTGCGGCACCTTCAGAGAAGTATCGCGAACCTCTCTTGCCTTCTCACCAAAGATCGCTCTTAACAGACGCTCCTCAGCAGTCAGCTCTGTCTCTCCCTTAGGCGTAACCTTACCAACCAGAATATCTCCGGCACGAACCTCTGCACCGATACGGATAATTCCTCTCTCGTCCAGATCCTTTAACGCATCATCACCAACACCGGGAACATCGCGGGTAATCTCTTCCGGTCCCAGCTTAGTGTCACGGGCTTCTGCCTCGTATTCCTCAATATGAACTGAAGTATATACATCTTCCTGAACCAGACGTTCAGAAAGCAGAACCGCATCCTCGTAGTTATAACCCTCCCAGGTCATAAAGCCAATCAGAGGGTTCTTACCCAGAGCGATCTCACCGTTCTGAGTAGAAGGACCATCAGCGATTACCTCGCCGGCCTCTACATGATCATTCTTATATACAATCGGCTTCTGGTTATAGCAGTTAGACTGG
This sequence comes from Lachnoclostridium sp. Marseille-P6806, assembly GCF_964238185.1. Classification (NCBI taxonomy): domain Bacteria; kingdom Bacillati; phylum Bacillota; class Clostridia; order Lachnospirales; family Lachnospiraceae; genus Lachnoclostridium; species Lachnoclostridium sp. Marseille-P6806. The sequence goes on from NZ_CAXSLG010000003.1 coordinate 106,887, forward strand.
TTGCTTCTCTTAAACTTGGTCAGATGATAAACATCACGGCCGCCGTTGTCATCCCGCTTGATAATAATCTCGTTAGATGCGGAACGCTCAACCACACCTGCGTGCTTTGCCACTACGCACACGCCAGAGTCAACAGCTGCCTTTGCCTCAATACCGGTTCCTACAACAGGAGCCTCTGTGCTGAGCAGCGGTACGGCCTGACGCTGCATGTTAGATCCCATCAGCGCACGGTTTGCGTCATCGTTCTCCAGGAAAGGAATCATGGAGGTTGCCACGGAGAATACCATCTTCGGGGAAACGTCCATCAAATCAATCGCCTTCTTCTGGAATTCAGAAGTCTCCTCACGGAAACGTCCGGAAACGTTATTGTGAATGAAGTGACCTTCCTCATCCAGCGGTTCGTTTGCCTGTGCAACAATGAAGTTATCCTCTTCATCTGCTGTCAGATAAACCACATCATCTGTAACAATAGGATTCATCGGGTCTGTCTTATCGACAATTCGGTACGGAGCCTCAATAAAGCCGTACTGATTGACTCTTGCATAGGTTGCCAGAGAGTTGATCAGACCGATGTTGGGTCCCTCAGGAGTCTCGATAGGACACATACGTCCGTAATGGGTGTAGTGTACGTCTCGCACCTCGAATCCGGCACGATCTCTGGACAGACCGCCAGGTCCCAGAGCGGACAGACGTCTCTTGTGGGTCAGCTCAGCCAGCGGGTTATTCTGATCCATAAACTGAGACAGCTGGGAGCTTCCAAAGAACTCCTTCACTGCTGCAGTGACCGGTTTAATATTGATCAGGGACTGGGGCGTGATGCCGTCCATATCCTGAGTTGTCATACGTTCTCTTACCACACGCTCCATACGGGACAGACCGATACGATACTGGTTCTGAAGCAGCTCGCCAACGGCACGGATACGACGGTTGCCCAGATGGTCAATATCATCTGCATTGCCGATCTCGCCTTCCAGATGCATATTATAGTTGATGGAAGCAATGATATCTTCCTTTGTAATATGCTTGGGAATCAGCTCGCTGATATTGCGGTGAATCAGAACCTTTAATGCCTCCTGATCTCCGCCAGCTTCTTCCAGAATGTTTTTCAGTACCGGGTAATATACTAATTCTGCAATCCCGATTTCCTTCGGATCAAAATCCACATAAGCAGCCAGATCAACCATCCGGTTAGACAGCACCTTGTAGTTGCGATCCGGTCCCTGAATCATAACATAGGGAACAGCTGCGTTCTGCAGAGTCTCTGCCAGCTCCTTATCTACCAGCGCTCCAGCCTCTGCCAGAACCTCTCCAGTGGTTTCATCCACTACAGTCTCTGCCAGAACATGACCCTTGATGCGGTTTTTGAAATGAAGCTTTTTGTTGAATTTATATCTGCCGACTTTGGCCAGGTCGTAACGACGCGGGTCAAAGAACATGCTGTTTAACAGGCTCTCTGCACTATCAACGGATAAAGGCTCACCCGGACGAATCTTGCGGTACAGTTCCAGAAGACCATCCTGGTAATTCTCAGATGTATCCTTGCTGAAGCTAGCCAGAAGCTTGGGCTCCTCACCAAACAGCTCTGTAATCTCCGCATTCGTTCCATAGCCCAGGGCACGAATCAGCACCGTTACCGGCACCTTACGGGTCCTGTCCACGCGCACGTAGAAAATGTCATTGGAGTCTGTCTCATACTCCAGCCATGCGCCCCGGTTGGGAATCACGGTACAGGTATAAAGCTCTTTACCGATCTTATCATGGCCAATTCCATAATAAATACCGGGAGAACGAACCAGCTGGCTTACAATAACACGCTCTGCTCCGTTAATAACAAAAGATCCGGTATCCGTCATCAGCGGAAGATCGCCCATAAAAATCTCATGCTCGTTGATCTCTTCTTTATCCTTATTGTAGAGTCTTACGCGAACCTTCAGCGGAGCTGCATAAGTAGCATCCCGCTCCTTACATTCTTCGATCGTATACTTAACTTCATCCTTACATAATGTGAAATCTACAAATTCCAGGCTAAGATGACCTGCAAAGTCAGAGATTGGGGAGATATCTTCAAACACTTCCTTCAATCCTTCATCGAGGAACCACTGATAGGAGTCTTTTTGAATCTCAATCAGGTTTGGCATCTCAAGAACTTCCTTCTGTCTTGAGTAGCTCATTCTAACGCTTTTCCCGGAAGTCACCGGACGCATTCTGCTTTTCTCCATTGACATTTTCACCCCTGTTTTCTAATCATTTTTACGGCATTTTTGGGCGTAAAATGCCCATGATGCCACAATAGTGCACACTCCATAATATCATAAGCCTGTCAAGGTGTCAAGTATTTTTTCCTTGCATTTTTCCCTAAAAAATGCTATACTATTGAAACAGGTATGTCCTGTTACATATTGAACACGATGGAGGTATACCCCGTGAGTACTTTTCTCAATGTTGTGCTGGTAATTCTTGTAATTGCCGCCATTGTACTGGCTGTACTGTATTTTCTCGGCCGAAAGCTGGAGAAGCGTCAGGTGGAGCAGGAGCAGCTTCTGGAAGCGTCCAAGCAGGTCGTATCCATGCTCGTCATCGACAAAAAGAAGATGAAGATCAAAGACGCCGGACTTCCCAAGATGGTCTACGAGCAGACACCCAAGTACATGCGCTGGGCAAAGGTTCCCGTAGTAAAAGCCAAGGTCGGACCTAAGGTGATGACTCTGATGGCTGATGAACGTGCTTTCCAGATGCTTCCGGTAAAGACCGAGGCCAAGGTAGTGGTAAGCGGCATCTACATCACTGAAGTGAAGAGCGTCCGCGGCGGAATTCCTACTCTGCCGCCGAAAAAGAAGGGTTTCTTTGCAAGATTCAAAAAAGAAAAGAAAGCAGACAAATAATTACCGGCTTTCAGGACACAACACAAAACGGATATCAGAATTCCCACAAACGAGGACTCTGATATCCGTTTTTTGATTCCGCAAAAGGGCTTCCCCTTACAGCTCCTACAGCTCCAGACTTGCTCCCTCTCTGGAACATACATCCAGCACAATACTGCAGTCAGAAATATGATCATAATTAATATCCAGAGAATAATCCACAGATACCTTCAGGCTGTTCTCATTCTCCTCCAGCTGAATCCGATTCGTTGAAAATCCTACTACCATCTCGCCCATTGGCGTCACATATCTGGTCAGCGCCTTCTGATCCTGCTCAAATACCATGTGAGCCGTGGCTACGCCGCTTTTTAAAACGTCCATTTTCCTGGGCGTCACCTTGATTACATTGCGGATAGTCCCTTCAAATCCCTCCATGGCCTCTTCATATATAATATAATGCTTGCCGTTTTTCTGAAAATAATCGCCGGCCGTAATGATTTCCACATCATCGCTTTCTCCATCCATGGCCTGAAGCCCGCTGATTTTAATAAGAACGTCCTTCGTCATCTGCATCCCCCGGTTTCCTTAATAATTTTCAATATCAATTTTTCGTGTTTCCTTTACCTCGTTAGGCAGAATGGAAGTGGCAAAGCTGGTAAACTTTTCTGCCAGGTCACTGACAAAAAACTGGTACTTTTCTCCCTGAAGCGGTTCTGCTCCATCCCGTTCAAGCCCCCGCTCTTCCAAAAGCTGCTTCAGCTCAATCGCTGTTTCATAGGCTGGATTTACCAGAACCACATCCTCTCCCATCAGTCTGCGCAGAGTAGAACGCAGCAGCGGATAATGGGTACAGCCCAGTACCAGCGTATCGATATATTTTCCTTTCAGTACACTAAGATACCGGGAAGCAATCTCATCTGTCACAGAATCATGGAGAAGTCCCTCCTCCACCAGGGGAACAAACAGCGGACAGGGCTTTCCCGTCACCTGAATATCCGGCTTCAGCTGCTTCATCACTCTGGTATAAATCCCGCTGCCAATGGTTCCCTCTGTGCCAATCACGCCGATCTTTCCGTTTCTGGTGGCCTGCACTGCCGTTCTGGCGCCTGCATTAATCACACCAATAATGGGGATATCCGACTCTGCAGCCACCGTATCCAGAGCATAGGCGCTGGCCGTATTGCAGGCGATCACAATCGCCTTTACTTCCCTGGTCCGCAAAAAACGGATAATCTGACGGGAGTAACGGAGTATGGTATCTTTGGATTTGTTTCCATAAGGCACCCGGGCTGTATCTCCAAAATATACGATTCTCTCCTCCGGAATCTGACGCATAATCTCTCTCGCTACCGTCAGTCCTCCCACTCCGGAATCAAATACGCCTACCGGCGCATTTCTGTCTGTCTGAATCATGGTCACCTCTTCCTGAGCCCCTTCCTTTTACCGTTCAAAGGCCAGCTCAATCAGACGGTCAATCAGCTGCTTTTTCGGAATTCCCGCAGCCTCCCACAGCATCGGATACATGCTGATCGCCGTAAATCCAGGCATGGTATTGATCTCATTAAAGATCACCTCGCCGCTGTCTGTCACGAAAAAGTCTACCCGGGCAAGACCATAGCCATCTACTGCATTGAAAATCTTCTCAGCCGCCTTTTTCACCTTCTCAGCTGCATTTCCCGGCAGCTCTGGATTGATCACAGTACGGGATTCCTCGTTGTAATATTTGGCGTCAAAATCATAAAAATCTGCTGCTGCCAGAATCTCTCCCACACCGGAGGACTGTACCGGTTTTTCTCCGCCACCTAATACCGCACACTCTACCTCATGGCCGATAATGGTCTCCTCCACCAGAATCTTCCGATCATGGCGGGCTGCCTCCTCCAGTCCGGCAATCAGCTGTTCCCTGTTTTCCGCCTTGGAAACCCCCCGGGATGAGCCTGCATTGGAAGGCTTAATAAATACCGGATAAGCAAACCGTTCCTCTACCTGACGGATCACCCGCTCCATATCCTGTCTCATTTTCCAGACCATAACCGGCACATAGGCCGCCTGACGAATTCCCAGATCATCTACAATGATCTTTGTATATAACTTATCCATAGACACTGCAGAAGAAAGCACGCCGCACCCTACATAGGGCAGCTTTGCCAGAGAGAACAGTCCCTGCACAGTTCCATCCTCTCCGTAAAGACCGTGAAGCACGGGGAATACCACATCCACCTTTTCCTCCCAACGGCAATCACCTTCTGTATACATAATGCACTGCTTTGTAGCATCCGGTGAAATCACCGCTTCCACTCTGCTGTCTCTCCAGGCGCCGGAACGGATGTCTTCTACAGACCCGGTTTTCAGCCAGTGGCCTTCCTCCGTAATTCCAATCAGCACCATATCGTATTTTAAGGTATCTATCTGTTCAATCACATTGGCAGCAGACATACAGGACACTACATGCTCAGAAGACTGTCCGCCAAACAGCACTGCGATTTTTTTCTTATCCATTCTTTTTTCCTCCCGCTTGGTTATAACCTCGGATTATCCGCATCCATTCAGGAGCAGACCTCTTCCTGTCCGGCTTTTCCGCCTGATTTTCCACTGTCCTGAATCGTTACGTTTAATTATATCATATTTGTCAATACTTAAAAAGCAACCACAAAACAAGGAGGTTTTTCATGAAAACATATCAATTCTGCCGGCGTCAGCTGGCTTTGGGACTTGGATTTTTATTTATGGCGCTTCTTCTTTCCATGAATCAGGTGCAGCAGCAGCGGGAAGCGCTGGCACAGAGAATCGCTCCCTCTCTGCTTCGCTTTCATATTCTGGCAAACAGCGACAGTTCTGCAGACCAGCAGGTCAAGCTGGAAGTCCGCAGTCTGATTCTGGACTATATTCAGGAACTTCTTCCCCCAGAACAGGGCAAGAAGGAAACCATCCGCTGCCTGAGAGAACAGAAGGCTGCGATTGAAAAAACTGCCAGCCAGTATCTGGCACAGCGCGGCTATCCTTACGGAGCAGAGCTGGAAATTACCCGGTGCTATTTTCCCACAAGAGTATACGACAATATGGTGATTCCCTGTGGCGAGTACGATGCCGCCCGGATTACGCTGGGAAAAGGGAAGGGGCATAACTGGTGGTGCGTCCTGTATCCCCGGTTCTGCTTTGTGGATGCCGCCTGCAAGGAAATCCCCAAGGAAAGCAGAAGCCAGCTTCGGAATCAAATAAATCAGGACGACTATCTCGCCCTGGAGAATCATCGTCCTGATTTTGAATTCCGTTTTCGTTTGTTTCCGTCCTTTTCCTTTTCCAAATCCCCGGCTCCGGACTACTCTACTGCTGCCAGTCCGGTTATGCCCCAATCATAATTTTCCATAGCCTGCCACAGACTTAAATTGGCTGACTCAAAGGCAGCCTTCTTCTGATAATAAGCAAGCTGAAGGCCAATATACTGAATTTCAGAAATCAGCCCGTTCTGATACTGGCGCTGCGCCGCCCCCCAGGAGGCTTCTGCTGCCTGATAGCCGGTCGCTGCCGCATCATAAGCAGCTTTTTTATCCATCACATCCTGATACAGCCGCTGCATTTCGATTGTCAGCTTCTGATCGCCTTCATCCAGAATTTTATTTCTGTTTTCCCTCTTGGCATTGGTCTTTCCTGCCGCTGAGGTTCTCTGGCTGATGAGCGTATAGTTATTGCCAATCGCTTTTTTTGTATCTTCTTCCAGATTCATGCCCTCCAGCCTTGTCATATCAAAGGCCAGAAGAGAACGGATTTCCGGATTGGTCTCCGGATCATATCCCAGCAGCTGGCAGAGACTTCTTCTTACACTGTCTGCCTGATTATTAAGAGATGCCAGCTGAGACTGAGCTGACAGAAAGCTGGTATAGGAAGAAAGAACATCTTTATCCGTTGCCAGTCCCAGTTCTTTCTGACGGGTGTACATCTGATACTGTCTGTCATAAAGCTGTACCATGGTCTCCAGCGTTGCTATATTCTGGCGAATCGTATCATAGCCAATCATAGCCTGCTGGGCTCCCGCTGTCATCTGCCTCTCATAGCTGCGTATGGAACCGGTTGATTTGTTATCGTTCCACTGGCTTACGGTGTCTTCCATGGACTCCATCGTTGACTGATATCCCTTTTTCAGCTGCTTTGCCGTAGAAATCAGAACCTGATTGCCCATCATTTCTCCGGCGCTCTCATAGCTGTCTGCCAGATTCTTTACCACCTGATACTGGCTTTCCAGCTCCGTTACCATATTGGCATAATCCTGTCTCGTATCTTCATAGGTTTTCCACACCTGGGAAATCGTTGGGTTGTATTCCCTTACCCGGTTTTGAATTTCACTGTATTCCAGAACATTATCCTGGAGTCTTGCCAGCTCCTCTTCACTGTATCTGCCAGCCTCAGGCGAAGCGCCGGGACCTGTAGGAGAATAGGCAAATGCCGGTACGGATGTCACTGCCAGCATACATACTGTCACTGCCGCAATGGCACGTTTTCTGTGCTTCATACTGCCACCTCCCTATCAGGCTGCGCTGGCCAGACCCTTTACTGCCCAGTCATAGGTTTCCATAGTCTGGAACAGATTCAGATCTGCTGTTTTCATTGCCAGCTCCTTATTCTGAAGATCATACTGCTGAGTGGTAAGCTGGTTCTGGCTGGCTTTTCCCTGCTGGAACTGAAGCTCCATGCTCTGCAGATCCCGGCGCGCCAGCTCCAGCTCTGCGGCTGCCTGATCATAGGCCAGCTTGGCTGCCAGTACGTTCTGATAATTGGTTACCAGTGCAGAACCGATTTTCTGCTCATTATCTGCAATCGTCTTCTGCAGGGATTCCTTTGTTGTTCCGCTTTCTGCATTTTTCAGCTTTTTCTTATTTACCAAAAGCGTATAGTTATTTTCCAGCGCCTTTTCCCTGTCTGCCGCCGGATCCATTCCCTGAATCCGGGACACGTCAGCTGCAGGCACCTGGCAGATCTCCGGCTGAGCGTCATAGGTCCACCCAGTCATCACCAGAAGCTTCTGCCGTACATTCTCAATATTTGATTTGGCAGATTCCACATTCCGCTCTGCAGTCTGAAGAGCTTCCCTGGCATTCAGCACATCAACCTGTGTCGCTGTTCCGATAGCCGCTCTCGTTTCTGCACTGGTCAGAGACATTTGCGCCTGATCCCTTGCAATCTCAGCCTGCTTGAGACTTAACTGATTCTTCTCCAGGGTCACCATGTTGCTCTGAGCCACAGTTACCAGGGTTTTTTCTGCCTGCTTGTAGTTCCAGCCGATGATTTCACTGTCCTCCAGGTTATCATCTGCCTGCTTTTCCATATTTTTTGCCTGGATTTCAGCAGAAAGCATGGAAGCAACCACATAGCCATAAGTAGGATCGTCGGAATCCGGATAGGAAATATTGGCATAAATCTCGTTTGCCATATCCCGGTATTTGTCAGAAACATCATCCTTGGTATCCCCGTAATCTCTGCGGAACTCATTCAAATCCAGCTGATTGGTCTGAACCGTGGTATTGTACTCCGCAATCAGATCCTCCAGCTCATCATACTCCATTTTATTGTCTCTTAATCTCGCCCACTCCTCTGAAGTTCTGGCGAATTCCGGGCTGGCTGCCAGAGCGGTCATGGGCGCCGCCGCGAGCATCACTCCTGTGATGCTTACGGACAGTGCTCGTTTCCAGATTTTCATTCAAATCCCTCCAAAGATGCTTATCAATAGTGACTAATCATTAATCATAATGAGGTTCCGGTTTTTTCTTACGGCTCATAACAGAATAATAAACCGGAAGCATTAACAGTGCCAAAATGGTGGAGGCAATCAGACCTCCTACGTCTACCAGTGCCAGACCCTGCATACTCTCTCCGCTGTCGCCATAAGCCATAGCCATAGGAATCATGGATACTACTGTCGTCAGTGTTGTCATCAGAATCGGGCGCAGACGTGTTGCACCTGCCTCAATCAGCGCCGTCTCCTTATCCATTGTCTGCCGGTACTGGTTTACCGTATCTACATACAGAATACCGTTATTTACTACCGTACCAACCAGCATCAGGAATCCCAGAAGAGATGCCATACTGATGGGCACGTCACACAGGTACAAAAGTCCGAAGGATCCAATCAGAGAGAATGGAATCGTAGTCATAACCATGGTTGAGAACTTCGGTGACTCAAACTGTGCCGCCATAACAACGAATACCAGGAAAATTGCTGTGGCAATGGCTCCGCCCAGGTTTCCAAATTCTTCCAGCATCGCCTCATCCATGGCATTTGTTGCACGGGTAATATTCGGTCCCATGTGTTTCTCTACCACATCCTGATACAGCCTTGTCTCAATAGCCTTTACCTGTCTGGGATCGTCTGTTGTCAGTTCACCGGTAATGGTTACCTGATACTGTCTGTTCTTTCTTACAATGGCAGCCGGGCTGTCCTTAAACACAATATCTGCCACATCTGTTAACGCAACAGAGGTGCCGCTGTTGGTTGTCAGAACAATACCCTGCAGCTCGTCAATGGTATCGTACTGTTCCGGCGGGTACTCTACATTAACACTGACCTCCTCGCCGTCAATCTTCAGAGTTGTTGCCTCTTTGCCCCCCAGAATGCTGCTTACTGTTCCGGCAATCTGAAGAGGTGTAATATTTTCTGCGTTTGCCTTTACTGCATCAATGTTCAGCTTGACAACCGGCGCTGCGTTTTCCAGTGTCGTGTGCACCTTGCTTACATCTGCGTGCTCCATCAGAGCATTGGCAATCTCATCAGAAGCCTCCTTCAGCTCATCGTACTGAGAGCTTTGAAGAATATACTCAGCCTTTCCTGTTGAAGAAGACATCATGGAGGAAGAGGAGGATGCATCTACAGAAATATTGGCGCCTGTCACCTGATTCAGCAGTTTCTTCCACTCTTTTACAACCTGATCCGTTTCCCGTTCACGGTCATCCTTTAAATAAGCTGTTAAGGTTGCGCCGCCTGTACTTAAGCTCATTCCGCTTCCGCCTGAAGTCAGCATATAGGAATCCAGATCCGGATCATTCTTGATCAGGTTCTCTACTTTCTGATAAATCTTATCATTCTCTTCCACAGTCAGGCCGGGACGAGTTTCAATACTGACATCAATGGTTCCCGTATCATCCGCAACCATCAGCTCCATACGCAGCTTTGTTGCCATAAAAAGAGAAAGCACAAGCAAAGCTACAGAAGTTAAAATAACGGTTTTCTTCTTCGGCAGCAGAACCTTCATAATATTGCGATAGCCGTTCTGCATGGCTCTTAAGAGCCCTCCTACCGGAGAATTTTCTTTTTCCTGAGGCTTAAACATACAGTAGCAAAGAGGAACAATGGTCATTGCACTGATTAGAGAAGCTACCAGGCAGAATACAATGGTAAAGCCCAGAGGCTTAAACATCTGTCCTGTCATTCCTTCCAGCAGAGCCAGAGGAATAAATACAACGCAGGTGGTTGCCGTACCGCCGATAATAGACTGAAGTACAACGCCGCTTCCCTTTAAGGCTGCCTCCCGGTATCCTACCAGTCCCTTTCCCTCTGTAGAACGGAAGCAGCTTTCCAGAACTACAATGGAGTTATCTACCATCATTCCGACACCGAGCACCAGGGACGAAAGGGTTACTACGTTTAAGGTAAAGCCCATTGCCCTCATCGCAATCAACGTTGCCAGAATAGAGATTGGGATAGAAGTACCAACAATCAGAGATGCCTTGATTTCTCCAAAGAACAGGAAAATAATAATCATGGAAATAATAACTGCCATTACCATGGTTTCCATTACGCTCTTTAAAGACGCCTGAATATCATCACTGCTGTCATATACCACCACCATATCCAGATTCGGATCCTGAGCTTTCAGATTTTCAATGGTTGAATTCACTGCCTTTGATACATCCATAGCCGCAGCGCTCTGCAGCTTCTTAATACCAATCGAAATGGTATCCTGGCCATTATAGCGGGCTACGCCTGTGGTATCCTCCAGGGCCATTCCTACATTTGCGATATCCTCCAGATAAATGGTATTGCCATTTCCAAGAGTAATGGGAATCTGCTTCAGAAGATCCACTGTATTATATTCTGTTCCTGCACTGACTGACAGCTTCTGCCCACCTACAATGGTATCGCCTGCCGGATAGGTAAAATCTGCACTTCCCACAGACTGAGCAATGGAACTCATGTCCAGATGATACTGCTTCAGTTTTTCCGGGATCAGCTGAATCTGAATATATTCCTCCTGACCGCCGCTGACGCTGACATCGGAAACATCCGTGATTTTTTCAATTTCCGGAACAATCACATTATCTACATAGTTATACAGGTTCGGCTCCGTTTTATGATTTACTGAAAGCATCATGACCGGCATATCATCAATGTTCATCTCCGCAATGACCGGTGATTCGCAGTCATCCGGAAGAGTTGCCTCTACGATATCCATCTTCTTTTTCAGATCATCATAAGCCTCATCAATGTCCTTACCATAATCATACTGAATCATAACAAAGGACATATTTTCCATAGATTGAGACTGAATCGTATCGACACCGCTTAGAGAACCGATTTCATCCTCGATTTCTGTTGTTACCAGGTCATTGACATCCTCCGGGCTGGCACCGGGATATACGGTTGCGATAATCAGCATCGGCATATCCATGGACGGCATCAGCTCCAGTTTTGAAGAAAATACGGACTGAAGACCGAATACAATCAGGCACAGCACTGCCAGCACTGTTGTAACCGGGCGTTTCAGGACCGATCTTGTTAATCCCATAGCTGTTTCCTCCTATCCTTATTCCGCCTTGGCAGCTCCTGCTGCATCGGTATTTTCTGCATCTGTCTGGTCTGCTGCACTCTCTTCAGCTGCTGTATCTCCAGCCTGAGATTTCTGTACCTTAGAACCCTCATACAGCTCTGAACTCCAGGTGGTGATAACCTCATCTGTCATATCGATACCTGACAGAATCTGCACCCGCTCAGAATCATAAATACCAACCTCTACCGGAACCTGATGAACCGTTCCATCCTCATAGAGGTATAAATATGCGTCTCCGCCGGAATAATAAACGGTATCTACCGGAAGAGTCATGACATTTTCCTGTTTGTCAGAAGTAACCTTCAGCTGTACCGAAGAGCCGGTTGGCAGTGCGTCTCCGTCTTCAACAGAGGCCTTCACCTGAAACAGCCCAGTAGCTGCATCAATCATGCTGCTGATTTCGTTGATGGTTCCTGTATATTCAGAGCCATTTTTTTCAATATAGATAGAATCCCCTGTCTTAAGCTGTTTTGCAATTTTCTCCGGCACTGCAAAAGAAACGGATTTACTTCCCTCACCGGCAATTACAGTAATCAGATTCTGCTGAGAAACATTGTCATGTACCTCAATATCACAGATTTCTACCTTACCGCTGATGGTTGCCGTAATATTCGCATATTCCATCTGATGATCATAATTCAGCTTTGCTGAATCATACTGAATCTGAGCATTCTTTGCAGCTGTCTGGGCCTGCTCCAGCATAGCGCTGGCAATATCGCCGGCCTGGAAGAGAGCCTGCTGACGGGCCAGATTCGTCTGGGCATCCTGCAGCGCCTGAGTGGCACTTTCCAAACTCAGTCTTGCCGCATCTACCTGTTTGGTATCAATGGTACAAATAGGCTGTCCCTCTTCTACCACATCTCCTGCTTTTACAAATACCTCCGTCACCTCACCAGCCATTTTGGGGTAAATATAAACCACATCTGACGGTTCCACACTTCCTACTAACTCACGGAACAGCTCAATGGTTCCTGTTTCTGGTGTCTGCACATCCACAACCGGAATTGCTGCCTCTTCCACAGGGGCATTCTTTTTCAGCGCCCTTGGCACTGTTATGGCAGCCACTGCAGCGATTGCTACTACAATTCCTCCGACTACAATTTTCTTTTTCATGATTGTCTCCTCATTTTTCAGTTTTTATTTCGATACGCACCGTACTTCAAAAGCTCCAGATCATCCCGGAAGTGCTTTTTTGCTTCTTCCGCCTTATCCATATTCTGGACATACCATTTAACAGAAAATGTCATGGTCATCATTCCCATTCGTAAAAGCGAATCAAATTCCTCCGGCTTTTCATAAGGATATCTGCTTCTATCAAGACGTTCAAATATCCACTGGTTCATCTTCATATCTTCGTCCTTCCCCGAATGCCGGGTCCGGAACATCCCCCCATCCATGCCAAAAAGACTTTCACCCTCCTGGCTGGTAAACACATTGCGAACAACCTCCATCATGGTCTTTGTTTCCTGAAGCTCATCTATCAGCCGCTGGAACAGCCATTCCAGCAATCCAAAATAGTCGCCTCCGTTCGCCTCCAATTCCTCTTCACACAGCTGAAGCATATTCTCAAATCCATCAGAAAGAATATATTCCAGCAAATCTTTTTTATCCACAAAATATGTATAAAAACTGCCTCTTGATATATCCGCATTGTGGATAATCTGGTTGATTGACACCTTCTCGTATGGTACTCTTGCAAACTCCAAAACAGCCGCCGCCCGAATAGCCTGCCGTTTTTCCTCCGGCAAACGGTGAAACCGTTCTGTAGGCATTGTTCCCCCTCCCTTCATCCTCTTTGATTTTCATGGCTGATTCTGCCGATGCTTCTAAGCTCCATTCCCGGTTCTTTCCATCAGCTTTTTTCAGCCCTGTTTCAAAAGGTGACAAGTTGTCATCTATACTCCGAAAAACAGTTTTCATTATAATGACACCTTGTCACCATGTCAATAGAGGTCATAGTTTTTTCACAGAATTTATATTTTTTTAGTTTCTTGCTAAGAATTATTTTCGAATTGCACTGTGGGGGGATTTTAATTGAAGTCCAATGATATATTTTGCGTGTTCACTTTATAGAGTAGATTTTATATTATAATATGAGGATTTTGCATTTTTAATGGATATCCGCGATTTTTGCACAAGCTAGGTGTGGATTTTGCATTTTTAAAAGGAAAAGGCGATTTTTGCACAATACTAGGCTCTCTTTTTGCAGTTTTAAAAGAAAATCGCGATTCCTGCACAATCCTGGGTTCTTTCCCACATAATCCGCAAGATACACCGGGCGTCTGCCTTATAAAAATTCAGACAGGAAAACGCTTATGAAAACAAACTTTCAACGCATTTTCCTGTCTGAAACTTTAGCTGTTACTATTAAATACGACTTTCGTTATCTCTCATAAATCGGTACTCTGCCACAGAGCGATCAAAACCGCGAATGTGGTTATAAAGCCAGTTGGTCACGTTCTCATTCACAGACTCTACAAAAGCAGCGGTAGGACCTTCCTGCTCCTCCAGCATCGCATACAGATCCTTTACCACCTGGCGCAGCTCCTCGTGTTTCTTTTTATGCTCTGCAATACCTGGATAACCAATCTCCTCCTGAAGCTTTTCCTCCTCGCCAAAGTGGAATTCTGCATAATCCGCCAGATAATCCAGAGTCTCAACTGCTTCCCGCTTTGCCGGCTTTTCATTCTCACAAAGAATCAGAAGCTTGTTAATCCGGTCAATCAGCTCTTTGTGCTGTGTGTCAATCATCTTATTGCCTGTAATTAAGGAATCATCAAATACTGCCTGCATATCATTCCTGCCGCCCAAACTGTTTTGAGCAGACTCTCCTTTCTTCATTTTCGTATTCTGATGCCTTCTGCTTTATTCTCACAAATCTGCCAAACCCGGTAAAAGTTTGCATCCTGTTCACAATTCCACTCTGCTGGCTGCAATTCTCTGTAAGAAAGAAGTTCGCGAGCTTCTCCGCCTGCAGCGGGTCGCTTCTGTGACAAAATTCTCTTCCAACCCATGGCGATCCTCGCGGATTGTTTTTATGTCATAGGACGCGCTTTCCTATGACATAAAAACCAGAAAGCATCGGAAATCTCTCCGATGCTTTCATTTTACTTCATATAATTAGGAAAGACAAGCGATAATTAAATAACAATTTCCGGTAACAGTTCAGCCTTGCGGGGATTCAGTCCGAAAAACTCGTTGAAAGTTTACTTTCATAAGAATTTTTCTGACTGAATTCACATAAGGCGGACGCCTAAAGCTTCTTGTCCGCTGTAAGCGGGCAAGAAGATGCAAGGCTGAACTGTTACAATTTCCGCTCACCGGCAAGCCAGCAACCAGCGCCTCCTCTGCCCTCTTATCTGCGGCAGAAATCCTCCTCAATGACTCTCCAGGCAGCATCCATGCTGAAATGCTCCCTGATATACCGCTGCGTTCTTTCACACAATTCCCGGCAGGCTTCCTCATTCTGATAAAGTTCTGCAACTGCCTGAGCAAACTGTTCCGGCTCATCCTCCACCACAAGCACATCCTCTACCTGAGGAATTCCCTCTGCACCGATGGACGTCGTTACAATCGGAGCGCCGTTGTAGATCGCTTCCACAACCTTTCCCTTTACGCCTGCCCCGTAGCGAAGAGGCACAACCACGATTCTGCACTCTGCATACAGCTGCTCTAACTCCTCCTCTGATACGAAGCCCTTAATAATAATTCCATTGCCCGGCTGCTCCAAAGCCCGGATTTCATCCGTTACCTTTGAACCTACTACATAGAAGTCCGGCGCCGCAGCTCCTGCCTCTTCCATCTTCTGGCGAATCAGCGGGTAAATATCCCGGGCGAACCACAGAACCGCATCTGCATTCGGCGGATGGGCAAAGCCGCCGACAAACAGCAGACCTTCCCGCTTTGCAAAGTCTTCCTGAATGGTTTCCTTAAACTGATCAAATACATAAGCTGTAATATCCTTCACAGAAATCGTCGGATCGATTTCCCGGATCGCATCCCGCTCAATATAGGACGGATAATAGGAAACCGCTGCCTTGCTCATCAAAGTCAGCTCAATAGATTTCCAGTACTCGGCATCCTCCCGAATCTTCGGATCCCCAGTAATCTGATACTCTCTGCTTTCTCTGAGGAAATGCAGATCATGACCATAATAAATAACCTTAATATCTGTATTGTCCAGAATATAATCAATATACTTGGAGGCAATATGAGGACGGTTTAAGTAAGCCACATCAATATCATCTCCGTGCTCTCTCAGCCAGTCCCAAATCTTAACCTGGTATTCCGGTCCGTATAACACCTCAATTCCCATCTGCTCCAGCTCTGTCGTGTATGGCTCCTCGTGCATAAAATTATCACCCAGGAATTTCACCACAAAGCCCTTCTTAAGAAACATTTTCAGATACTGGTATGTGGTTTTAGAACCGGCATCTTTATCATAAGTAGGAACATAGTGATCCACCACCAGCACAATAGGCTTGCCCATGCTGCGCTCTCTGGCACGGAAGGGATCCGGATTGCCGTCATTTTCACACTGCTTCGCAAACTCCTCCGCCCATTTTTCCTTCAGTTTCCGGGAATTGGCCACCTGATAACGCTTCAGTCCGGTTCCCTCCACATCCGTTCCGTTGGACACTCCTTCGAAATGGATCACCTTGGAAAGGGGCTGATATACAACGCGGTATCCGGCTTTTCTCACCTCAAAGGCCAGATCCGAATCTTCGCAGTAAGCAGGAGCAAATCGGGTATCAAAACCGCCAATCTGCTTCCACAGCTCATTGGAAAGCAAAATCGCCGCTCCGGAAATATAGTCCACATCCTTCACATAATTGTATTCCGGCTTATCCGGATCATCCAGACGACCGTAGTTCCATCCAGAACCATCACTCCAGATAATACCGCCGGCCTCCTGAAGGCGGCCGTCCGGGTACACCAGCTTGGAACCAACCATACCAATCGAAGGATCCCGTTCAATCAAATCAACCAGAGAACTCAGCCAGTTTTCCGTCACCTGCGTATCGTTATTCAGGAACATAATATACTTGCCCCGGGCATGGCGGGCTGCATTGTTGCAGTTGCGCAGAAAGCCCTGGTTGGTGGTGTTGCGGCAGATAACAAGTCCCTCTGCATACTGAGATAAATGCTCTGTAGCATCTGTAGACACATCATCAGCAATAATCACCTCATAAGGCACATCCTTTGTATGCTCCAGAATAGAAACCAGACAGGCATAGGTATAATGAATCTGATTATAAACAGGGATCACGATAGAAACTACCGGATTCTCCACCTGCTCAAATTTCAGACGTCCGTGCTGCTTGTAAATTTCTCCAATGTGGAAATCTCCGTCCCGCAGGTTCTTTCCCTCTGGAGTAGAATACAGCTTCATGGAACGAATAGGATGAAGCACATATTCTTTTTTATAGGCCAGACGCTTTCTCTGGGGCGTTCCCTTGGGATACTTTTTATTAAAGGCATCTCCCAGCTTCCTGCGAAGCCGGAACAGCAGCGCCTCGTGCTTGTCTAAATAGGCCAGGGTCTTGCCCATTTCATCAATTTCATGGCGCAGATCCCGGATAATCGCCTCCAGATTGGTCACATGGTTGTTGGTAAGCCGCTGCACCTCTGTAATCTTCCGAATCGTCACATCCTTTTCCCGGCTGTGGATCTTCATCTGCTCAATCCGCTCTCTTGCCCGGGCCAGATCACTCTCTGTCTGGCGGATTTCCTTAACGCCTCTGGAATATACCATATAATTGCCCAGATACAGCTGCTGATTTTCCCCATGAACATAATTCTGGAAATTCACTTCCATCTTCCGGTAGACCTCTGCCATCTCCGGCGTAATGCCGAAGGCAGACAAGATCTGATCCAAAGAAAGCTGCTTCATAACGCTGCTGTACTGCTCATAAAAATAATACAGAATCCGATATTTTACAAAATGCTCCGGAACCGGGAATAAAAATACCCATTCATAGTCCAGACAGTAAATACCATCCTCTGTCAAAAGCATATTTTCAAAAAGAGCATCGATATTGGATACACGACAGGCAGTGTCCTGCCCCAAAAGCGCCAGCTCCTCCTCACAAAGACCCTGACCGAATACCTCGTCAA
The DNA here is from genome assembly GCF_964238185.1 of Lachnoclostridium sp. Marseille-P6806. NCBI lineage: Bacteria > Bacillati > Bacillota > Clostridia > Lachnospirales > Lachnospiraceae > Lachnoclostridium > Lachnoclostridium sp. Marseille-P6806. The sequence continues at coordinate 124,681 of NZ_CAXSLG010000003.1, forward strand.
ACTCCTCTGTTCTCAAAAAGCTGCTTCGGAATTCCGGTCTGATATCATAAACCTGATCCAGAGCCTGACTCAGAGCCTCAAGAGGAAGCTGTCCGCCGGAAATCTGCTGCCCCAGCTTTTCTGCCCAGGTCTGTCCCTCCAGATAGGGGAAAAATGCCGAATTCCTGTCCGGGCGATATTCCGGACTGGCCACCTTCAGCACCCGGTGCTGCTGCATCAGCTCCTCCTCTTTTTTTCGGAAGGAATCAATATGAGCAGATCCTGCCAGACTGAGAGCGGCCTTCTCCACATACCGTCTGCGGCCTCCCTCTTTCTTAGCCTCGCAGATACAGGTTTTAATCTGGAAAACTTCCTTTCGGGTTTTGTTGTATTTTACATAAATCGGATCCTCTCCATTTTCCAGGCGCTCCGGGCTGCTACTCCAGAATACCAGATAAGAGTTGGCATAGAGATCAAACAGGCCTGCCTCACAGGCTGTATCAAATTTCTGTCCCATATCCATCATATGATATCTTGGGTAATCATAGGCCGGAGTCACTCTGGTCATATCTCCCTTCTTGGGAAGATACTGATCCGAATAAATGCTGACCGGTATGCGGTAATCAGGCATGGGATAATAGAACCGTCCCCCTGGCAGCAGCTGGGCCAGCTGCACCTTTGTCATAGCATTGGCTTCATCTGCTGTTCCTGAAAAATATTTCATTCCAAGCGCATTGGGAACTGCCACAATCAAAACCCCGTCTGGCTTTAACAATGCCTTAGCCGCCTGCAGCTGTTCTTCATAGGGCGCCTGCAGAGTACCTGCAAACACCACATAGTCAAATCCCTCTGCGCGCTCTTCCTTCAAATCAAAAAGCGAACCATTTTCATACCGGATGTTAGCTGCGCCGGGATAACGCAATTCCACAGTGCGGAGGGCATTGGCATCCTCATCCAGTACCGTTACCTGAGCCACACTGGTGCGGAAAAGCCCGGTCATGGCTCCGTAATCCGCGCCTATCTGAAGAAGCTCTCCCTCAGGGTCAAAATCATACCACTCCAGCAAAAGCTCTCTCTGTTCAGAAAGAGCATACAGATAATCCAGACGGCTGTTCTCTTCCAGAATCTCTCGGATATTTCCATTGTGCTCTTTTAAAAGGAGCTGTATCTCATCGTCAATTTTTTTCATGTTCCTGTCCTTTTCTTAAAACCGTTTCCACCTCAGACTCCATATCATAGACGCCTACTGTGTTCTTATTGGAAATCACCGTAATACTGGCAATGTCGTAGAGCCGGTGGTATACGGTGTGCTCTCCCTGTTCAAAACCAGTGCAGCTCATACTCAGCAGATACTCCCCGCCCTGAAGCGTCATTTTCTGACGGAAGGTTACTTCATATTCATCTCCCTGCCCTACCGGCTTTACATCTGCGCCTTCAAACATGGTATTGGTTCCGGTCAAATCCGCGCCTTTTTTATCCTTAATCGTATAAGTAAAGATCGGCGCCTGAATGGTATCAAAGAAACGAATCCGTTCCTTGATTTCAAAATACTCGCCCTTCAGAAGCAGGTTGGTCAGATTGCCCCGTTCATCAAACAGACCCAGATCGTAAATCTCCGCTTTTCCATTTCCATACTCTGTACGGTTGGGATTTATGGAAATTTTATCCTTCATCAGTCCCTGATTTTTGTCTTCTGAAAGGACTTCCTGTCCAGACAGGCATTTTGAGCTGCCGTCTGCGTCCCTTTCCTTCGAGCTTCCTTCGCTCTCGTCCGTCTCTCCGGCAGCCTTGCTTCCCCGTCCGTCCATTCCGCCGGAGAAATCATTCATCTCCGCCAGCTCCTCCTCCAGAGCATCCATCTGGTTTGCCAGAATCTTCTTATATAAATCTACCATTTTTCCGGCCGGGCCTTCTGCCACATAGTGTCCCTTATTGAGAAGCACTACCCGGTCACAGTACTTAATAACACTGCCCATATCGTGGGTAACCATAAGGATCGTGGTTCCCTGCTTTCGGATTTCTTCCATTCGCCGGTAACACTTGGACTGGAAAAATACATCTCCCACAGACAGAGCCTCATCTACGATCAGGATTTCCGGTTCTACATTAATTGCCAGCGCAAAAGCCAGCCGCACAAACATACCGCTGGAATAGGTTTTTACCGGCTGATATACAAAATCACCGATATCGGCAAATTCCAGAATCTCCGGCAGCTTTTCATCCATCTGGCTGCGGGTAAATCCCATCATCGTACCGTTCATATATACATTTTCAATTCCGGTATAGTCCATATTGAATCCGGCACCCAGCTCCAGAAGTGCGGAAATCACTCCGCTTACCCGAACATTTCCCGTTGTAGGAGTCAGCACTCCGGTAATAATCTTCAGGATTGTAGATTTTCCGGATCCATTGGTTCCGATAATGCCCACGGTTTCTCCCTTTTTCACCTGAAAAGAGATGTTGCTGAGGGCAAAAAAATCCCTGTGATAGCTTTTATGTGTCAGACTCAGGGATTCCTTCAGGCGATCAATCGGCTTTTCATACAACCGGTATATCTTGCTTACATCCTGTACCTGGATGGCGTATTCACAGTTTTCAGTCATGACTTTTCCTTCCTGATTGGCACTTTACATCAAATTCACCACGACAGTATACCATCATTTTCTCCTTGGTGCAAGGAGTGATCCGACCGGATCACTCCATTGTATAATAGGTATACGGCGCATCGTCCTCAGGACGGCCAAATCCAGGCAGCTCCCGTCCCGCTGCTCCTGATGCCTTTCGCATCTCTGCATAGACCTCTGCAAAGGTTGCATTAATATAAGGCTGAACGAAAATCACTCCGATTCCGCATAAAAGACTTCCCAGAATTATCCATCCCACAAACGACAGCTCCAGAATAAACAGCTCCAGCTTATGGCCTTCTGTCATGCGGCTGCTGAGAGCCAGTGCGTCCCGATAATTCATCTGGGGATTCTCCGCCATAATATAGGGAACCATCCGATACTGATAGGATTTGATAATTCCCGGCACTACCAGAAGCAGAGACCAGAGAAAAATAAACAGGTTCATCATAAACATAGTAAAAACCGTATTCAGATAAGCTCCGCTTTTAAATCCGTAAAACAGCTTTCCGATTCCCCGATCCTGTCCGTACTCTCTGCTTTCCATAAAATACCGGCTGGATCCTACATAAATCACATTTCCGACAAATACGGAATACAAAGTCCCTATGGCAAAGGAAAACAGCATTCCCATCAAAAGCACAGGCAGCACCATCAGCATATATCCCAGATCGCCCTCTCCCAGGGTTTCTGCAAGGCCTCCGCCCCCTGTAATCGCACTTCCTACAGTATTGACATTCAGGGAAACACCCATTCTTGGAAGCGGTAAGGTTCCTGTCAGAAGCATCTGAACGATACAAACCAGCAGCGCCGGCATAAAATACTGCCTCAGGCAGTTCTTCGCCCTTCCCTTTAATTCTGCTCTCGTACTCATATGAATTTCCTCCATTCTACGCAGATTTTATACCAAGCATTATACCACAGACAACAGGATCCTGACCAGTCTTTGATTGATTCCTGCAAACCACCCTGCCGTCTTTTCAGCCTAAGCCATCTCATCACACTGGAGTCCCTACCTCAATCAGATTTCCATCCAAATCATAAAAACGAACGACCTTCTGTCCCCAGCTGTGAACAACCAGTTTATTCACATATCGAATCGAAGGATAAAGCCTCTCCAGCTTTTCTGCAAATGCTTCTATGTTTTGTTCCTCAAAATACAGCTCACAGGAATTGCTTTCCGGAAGAATCTCCTTCCCCAAAAGCTCCTTCCAGATTTTTTCATCCTTGAGCACAAGTCCCTCCGTCAAAATCATATTTCCGTCATTATCCAGGATTAAATCAAGACCGAACAGGTCATGGTAAAACTGTCTGGATTTTTCTATATCCTTCACAACGATCAGTACGTTCTTTAATTTCATTTTCCGCTCCTTTTCTTCAGGCTTTTAAGACTTTTTCTTCCAGCACACAAGCAAAACAATTCCCAATACAATCGCTCCTGCAATAATAAGAGCATTAGACAAATCTCCATTCAATTTTCCTGCAACAAAAACAGATGTGGGACCATCTGCCCCTCCAATAATAGAAACAGCCATGGTTCCTTTCACCTTCATCACAACTCCAATCACAGCCAATAAAATACCAATGATGCAGCTGATAATTCCAATTCCTTTTTTCATTTATCACACGTCCTCCTTTTTGAATGATTCGCTCCTGAGCCTGTTAAAATTCCTGTTACTGAAGCCCCATGATAAAAAGCGCCAGGGCCATAATCGTCAAAACCGTCCAGCTGATATATCTTCCTGCAATTTGCATTTCAGACGGCTCCGCATGTTCTGCATTGCGAATCTGGAAAGAAAGATTCCAACGAAACAGCTCATCTGCAAACAAAATAGAAAGCCCATTGAGAATGCAGACACAGACAGCGCCAAACCACATAAGCCATTCCCCTTTATGCATCAGCTCCGGCCCATCCATCAATTTCAGTATCGTATCTGCAGTCGGCTGCACAGAATCAATCTCATTTCCATATTCATCTCGCTCAATTCCGTCGCTGCCAGTAAAGGAAAGCCTGAGATTCTCCAGGCTGCCGTCCTCATTATACAACCAATAGATGTCCTCCGTTTTCAAAACTCCGCCGCGAAACAGAATATCCTCCCCCTGATAAAGCGCCACGCCGGTCATCCCCTCTGCAAACTCATCATCCTTTGGAATCGCCGCGGGATCCTCTTTCGCTGTATAAGGCCCATATACCATATCCCCCCACTGAAACATAACGGTTTTCTTCTCTGACACAGTAAAATGAGACTGTTTTCCCTGAAACTTGCCGGAATATACCATACTTCCATTCTCCTGATATGGCACAAAAATTGTATCCTGATATTCAAATCCAACCCTTGAAATCGTCCTGAAATAAAGAACCGTAAAAATCAAAATCATGACTCCCATAACGATCAGGACAGCTTTTTGATAACGGTTCAAAGCTTTGATTCTTGTCACAAACACTTCCCCTTTCTGTCAGGATTCCCATCCCCTGCTTTTCCATTTCCAAATATATCAAGATTTATTTCTCTATTTTTCGAAAGCGAACAGGCTAAAGAAGACTTATCAAAAGCAGAAGCAGAAGCAGAATCACCGCAATCCACATAACAATGCGCATATTCTTTTTCCGTGGAGTAATCAGTCCGATTCCAACGATTATTATGAAAATACCAATGATTCCCGGATAAATGCGTTCCTGTCATTCCCTCTGACCATGCAGGCAAGCCCAAAAATTCGAATACCCTATCGCCATAACAATATCCCGTTTTTGGGGCATTTCCGCCTAAAAAATAACCTAGGAGTATCAGAAATATCCCTGCAATTTTTGATTGCCAGTTCCTTTTTTCATCCATGTGTTCCGTACCCCCTATCATAATAAATCCAACTTCCGAGTTATCATTCATTCTAAATCAATCCAATATCGCTGTTTGATTTTTCCATTCTCTATCACTTCATTTTCTAATATACCGCCATTTCTTATAATAGATTTCGCAGAGCCAATATTATCTTTATCGCATACCATCAATACTTTTTTGATTCCGATTTTTCTGCATTCTTTTAAGGCAAGTCCGATCATTTGAGTGGCATAACCTTTTCTTCTTTCAGACGGTCTGATTCCATCGCCAATATGGCCTCCGCATAACAAAAGGTGATCGTTTAAACAATGCCTGATATTTACCGCTCCCACCATGATATCTCGCTGTTCATCGAAGCAAAAGAAAGTAGAATCCGGAACCCATCCGTCTTTAGGCTCACTTGTTTCCAAATTGCTTAAATAAAAATCAAAATCATCATAGCTATTTTTGAAGATAGCCCATGGCGAACAATTCACATCATGGGTATCGTTATATTCCTTCCATTCTTTGAGCATAGTAATAATCGGCTCCTTATACTGGTAACTTCCTTTTATCAATTTTAAACTCATAAATTCTCCCTCCCTGGATTCCGCTTTTGACAGATTGCTGGAAATAACAGTATCATGCCACAGCCTCAGCAGGCTGTTACATCACATACTGCAATTTAATTGGAAATCGTTGATCTGCAATCTATAATTGCGGCAATAATTACAATTACACATTGAGGACTCTGATATGGAATGATAATACGCTTTGGTTTTGGATATGTCTATATTCATGCTGTCACACCTTTAAATTCAACTTTCAACCAAATGTTTTTAATAAATAATCGTCTATATCCGTTCTTGAATGAAAGACATAAATGCTTTTTTGGCTTTTATATCTGTCCAGCAACTCATACACCATCGGCAATTCATTTTAATGTGCTTGAATATTTCCCATAGTCAAAAATGGTCTTTATAATAAAACCCACAATTAAAACTAAACTTATAACATTGCACCATTTCGAAATCTTATCATTCATGTATTTCCACCTCCAGCTTCTAATTTACATAAATCTGCTTATCAAATTATATGCTGTAACTACATAGACAAAAATTGCTACACCCGCAAATATCATAGCATCCTTCTTTGCCCCCTCGTCATAACTCTCCTTTGCATTTGTCAGGAGCGTCAATCCCATAAAAATAAACATTATTGGCAATGTTATATCATAAGGCATTATATTCATCAGTCCAAGGGAACCAAAGACTATTGTTAAAACAGTAAATATCGCTTTCCGAATACGCACATAGATTCCTCCTCACCAAATTCCGATGGATATAACTCTTATCCACTCAGCAAACCGAAATTTTCAGACCTCTATCGAGCACAAATAATCGAGTAAATCCGCCTTTCTGAGAGGTTCGCAGTGACTGAGTATACAGCAGTCACAGTCCGTCGATTGAATCATCTGAATCAAAGCCTGCAGTTTGTCCCTGTCCATATATCCACCGTTAAAGAAATCCTCACTGGTGGAATCCCCTAAAAACAGAACTTTTTCTTCCGGTACATAAATGCAAACAGTATCTTCTGAATGCGGGGAAACCGTATGAAAAATCCGGGCTGTAACACCGCCTAAATCTAATGTCATGTTATCAGAAAAGCTCACATCGGACAGTACAATATTTAATTTATTTTGTCCGCAATACTCTTGTCTAAAATGAATATCTTCTCTTTTCAGAATTTCGATATAGCCAGGATCCATTGCCTGTTCTTGCTGGCCTTTGAGAAACTCATTTGTTTTATTATGGGCAACGCTGATTCCGCTGATAGCATGCATCCCAAAGGTATGGTCATAATGCCAGTGTGTAATCACAGTAAAATCCGGTTTGTTAAACTGTTCCGCTTCGATCTCTCTGTAAAAATCCTGAACATGAGAAGCCGAATATCCGGCATCAATTGCCAGAGAGAATTTATCGCCTTTGATATAAGCTAACACTGGCCTGTCCACCTCGGGATCATGTTCTAAAAAATAAATTCGGTTAGTTAATTTGTTTAATCCCATTTTCCTCCCGCCTTAAATTTGAGGGACGTCTGCCTTCCAGGTTCTCTTATTTCTCGTCTTTCTTGTCTCTGATTTCTTTCATAATAAAGCCGCCCATAATTGCAATGGGAATAGAAACTGAAAACGAAACAGGTTCCAGAGATGCTCCCACTATCCCACCTAAAATCGTACATGCAACCGCAAGACCTATCATATCAGTACCTCCGTTAATTTCAAAAAACGCTTATCATTCATCGGTTCATTCGTGATATAGTTTCCATCTAAAAATAATGCATATGTTGTGATTGGTGTCGAAGCATTTTGTGCTTCTTCTTTACTCTGCAAGTGAATTGCTTTAAATGGTATCGCTTTTTCTTTTGCAATCCCCTCAATTACAGGAACATACTTCGCATTAAACGGACATTGACTTGTATAATACAAAACATACCCCATTTCTTCAATATGGGGGTGTTTTGCACATTCTTTGAATTGCGGCAATGTTGTATTTTCTACAAACGGAAAATACCATAATTGAATACCATTACCAGCTTCATCGCAAACTTGAAATCCTTTATACTTCAGAAATTTAGGGTCAGCTAAAAATGGTTTTTTCTTTGCCGCTGCTAAAATACACAATCCCTTTTTTCCTTTATTTTTACTGTCCTCAATACAAGCATTTAATAAATCTGATGAATAACCATGCCCCTTAAACGAACCTGCAACCCATAAACAATCAATATACATATATCCATCTGCAGAAATTGGATTCCATGCATTTTCAGCAGGGATATATTCAATAAAACACTTTCCTCTTTCTGCACTTTTGAGAAAGACTAAACCATCTTCAAACCGTTCTGACAACCATGCTTTTTTTGAAGATACCTGAATATCATTGCTATTCGAAATCGCACAACATATATGCTCTTTTTCAATATTTTCGTTCGTAACCTTAATATATTCCATTATATGTTTGCTCTCTTTACTTCTCGTCATCATCATCTTTTCTCTTTTTTATATTATCATCTCGGCTTTAAATCAACATCCACTAAAAGACATTCTTCCACTTGCATTTTTCTTAAATTTTCAACAAACTGAATTTTTCAAGCAATAAAAAACAGGAACCAGCCAATAAAGAAAAAACCTGTACCCAGAATAGAAAAACCACTCATAAGCATCGTCAAAGCAATTATCCACTGAAATCTAAATGTCAAAATATTTCTAATACAAAGAATCAGTAAGGCAATTTGAATCAACAAAACAATCCCAGCGACAATTCCTATTGGCAGAGGCCCGGGATAAAAGGAACCTTCCATATACCATACTGCAGTCAAAATAAAAATAAGGCTTGCTCCAATGGAAGTATACAAATAAGTTCTTATATTTTTAATCGTTCTCGACCTCCCTCCAAATCTCCCGTTTTTGTGTATCTGCGTTCTTCTGCAGACTGGAATTTTACATTTCGTCGCTCGCCATATGCTCTGCATATTTTTCTTCTTTCCTGGCACATTCCTCTGAAAAAAGATCCGGCTATTTTCTCATTTCTCTGCCGATAAAATGGTACGCTATTGTCGTTCCTGTTGGAATTATCAATAAATAGCTGACAATATTTACAAATGTGAAATTATATATATTTGATACCTCACCAAATTCCAGGAAATACCTGCAGACCATTCCGATTGCCGTGAACAGGAAGGTTAAGGCATATACCTTTCGCTCCTTTGCAATTCCATATATTCTTGAAAATAAAAAAGCGATTAGACCGTAGCTTACAAAAAACAAATATAATCTCGAAAAATCCAAGGCAGTGCTGCTGTGACGATTCAGTAAAGGATATTCAAAGCACCCGCAAAATACTGTATATCCTAATACAATATACTTTGGAAGCTGCGGATATTTTTTTAGTAAATTTTGAATTCTGCCGCTTCTGACAGCAAAGAAAACAAATAATACAAATACTAGAAAGAACAGCACCATAAGCATTATCATTTCCATTTTATCCCCCCTTTTTTCTGACTTCTCTGATTAAAAAAACTTACTCCTGTTCAACAGCTGTCAGATTGATCATTCCATTTTCCAAAGTCACTTCAAATTCAATGGAATCACCATAATCCATCTGCGAATAGTTGTCGCCATTACAAAAATCTGTGACTGCATTAGCGCCAAGATTTAATGAATATCCTGTGGACGAAGGACGTTTACATACACTGGAAACCACTCTGCCATGATTCATAAATATCAAATTCTCCATCTCTTCAGTCACGCTGTCATTAAGTGCAGGACTCTTTGAACCAGTGATTCTTTCAATATCCTTTAAAGGGAAATACGGGCCAAAGGAATATACTCTGGTCCATTCAAACGGCACTGTTTCCTCCAATGTAATCCGATCTTTCTCAAGCTCTGTCATCGCTGTCTTCAACTTGTAATTATTGATATAAATAACCGGATCTCCGAAAATGAAATAAAAAATCAGAAATACAGCCGCAATAAAATACATAACATTATGAAAAAAATCCGAACGCTTCCAGGCCCTTTCCTTCTCTGCATTTAATTTTTCTGTCTCCCAATTTCCACTTTCAACAGCGTTTTTCTTATGCTTTGCAATATACAGATTGATCCATACTGCATATCCCGCGGAAAATGCCAGAAAAACAGCTATCAGCACTTTGAACATAGCTGCATCCGGACTGACGTATGCAATAATTCCAGCTAAAATAATGGTAAGCAGCGGAATATCTAGCGCAATATACGCAAATTTCCCAAAAATATTCTGATACAAAACCTTCTTCTGATATGCCTGCCTTATGTCCCGTTCATGTAACTCCTTTGAAAATGAACTCCTCAAACCTTTAATGGTTAAACTCCCCATCAGAATAATCCACAGGATATCAGTAAAGCCATCAATGGATAATACCTTGTAAATTACAAGGATCCCCAGCAGTAATGAAACGATAAATGTGTTCTGATCTACGAATTTCATAAGCTCACCTCCGAATCTTTCGATATTTTCTCAATCGAATAATATCGTTTCCCAGGTCTGCAGAATCAAAGAAATTCTTTTTGAAATACTCCCGGCTTACAGATTCACTCCGAGAGCAATTTATTCAATAAAATATGACGATTGTTAATAAACATTTCCGTAACCTTATAGCTCTCCGTATCTTCATAAGCACACTCGTGTACCGCACCGCCATCAAAGGATAAAATCTGCGCATCGGGTATTCCTAACAAAATAGGAAAATGGGAATCATAGGTTGAAAAAGAATAATTTTTCGTGCCGCCTTCCGGATTAAATCCATAGGATACCGCAAGAGCTTCCAGCAGCGTTGATTTTCCGCTGCCATTTTCGCCCACAAAAAAGGTAATGGGTTTTTCAAAAACAACCTCTTCCAATTGGTTGATCGCTTCTATTTCTCGTAAATAACTGTGGGAATCAATCTTACTCCAATCGATAGACAGACCTTGTATAAATTGTCGATTCATTTTATCCGACCTCCCCAACATGTACGATTATCGCATCATTTTCACACTCCACTGAAATACAGCTGTCGTTCCTGCCGCTTTTCTATTTTCAATATATCAAGATTTATTTTTACTGTAAATATCCAGAAACTGAATTCATGAAAACTTAAGTTCAGCGAAATAAAAATGTATAAACTCCAGCGTAATACTCCTGTATTCAAAAAGGCTATTGACTTATGTACGAAATCGGATATAATACATAATGTACGAAATCAGACAAGAGGTGAAGCTATGCACTACCTGGAAAGAGAGCAATATACCTATTTAGCCGGAGAAATTAATGCTTTATACCATGAAGCAGCTGTGAAAATGGGTATTTCAGACAGCGTTCAAAATATTTTATATGTACTCTGCGAGAAAGGCGGAAAATGTCTGCAAAGCGAGATAAGTAAGCTTACAGGTATCAGCCGCCAGACAATCAATTCTGCTGTCCGCAGATTAGAAAAAGAGGACATCGTATATCTGGAACAGGGGAAAGGCAGAAATACCATTCTTTGCCTGACTGAAAAAGGCGAACAATTTTCATTAGAAAAAATACGTCCTCTCCATGAGATTGAAAACAGGATCTGGAATGAGTGGACACCGGAAGAACAGCAGCAATATTTAGCTCTTACAAAGAAATATCGCGACGGATTAAAAAAACATCTGGAAACTATCTTATAAATGTGAGGAGGAAAAACGTGATTCGAGAATTTCAGACATCAGATACTGAACAGGTTATGAAGATATGGCTTTCTGGCAATGAAGATGCGCATCCGTTTGTACCGGATGGTTACTGGCGCTCTCATTTTCACGAGGTACAAAAGGCCTTGCTCCAGTCAAAGGTTTTTGTCTATGTTACAGACGAAAAGATACTGGGTTTTCTTGGCATGATAGACAACTATATTGCCGGAATTTTCGTAGCCAAAAACTGCCGTTCCTGCGGAATCGGAAGGCAGCTTTTAACTTATACGAAGCAGAAATATGACACGCTTTCCCTGAATGTTTATCAGAAAAACTCACGGGCAGCCGCATTCTATGGCAGAGAGGGCTTTTCCGTCCTGTCAGAAGGAATGGAGGAAGCTACAGGGGAAAAAGAATATACGATGGTTTGGAAAAAATCCGGCTCAGTTCCCAATAAATAGGAACTGGCCGGATTTTTTATTTCAGAAATCTAAATTTTTGTTTAATCATTGCATTACAGGTGCAGTACCCGATCCCGAATCTCCTGAGTCCGTCCCTGGTTCCAGAACTGGGTTCCGATATATCCGCAGGTTCTTCTGGCTACAGACATCTTGTCCTGATTCCGGTTTCCGCAGTTGGGACACTCCCACACCAGCTTACCGGACTCATCTTCCACAATCTTAATCTCTCCGTCATAGCCGCAGCACTCGCAGTAATCGCTCTTGGTATTCAGCTCCGCATACATAATGTTGTCATAAATAAACTTCATAACCGTCAGAACAGCCGGAATGTTGTTCTGCATATTGGGCACCTCTACATAGCTGATAGCGCCGCCCGGTGACAGCTTCTGGAAATCAGATTCGAATTTCAGTTTCTCAAAAGCGTCAATCTCCTCAGACACATGAACATGGTAGCTGTTGGTAATGTAGTTTTTATCCGTTACTCCCGGAATAATGCCAAACCGCTTCTGCAGGGATTTGGCAAATTTGTAGGTAGTGGACTCCATAGGAGTTCCGTACACAGAATAGCTGATATTTTCCGCTACCTTCCACTCTGCACACTTGTCATTTAATTTCTGCATTACCTGCAGAGCAAAGGGCTTGCCCTCCGGTGAAGTATGAGATTTTCCGGTCATCCGAACGCACATTTCGTAAAGGCCTGCATAACCCAGAGAAATGGTGGAATAACCGTTAAACAGCAGACGATCAATGGTTTCGCCCTTTTTCAGTCTGGCCAGAGCGCCGTTCTGCCACAGAATCGGAGCTACATCAGAGATAGTGCCCAGAAGGCGCTCATGGCGGCAGCGAAGCGCCCGGTGGCAAAGCTCCAGACGTTCCTCCAGAATCTCCCAGAACCGATCCATATCTCCCTCAGAGGAACATGCCACATCCACCAGGTTAATGGTCACAACACCCTGGTTGAAACGTCCGTAGAACTTGTGGCTTCCATCGGGATTGCGCTGAGAATCCTCCACAGTCAGGAAGGAACGGCATCCCATACAGGTATATACATTGCCTCTCTTTAACTGGCGCATAATCTTGGCAGAAATATAATCCGGAACCATTCTCTTTGCTGTACATTTGGCTGCCAGCTCTGTCAGATGCCAGTACTTGGAATCCTCAGTAATATTGTCCTCGTCCAGCACATAAATCAGCTTCGGGAACGCTGGTGTAATCCATACGCCCTTTTCATTTTTTACGCCCTGCATTCTCTGGATCAGAACTTCTTCAATAATCATGGCAAGGTCGTCTCTTGTCTGTCCCTCCGGAACCTCGTCCAGGTACATAAACACGGTTACAAAGGGAGCCTGTCCGTTGCAGGTCATCAAAGTAATCAACTGATACTGAATGGTCTGAATTCCGCTCTTTACCTCTTCCCGCAGACGGCGCTCTACTACTTTATTGATAATAGCCTCATCCATGGATTCGCCGCATTCCTGGCGCTCTGCAGTCACGCTTCTTTTCAGCTTCTGACGGCTGACATCCACAAAGGGAGCCAGATGAGACAGGGTAAAGGACTGGCCGCCATACTGATTGCTGGCCACCTGAGCTACAATCTGTGTCGTTACGTTGCAGGCGGTAAAGAAGCTGTGGGGCTTTTCAATCATAGTTTCGCTGATTACCGTACCATTCTGAAGCATATCCTCCAGATTGATCAAATCGCAGTTGTGCTCCTTCTGAGCATAATAGTCTGTGTCATGGAAATGGATAATTCCTGCCTCATGAGCCTGTACAATCTCCTCTGGCAGAAGTACCCGGCGGCTTAAATCCTTGCTGACCTCACCAGCCATATAGTCTCTCTGTGTGGAGTTGATCACTGGGTTTTTATTGGAATTCTCCTGCTTTACTTCTTCATTGATATGCTCGATCAGAGACAGGATTCCATTATCTGTGGTATTGGACTTACGGGTCAGCTCCCGTTTGTAGCGGTAACGCACATACTTCTGCGCAACCTCGTAACCGCGCATTTCCATAATGCCGGTCTCTACCATATCCTGAATATCCTCTACGTTCACAGCGTGGGTGAATTCTCCAACCTGCTGAGCAATGTTGTCTGCAACTGCCCGGATCTGATAATCATTCATCTGATGAATCCGCTCTACATTCTGGTTTGCCTTCCGGATTGCATTCTCAATCTTAGAAATATCAAAAGACACTTCCTTGCCGTTTCTTTTAATTACGTTGGTCTTTACTTCCATTTTCCTGCAGCTCCCTTACTTCTATAATTATGCCTCAATGTCAGCCCCCGCTTGTGCCGGACTGACAGCCGTTTTCCCCTTTTCCGCTATCTATCGTAACTATTCAGGGCGGCGGGAGAACTAGCAGAAAAATTCGTGTCAAGCTTGCTTGTAAGCGAATTTTCCTGCCAGTTCTCACATCGGAGGAATCTCCGATGCTTCTTGTCCGGCTTTGCCGAACAAGAAGATACTCCGTTCTGAACAGATACTATCTATCTGAAAAAAGGGGAGATGCATACTAGATATTGTTTTTTATTTCACCATTTTTATCTATATCTGGTGTCCTGTAATATCATACTACAAAACCCTCTGGATTGGAAGAGGAATTTTAATAATATTTTGAACCAATTTGTAGCGCAGAAAACCAGGAAAAGGAGACTGTTTTCAGACAAATAGTAACAGTTCAGGCTGAACTATTACAACAAATGGCCGGCAGATTTTCTCTTGAATAATCCTCCTCAATACGGTATGATAAGATTGTGTGAATTTGATCAGAATTGGAGGTAATTTTCCATTGAAACAAAAGATAAAACAATTACTGTGCCTTTTGCTGGCCTGCCAGCTTTTTACCGGCACTGCCTGGGCCAGACCGGACTGGCCGGCTGATACAGGAATTCAGGCCGAAGCTGGAATCGTTATGGACGCCGATTCCGGAGCCATTCTCTTCGGACAGAATATCCATGTTCCATACCCGCCTGCCAGCATTACCAAAATTCTGACTGCTCTGATCGTTCTGGAACACGCGCAGCCGGATGAAATGGTTACTTTCACAGAAACCGCCTGCAACAGTGTGGAATCTGACAGCGGAAACAAACTGGGCGTTGTCCCCGGAGATACCCTTACTGTAGAGGATTGCCTCTACGGACTTCTTCTTGTTTCTGCCAATCAGGCAGCCAATGCCCTGGCTGAGCATGTAGCTGGTTCTATTCCGGCCTTTGTGGATATGATGAATGACAAGCTGGCCGAGCTGGGCTGTACGGAAAGCCATTTTGATAATCCTTCCGGATTGAACGGCGATACCCAGTATGTCACTGCCTACGATATGGCCCTGATTGCCCAGGCTGCCTACCAGAACGAAACCCTTCTGGAGATCAGTTCTGTAAAAAACCATAAGCTGGCTCCTACTATCAATTATCCCGGCGGTCTGACTGTCAATCAGGAACACCGCCTGTTAAAAGAAGGCGATGATTTTTATTATTCCCCGGCAAAGGCAGGAAAAACCGGTTATCTTCAGGCCGCAGGAAATACGCTGGTTACTTATGCAGAAAAAGACGGCAGAAGACTGGTTTCTGTTGTCTTAAAGGGCCAGCCCCGGCAGTATTTTACTGACAGCACCGAGCTTCTTTCCTTTGGCTTCCGGAACTTTCAGAATGCTGTAATTGCAGATTATGAAAGCCGTTATGTAACCGGAGACGAAATCATCAATCTGGATCGCGGCTCCTTTCAGGCATCGGATCTGATGGTTGACCCGGAAAGCGTAATCACGCTTCCTTTGGGCTCTACCTTCAGCGACGCAGAGCTTTCCCTGGATCCTCTTCCTAAGAATCACCCGGATCGTGCTGTTGCGCTTTTTACCTACACCTACAATGATCGTGTAATTGGAACTGCCTATCTGATGGCAAAGGACAGCGTTCTGATAGGCGATGAAGAACCGGAAACTGTACCGGAAGAGACGGAGGTATCCGAGACCGAGGAAGCAACGCCATCCAATCTGTCTGGTTCCTCCAAAGGAGGGCTTACCCCTGCTGCCCCGGGAATCATCATGAAAGGGGTCGGAATCGTTCTTGTCCTTGGTTTGATTGCAGCAGCTGCTGCCTGGATTGTTTACCGGCGCAGAAAAGAAGCCGAGGCCCTGGCCCGCCGCCGGGAAGCCCGCAGAAAACGTCTGATACAGTCCGGAGAGGAAGAAGAATTTGAACGGCTGCTGGCCGAGTGGAAAGCCAGAGACGCCGCTTCCGGAAAGAACAAAAAGAAAAAATAACAACGTGCCTTATTTAAAGGTCTCAGAATCCGGGCATCAGGATTCTGAGACCTTGGTTTTTTCCCACAATATCTTTTCCAATGTATTGTTTCTAAACTGCCCCGGTGTCATTGCAAATTTCTTTAAAAAATTTCTAGTTAATGTTTTTTCATTTAAATACCCCACTTCCAAGGCAATTTCAAGAATACTTCGTTGAGTTTTTATAAGAAGCTGCCTAGCTCGGTTTACTCGGATATCATTCAAAAATTCTGTAAAGTTCATTTCTACAAAGTATAACAAAATCCTGTTCACCTCTTTTACAGAAATATGAAACTGATCTGCTATTATTTTTGCTGTCAACGGTTTCTCATAGTTTCTATAAATGCAAGAAACAATTTGATAATTCTCTTCACTTATTTTTATTCTGGAAAGTTCATTTACAATCCCGTATATTTTTCTATACTCACTTACCTTCAAACCTGTCCTGGCCATAAAAACACGACTAATATGGGCACTATCTACAAATCCAAGAATTTCCGCTAATTCTTCCAGATTCAAATCTGTATATGCAAGAAAATCCAACGTCCTCACCACTCTCATTTCATTAAGTAAATCAAAAAATGACAGTCCTGTCGTCTGTGTAATATAAGCACTGACCGTAGATTCACTCATATAAAATAAATTAGAAAGTTGCTTTAAAGTGATTTTCTCATTCAAATGGCCAAAAATATAAGAAAAAATATCACTCTTTACAATTTCTCTGTTTTCCCGCTCCGAAATTCTCTGTCTGTATTCTCCCCATCGAATAATTTCCAGTATCAATGCTACTACCTGATTAATGACATAGGGTGTAGCATCATTTCCTCTTTCTCGCAGCAGACATTCCATTCCCATCTCTTCTTGTATATTAAAAACTATATTTCGAAAATTCTGATTTTTTTCTTCAGGAACAGATAAAACCATGTTTTTTTTCAACAATCCGGTAAGACAAAATGATTCATTATCAATATTATATAAGGATTTAATTATATGATTAAAGTACTCATAATTATAAACAATAATATCATATCTTAAACTTTCATGTACTTGAATTACTTCTGTCATCTGCCAAGGAAGAATTGAAACAACATTTCCAGTGGAAAGCTCAAATTTCTGTTCTTGTATCTTAACAGTTGCTCTTCCACTTTCGATCAGCCAAATTCTAGCCTCCTGGTGTATTAAACATCGGGTTGGACAATCGATCATCTCTCTATTATAGCTGCATATTTGCTTTAGATTCTGAAGTGAACGAAACGCTTCCTGCATTTGTATTATTTTACTCATCTCGCCACATCCTCTCAATATTACTACCATTCTATATTACTACATATCAAATGTTTTCTGTATGATTCCGGTTTCAAGAAGAGTCTGTATCTTAAGTCCAAAAGATATATTAAAAATAATTTCACTATCGGAAAGACTTTTTCCTAATAACTGCGATATTTTATCCAAACGAGAATATAACGTGTTCTTATGAATAAACAAAGCCTGACAACTTGCCGAAGGTGAACATCTGTATGTAATATACGCTGTAAGTGTAGATAGAAGTTCCCCTCCATGTTGACTATCATATTCTGCAATAGGCTTTATATATTCTTCATATACCTGCATGAGCGGAGCGAAATCTAGTTTATTAGAGTTATCAAAAAAGAAACGCAGCACTCCAAGTTCACCATAATAACACGGAGACTTATCTCGAGAATGTCGTGATACTGCTAATGCTTTTAATGCCTGGAGATATCCTTGCCTTATTTTTTCTGTGTCTACTACATCACTAATTCCTATTCCCTGATACTGCTCTGCCAGGAATTCTCTATAAGTAGATACTGCAGCATAAAGCGCACCATTATCTTTTCCTGCTAATTCTTTGGGAATCAATGTGACAATATAATCCTTCCGTTCAAAAACAAAAAAATTAATTGTTCCAATTGATTTTACTAATTTATCATACATTGTATTAAAAAACTGACTCGTCATTAGATCATGAAACGGCGAATCCGATATCTCCTGCGGACTTCTACCCACAATTAAAACAAAATACTGATCATAAATGGGTTTTTGAATCAATCCATATTTTTCCATCAGCTTTCTGAAATCAGTACGATCCGATTCAATTAATTCATCTAATAAGAAATCATAATAACGATTAACCGTTCTGGCAATCTCATTTGATTTTATGATTTCAAACTTCAACAAAGCTAAAATCTGTCTCAGCTTAACTACCTGTTCCATAGAAAGCTTCTGCTCCTTCATATCCTGAGTCATATAAAGATATCCATATAGATAGGATTCATCAGATACAGGAAAAATTAAAATCTGAAGCCCCCTATTATCTAAACACTTCGGGTAATACCTATATCCCGCCAGCCTTTCTCCTCCCGGAGCTTTTGCCAGAGCCGGATGAAAAGAAGCTTTATCCAGTGAAAAATTTTCCAAAGCCTGATCCCAATCAAACCCTGTTTCTCCACATAAAGGAACAACTACCAGATACTCCTTCAACTGACTAGGCGAACGTTGAAAATCTGGAGTAGAAAAAGTTACTGGACAATGCAGCAGCTTTGACGCAATTTTTATAATGCTCTTTTCTTCCTCATGATTTTTTACAAGTTCCGAAGACAATATTTCCATTGTTTCCAGAGAGATCTGTGCAAGACTCTCTCTATCTCTAGAAAAAAGTTCATAGCATTCTTCAACTGCTTCAGACAGCAGTTTCTTCTCCCTGATTTGCAAAACAGGAAAATGAACCTCCTCCATTTCTCTCAATGCCATACTATTTTTATAGAATACAGCGCTACAGCCCCGCTCTTCTAGATGGAGCCCCTCTACCTCCCTAAAAGAAATATCTTCGGGGAAAAAAATCAGCATATTATTTTTCAATTTACTGCCAAATTCCTTTCCCCTTTCAAAAATCCCAATATGCTTAATTTTCAGCGAATTATTTCTGAAACCTGAAGGAAATACCGGTTCCAATATTTGATGAGTAATAAAAGAGTTAAGAAGTAATTCCATGTATGCAAGCGCCTCCTTTAAACGTCAACTGGTTTTCGTCCATCTATGTTTACCATGATACCATAGATACTCTTCTTGGTGAAGCGCAATTGCAGGAATCCTCATCCTCTATTTTGCAATTATCAACCCATCATCTACACAATATGTCTTTTCTTTTATTTGCCTCATCGACATATGTGCACAGCACATTTTTTCATAGAGACTCCATTGCTCATCAACATTATCTGTTACGGAATTAAAATAGTCCCGTACTACGTCCCTAGCATAATCATGCGCTACATAATGGCCATCATCCTCTGTGGCCATTTTACGAACAGTTTCTACACCTTCACCTTGATCTGCAAATCCATAATGTTCCAAAAAAGCTGCTGCATCCTCTTCTTCCCAGATTTCATCCCATAATTTTCTGGAGGCCTCCAATTTTCCATAGCCGGATAACTCACAGTATTCATGCCACAATGGCATCAATTCAGTTAGTTTTTCATCAATTCCGGCATTTCTGAAAATTACCTCCTTTTCAAAATCAACTAGTTTATCCAGATTATTGTCAAAACTCATCATAATGGCATGACGTGCAGAACCTTCACTAAAAGAATTTGAAGATGAAAATTGGGAAACTATCGACATTTCCGGCCAACAAGTATCAATCATCGTCTGTAACCTTTTTTCAAAATACGTTAAATGTCCCGGTTCCATCTCATGTCCTACATATTCTACTACTTTGTCCACAGTCCATGGATATAACAAATTAAAATTACGTTCATATTCTAAATGATTATAATCGTATCCGAATAAAATAGACAGGAAAACCATATCCTTGCTAGGAAGTTCTCTCACTCTTATTCTTGGCATGCTATTTCCTGTCACATGCATTTTTTTTACAGAAATATCATGAAAAACCTGAGTAGATATTTTAATTACGTTTAAAAGTGTGTCCGGTGGAATAGCCAGACGCTTTCTGAAAGATGTTATTTTCTCCTGAACACTTCCTGTTCCTGGCAATGCCTGATTCAGCTTATCTAATATAGCATCAAATTTTTTATAATCAAAATTGGGAGCAACCAGACAGTATAGTCCATCCGTCATCTGATCAAACGCGACCTTCTCTCCCAGAAGCATTCTGCTTCGAAGATTAATATGACACATATGCTCATATAAATAATCTGCTCTTTGACATTCCTTTGGAGACACCGTTTTTTTTAACTCCTTTAATGTTTCCATATGAAGCGCAGATTCTGTCACAATATTTTCCAAGGTCATTCCATGTTTCGCATCCGCAATTTCATAATCAGGAATAATTTTATATTCCCGTGAATAGCGCATACTCGTTCTTCTCCAGAATGGCCCTTCTGTATACCACTGCAAATCCCACAAATCATATCTGGTTTTTGATAAAGTCATTTCAACCAAACGCTGTGCTAATGCATTTAATACTGCTTCCGACATGATAATCTCCTCTCCTGTTATTTTTCAAAATACTCTGCAATCTCACCACCATTCGTAAGCCAGACATCACCACTTTCCTTCACTTTATCCAGAAATTTTTCAAGCATAAAAATTCGTCCCTGCTCACCAATTGCCTGTGGATCTAGTTGAAGATTCAGAAGAGTCCCCCACCGCCTTGCACCCTCCAACTCATAAAACCAGTTTTCCAGTACATCATCCATTCGAGCCGATCGTGCCTGCCCCGGAGGAATCGGGGGATCAAATGTAAATGTAAAATAAGGAAGATCAAATAATTCCCAATGAATCGGAAGTTCCAGAATTCCTGTGTTTTTTTCTATATAAGGAATATCATCGTCGGAAAGAGAACTGGAATATCTATAACCCAAACTCTTTAACGCACGATATGTATCCAAATTCATTTCTCCCTCTGGCATTCTGAATCCTTTCACATCTACCTCTGTTAAATTTTTCAATTCTTTAGTTGCTCGTTCTAATACATTCCTTTGCTCATCCAGACTTAAATGTGCCATAATCTCATGCTGATCTCCATGACATCCGATTTCGTGTCCCTTCTGAAAAATCATTTTTACTGCATCCGGATATCGTCTCGCTACTTCTCCTGGAATAAAAAATGTAGCTTTTACATCATATTTTTCTAATGTTTCCAAAAGCTTTGGCAATCCATATCGAATACTAACTTGGCCAAGTCTAAAGATATCTCCTTCATTTACATCTACATCCGGATAATATATTTTCCCAAAAAATTCTGCATCTAAATTCACACTTATCATTACTGCACAGCTACATCCGGACGGCCATTTTATTTTTTCACTTAACATATGCATTGCCCTCCATTATCAATTTATAATGCTCTGCAATCTCACGGCAGGTTGTGCACCATATATCAGCATTCTCCGCAAGATATTTACAAAACTTTCTGAATACCTCTGCTCTTCCCGGTGTTCCTGCAATCTGAGGATGAAATGCACTGGAACCTGAATTTCCATAACAAATCATCCCTTCAACTTCCCGTACCCAGTTATAATAAGCATTATCATAAAGAGCAATTCTTGGCATTCCTACCAGTACTGCCGGATACGAATGAAAAACTGTCTGAACATAGTCATCCATCTGCTCATCACGACACGGAATATTTACTGCAGCTGTGGGTGTTCCCTCGATCTCATAGTAACCGCAAGCCTCTCCGCTAATCCCTGCACTAGAATAAATAAATCCACCTTCTCCATAAATCCAACGTTCGGTTTCTGGTAATAAATATCCTGTTGGTCTAAATCCTACAGCTCGGTATCCTGTATATTTCTCAAAAATGTCCTGACATCTCAAAATTCTTTCCTTTTGCTCTTCAAAGTTTTTTCCATACTCACCAGTATGATCTAATCCATGATGGCCAATTTCATGGCCTCTCTCTAATATTTTTTCCACTACATCGCTATGTCTCTCCACAATATCTGCTGGTATAAACCATGTAGTTTTCAAATTAAATTCATCTAATATGTCAAGTACATGCAAGGCACCTTTTTTTGTTCCATATCGTCCAATAGATGGTCCCTTTAAGTATGTATTCCCATTTGGAAGATTACGGGTTTTATTTAACCATATAGTGTCACCATCCATATCAAATCCCAATGAAAATGCAGTCTTTGCGCCATTTGGCCAAATCATATGATTCACTCCTCTCCGAAATTAAATAGGTGTACGCCGACCACCATTCGGTGCCAAAATCTGTCCTGTTACATACTCAGAAGAATCAGAAGAAAGATAGAGTACCATATCTGCAATATCTTCCGGGACTCCAATTCGTCCCCACGGAATATCTCGTAATTCATCTTCCACAAAAATATCAAATTCTGTTTCCTTTAGCATCGGCGTTTGCGTAGTCGGAACTGCAATAACATTCACATTAATCCTATCCATTGCCAATTCCTTTGCTATAGACTGAGTAAAACCAATTAACCCTGCTTTTGCAGATGCATAATGAGAGCAAAATTCACATCCAATAATTCCAGAACCAGAACTGATATTAATAATCTTTCCGTGCTTCTGTTCTTTCATATATGGAATTACTTCACGACATACATAAAACGGAGCGGTCAAATCCACCTTGATCATCTGCTCCCACTGTTCATCTGTGATTTCCTCAAACGGTAAAGAAACACTTCCAATCCCTGCATTATTTACCAGGATATCCACTGTTCCAAATGCTTCTACTGTAACTTTTACCATTTCCTTTACCTGCAATGTATCAGCCACATCACAATGACAGTATTCAGCAATTCCTCCGTTTTCACGTATCTCTTTAACTACTTCCATTCCCCATTCATCATTTATATCGCAGACCATAACTCTAGCTCCATAGTTCGCCAGCGCCCTTGCTGTAGCTCGTCCAATTCCCCGTCCACTTCCTGTTACAATTGCCGATCTGCCTGTGATTTTCAAATAATCTCGTTCCATTTTTAATCCTCCTACATCCACGCTCCACCATTAGGGCAAAGCACCTGACCTGTAATATATTCTGCAGCTTCTGATACCAAAAAGACAATTGCAGACGCCTGATCCTTTGGAGTTCCAACACGATACCATGGAAGTCCTTTTGTTTCATCCTCCCAAGAACGTCCTGGCAAATGTGCCATGCGAGTATCTGTTAATCCTGTCCCCAGTACATTCACATTAATTCTGTGCTTCGCCAGCTCCTGTGAAAGTTCCTTCGCTAATCCAATCATTCCAGCTTTAGATGCTGCATAATGTGGATCGGAAAAATCATAGCCTAGCGCTGCTCCAGAGCTTACCATGCAGATCTTGCCATGCTGTTTTTCTACCATATAAGGAAGCACTTCATTCGTAAACATATAGGCGCCTGTCAGATTAATACGAATCAATCGATCCCATTCCTCATAAGTCATCTTATCAAATGTCTTTCCACCGCCAAATCCGGCTGCATTATTTACCAGAATATCCACTGTTCCAAATGCCTCTACCGTTTTCCGAATAGTTTCCTTAATTTCTTCCAGCTTAGTTACGTCACATCTGTTAGAAACAGCTTTTCCCCCTCGCCCCAAAATTTCTTCTTCTACCTTTTTTGCACTGTCTGTCTCTATATCACAAACCATAACATTTGCACCTAAATCTGCTAGCATAATTGCTGTAGCACGTCCAATTCCATTTCCACTTCCTGTTACAATTGCTGTTTGTCCCTCCAATCCAAAATAATCAAACATTGCCCTTTCTACTTTTTCTGTCATTAAATATCCCTCCTGACATTTTTTGATTTCCCAAGATATGCTGCAATAATACTTTCATCTGCTGCCAATTCTTTACCCGTTCCTCTTTTTACAATCCTTCCTTGCTCTAAAACACATGCCTGATGAGCAATTGCAAGCGCCTTTCTTGCATTCTGCTCAACTAATAACACTGAAATTCCTTCTTTGTTTATATTTTTTATGATTTCCATAATATCGTTAACAATCAACGGAGCCAGACCTAATGAAGGCTCATCTAGTAATAAAACCTTCGGATTCGACATCAATCCTCTGGCAATAGCAAGCATCTGCTGCTCACCACCAGACATTGTCCCTGCTCTCTGTTTTTTTCGTTCTCCCAGTCTTGGAAACATTTCATAAGAACGCTTTAAAAACTCATCTCTCTTTTTGTTTGTATATCCTCCTAGTAAAAGATTTTCTTCTACTGTCAGGTTCGGAAAAATCCATCTGCCTTCAGGAACAAGACTAATTCCTTTTTCTACCACCTGGTACGGTGTCGCTTCTAAAGCTGCTCCATCCATATAGACATTTCCATTTTGCGGTTTCAAAAGTCCTGCAATACATTTCATTAACGAAGATTTTCCGGCTCCGTTTGCTCCTACGATAGCCATAATTTCACCTTGTCCCAGTTCAAAACTCACATCATGAATTGCCTGTATTTTCCCATAAGAAAAACTTAAATTTTCTACTTTCATCATTCATCCACCCCCAAATATGCAGAAATAACTTCCGGATTATTTTGAATTTCCCAAGGCTTTCCTGCTGCAAGAAGGGTTCCAAAGTTTAATACTGAAATCTTGTCACAGATTGACATAATTACATCCATGTGATGATCAATAATAACAACTGTAATCTCTTTTGTATCACGAATTGTACGAATAAATTCAGATAACTGTGCTGATTCTTCCTCATTCATTCCTGCTGCCGGCTCATCTAAAAGAATTATCTGAGGTCTCACAGCTAATGCACGGGCAATTTCCAAACGACGCTGCATACCATATGGGAGATTATTTGCTCTCTGATCTCTCATTTCATAAAGACCTACTTCTTTTAAAAGGGTATTACAATATTTTTGCATTTCCTCTTCCTGTTTTCTGCACTTCCTAGTCCGAAGGATTCCATCCATAAGACTATATGAAATATTTTTTTGACAGGCTGTTAAAAGATTCTCATATACACTTAAATCTCCAAATAAACGAATATTCTGAAATGTTCTAGCAATTCCTTTCTGTGCAATAATATGTGTAGGCAGTCCATTTATTTTTTGATCCCAAAAACGAATTTCCCCTTCCGTACAATCATACACACCTGTCACCATATTAAACAGAGTCGTTTTTCCTGCACCATTTGGCCCTATAATTCCATAAATACTACCTTTGGGTACATCAATATTAATATCATTTGATGCAGTAATTCCTCCAAACCGCTTTACTACATGTTCAAATTTTAAAATAATTTCTTCTTTTCCCATCAATTACCTCTCCTTCTGTGGGAGGTTACTTTTCCACATACACTCTTTAATCCCTGCAAACTAAACTCTTTTGTTCCCATTAAACCAGATGGTTTAAATATAATAACAAGTACTACCAGAAGACCATAAAATACCATTCTCCATTCTTGAACAGAACCAAACCGAAGAATTTCCGGCAGTGGAACCAAAATCAAAGAAGCAATAATTGTTCCTGTAAGACTTCCGCAGCCACCTAATATAACTGTCATTACAAGTTCATCGGATTTTACCATATTAAACATTGTGGGGTTTAAATAATGCATATAATGCGCTAATAATGCTCCGGATATTCCACACAAAGCACAGCTGATCCCCATTGCCAACATTTTATAACTAGATACACTGGCTCCGATAGATGCCGTTGCCAGTTCCTCTTCTCTGACTGCAACACAATTTCTTCCCTGTTTTGAATGAAGAAAATTATGCAATCCCCATATAATAATAATTAGAAATACTGCTACCATGGGGAATGTTGTTCCCTTAGGAACATCTGTCAAACCTCTGGCGCCGCCTGTTACACTTGGTAAATTTTCTATAAGCAGCTTTGTTACTTCACCAATTCCTAATGTAGCAATAACAAAATAATCTCCTTTTAGTTTTAAAGTAGGATATCCGATTAATAATCCCACAGCCAACGCTGTAAACATCCCCAAAAATACACCCACTAAAACCGGAAGGTGAAAAGTCTTTGTAACCAGGGCAGATGTATAGGCACCTATAGCCATAAAGCCTGCATGTCCCATAGAAAAAAGTCCTGTAAAACCTGTTAAAATAGAAACTCCCAGTATGGCAATCATATAAATTCCCGTCAATGTTGCAACTCCAAGCCAATAATTCATATCTTCACCTCCCTAAGCTTTATCTTCCGCTTCTTTCCCCATTAATCCAGACGGACGAACAAATAGGACAATCACCAGAAGTAAATATGCAAATATATCTCTCATAGAAGAAGAAACATAACTAGCAATCATTGTTTCCCCCACTCCCAGTAAAATAGCTCCTAATACAGCTCCCGGAATACTTCCAAGTCCACCAAATACAGAGCTTATAAACGCTTTATTCGTCATCGCTGTTCCAAGTGTAGGAAATGCTGTGTATTTTGCACCTAACAAGGCTCCAGCTAAGCCTGCTAAGGAACCTGCAATCATGAATACAATTAAAATAAGTTTCTGTACATTTACTCCCATCAACGAGGTTGCTTCCAAATCAAAAGACGCTCCTCGAATAGCAAGACCTGCACGGGATTTTCTAATAAATAATTCTACTGCAATCAGAGCTATCATACTGACAACGAAAATAATTAAATCAATTTGTCCCACACTTGCTCCTAAAATATTGATACTTTCATTAGAAAAGTTTATCGGATAAACTCGAAAACGGCTGGAAAAACAAATAATAATTAAATTCTCACACATAGTAGAAATTCCCAAACCAGTAATCAAAAGATAAATTCGACGGGCTTTTTTCTGAAGCAATGGTCGATAGCCTAATAGTTCTATCAGCATGGCCAGACCGCCTGCAACCAACACGGCAATGGCAATTCCTAAATACAGATTCTGCACCAAATTACTTAAAAAGAAAAATGCACAGAATGCTCCTATAGTTACTGTAATACTATGAGCAAAATTCGTAAAATTTAAGAGACTGTATATCAAAGAATATCCAACTGCCATCAATGCATAAATACTTCCTATGGATAAACCATTCACTAACTGTTGAAAAAACAAATTTTCTCCTCCTTTACTATTTAAAAGTCAAATGGCTGCCACATAGATAATGCTCTCCCTGTGGCAGCTTGGTATCATTTCAGGTGACTATTATTCAAATCGATACTCATCCAGTTTCGCAAATTCCGTACCTTCAATTTTGAATATACTTGCTGTACGAACAGGGTTATGTGTTTCCGGATCAATAGAAATTACACTGGTCAGACAGGGAACATCTTTTGCATTTTCTAAATTCTCACGAATCTTTTCCGGAGTTGCTTCTCCGCCCTTTTCAATCGCGTATTTAATAAGTTCAAAGCAATCATATGCTAAATATGCATCTGTACCACCCTTATCCGGATCCATGTTCCATTTTTCTTGATAAGCGGTCTTAAATTCCTGCAGATTCGGATCATTTACATCCATTGCACACGGGAACACAGCACCCTGAACTTCCTCCTTCGCTACTTCAAATAGATCCTGCATCATCCATGCATCTACACCAAGAAATGGCTGTTCAATTCCTAAAGCTCTTGCTTGCTTTGCAATCAAGCCAACTTCTTTATAATTTGCAGGAACCATAAACGCATCGAATTCACCCATTTCCTTAATCTTAGAAAGCTGTGCTCTAAAATCAACATCGCCTGTTTTGTATGCTTCTGTAATCGTCACCTTTCCGCCTTTTGCTTCAAAAGCCTCCGTAAAATTTTGAGTAATTCCTAATGAATATTCACTACTAATCTCATAAAGAATAGCAACATTTTTATATCCCAATTTATCAAAGGCATATCCTCCCATAATATCACCTAACTGTGGATCAGAAAGGCAAACACGGAATGCATAAGGGCGTACCGATCCATCATCTTCTTTCTGCGTTACTTTATAATTCGTTCCAGTAGTTGTAATATGTGGAACTTTATACTCTTCACAGACCTCATCCAATGCAATAGCACCTGAAGAACTATCTGGGCCAATAAATGCAACAACACCATCAGCCTGTAATGCTTTTCTTGCCGCATTTGTAGTTTCTACTGCATCACCACGATTGTCATATATCTTTAATTCAATTTGTTTTCCAATAATTCCACCATTGGCATTCGTTTCCTCTACCAGCATCTTCAAAGTATTGGATTCTACCTCTCCCCACAGTGCTGATTCACCTGTTAATGGTCCAATATACCCCAACACAATTTTGTCATCTTTTACCTTACTTCCGCCACTGCATCCTGTCGCAGAAAAAGCTATTGTTGCTACCATTCCAATACTAATCAATTTTTTCCATCTTTTCATAATCTTTTTTCCTTTCTTTGAAATAGATACTTTTTTCACAAAAATAACATACCACGACCATTTTTAACATTGTTTTTTGTGAATATTTACATATTTTTATTTTATCAAAAACACTATTTTTTTCAATTGTACGAAAACCCACTTTTCTTTTAGGATTTTGTACTTTTGTTCATACAAAATATTTCCTGATTTTTTACCATAAAAAAGGGCAAAGTTTCTCTCCTCTTTGCCCTTTTATCATCTTTTATTATTAAATATTATCCAGACAAACTACGTAATCATCCATAGATTTCTCTGGCTTCTGTAGTACATTCCGATCAGAAAAAAATCTTGTACCAACATCGTTCTTAAAAACCAAACCGGCATTATTTAATGATGTAATTACTGCCATTCTCCCTGGTAAACTATGTACAAACCCAAGACACGCTTGTACCTTAGGAAGCATACTTCCATTTCCAAACTGACCTTCTCTGATATACTGTTCTGCCTCTAACTCTGTCAGTTTTTTCAATTCTGTTTGATTGGGACTATTATAATTAATGCATACATAGTCCACTGCCGTAAGTATCAATAGAATATCCGCTTTTAAATCAATAGCCAGTCTTTCACATGCTCTGTCTTTATCGATTACTGCATCAATGCCCTGAAGTCCCTCTTCTCCTTCAATAACTGGAATGCCTCCTCCGCCTACTGCAATCACTATCAATCCGCTTTGAATCATACGACGTATTGCAGAAAGCTCTATGATTCTCTGAGGTACCGGAGACGGTACTGCCCGACGATAACCTCGTCCAGAATCCTCTATAAAATAATACCCTTTTTCTTTTGATAATTTTTCTGCATCAGCTTTTGTATAAAAACGTCCAATCGGCTTTGTATAATCCTGAAATGCCTTATCATTTTTATCCACGAGAACCTGAGTAATAATACTTACTACGGTTTTGCTTATTTTTTTCTTCAATAATTCTTCATTTAATGCCTGCTGAAGGTGATAACCAATAAAGCCTTGAGACATTGCTCCGCACTCTGGAAATGGCATAGCTGGAATTTTATCATCTGATTCCGATGCATAATTCATAGCTGAATTTATCATTCCCACCTGTGGACCATTTCCATGCCCAATAATAACCTCATGTCCCTGTTCTACTAAAAGTGCTATGACCTCTGCAGCTTTTCGGACAGCAAGAATCTGTTCACCCGGACAATTTCCCAGAGCATTGCCCCCTAATGCAACTACAATTCTCTTTTTTTTCATAAAACTGCCCCCTTTAACAGAGAGTAGCATAAAGAACGGCTTTAATGGTATGCATGCGATTTTCTGCTTCATCAAATACAACTGACTGCTTTGATTCAAATATTTCGTCAGTAACTTCCATCTCTTTTAAGCCAAATCTCTGTGCAATCATCTGACCTATTGTTGTATTAGTATCATGAAAAGAGGGAAGACAATGCATAAAAATTGCTGTTTTCTTGGCATGTTCCATTACCGCTTTATTCACCTGATATTTTTTCAGAAGATTAATACGAGTTTCCCATATTTCATCGGCTTCACCCATAGATACCCAAATATCTGTATAAATTACGTCAGCATTATAAGTACCTTTCTCTACATCATCTGTTAAAGTAATACTACATCCGTTTTCTTCTGCTATCTGTCTTGCTATTTTTACCAATTCTTCTGCTGGAAATAATTCCTTTGGTGCACAGGCTGTAAAATTCAATCCCATTTTTGCACAGGCAATCATTAGCGAATTTCCCATGTTATTTCTGGCATCTCCCATAAAGGTAAAATTAATACCTTTTAAATATCCAAATTTTTCTTCAATGGTTAACAAATCAGCCAGCATCTGCGTTGGATGAAACTGATCAGTCAAGCCATTCCAAACAGGCACTCCTGCATATTTTGCTAAAGTCTCTACCAATTCCTGATCAAATCCACGATATTCAATTCCATCATACATTCTACCTAGTACTCGTGCTGTATCCGCTATACTTTCTTTTTTCCCCATTTGAGAGCTGCCCGGATCTAGATAAGTTACCCCCATTCCCAAATCCATACCAGCTACCTCGAAAGAACATCTTGTTCTCGTTGAGGTTTTTTCAAATAATAAAACAATATTCTTCCCCTCTAAATATCGATGAGAAACGCCTGTTCTTTTCATCTGTTTAAAGTTTTTTGATAAGTCCAAAAGATATCTAATTTCCTCTGATGTATAGTCTAAAAGCTTCAGATAATTTTTTCCCCGAATATTTACACCCATAATAATCCTCCTTTTAAATATCTCCCCGCACCAACGGCATACTCATGCAGCGCGGGCCTCCTCTTCCTCTTGAAAGCTCTGAGCTGGCAATTTCCAATACCTCCAGTCCATGTTCCCGGAGAATCTGGTTTGTAATATTGTTTCTATCATACACAACCACCTTTCCGGGAGCAATGGCTAACGTATTCGAACCGTCATTCCACTGTTCACGTTCAGAAGCTATGCCGTTTTTACCGCCGCAATGAATCAGTGTGATTTTATCTAATCCCAAATGTGTAGCTAAAATAACTGCCAGACTCTGTTCTAACTCTGACACATTTAATGTCTCTTCTTTATCTCCCTTACAAATTTCATAAATTCTGAGACTTCCTAAAATACCGGGATAAACCGTGAATTTATCATAGTCCACCTGTGTTAATACTGTATCTAAATGCATGTACGCACGGATATTAGGGATATCTAATGCCAGAATTGTTTCTACCTCTGAATATTCATCTGCAAAGATCCTCTTTGCCAGCAATTCAATAGCCTCGGGCGTTGTTCTCTGAGAAATTCCAATTGCCAGAACCCGATTGCTCAAATTCAAAATATCTCCGCCCTCGATACTGAACAAATCATTTCTCTTGTAATACTGATTCACTGTTCCTGCAAAATCAGGATGATGCTCCATAATATATTTTCCATAAATCGTTTCTCTGCGTCTCGTACCTGAATACATTTTGTGGATACTTACACCATTTCCTATGATTGCAAAAGGATCTCGCGTAAAATATAAATTAGGAATTGGATCCGTAAGAAAGCGCTTGTGATTACGAACCATATCTACCAATGGATTTTTTCCTTCTGATGCAATTTCATCAAAAAAAATGCCTTCCATGGTCTTTTCCACCAGTGTTTTTTCATCAGCTATAGACATTAGATATTTTTTTAATACCTTCTTATTCAGATATGCATTATTTCCACTGTCGCAAATGAATTCCTCGATAAATTTCTCTTTTAAATGCTCATTTAGCTTTAATGTCTCCGCCATCAAGTCTTCCAGATACAAAACCTCTATATGATTTCTTCTCAAAAGCTCCGCAAACTGGTCATGCTCCTGTCTTGCCGTTTTCAAATAAGGAATGTCATCAAATAACAGCCGTTCCAGTTCCCCTGGAACCAACTGCTCCAGTTCTCTTCCTGGACGATGCAGCATAACACGCTTTAATGTTCCTATTTCACTTTTTACGTGAACCCCCATTTGCTCCTCCCTACTTTATATAAAGCACTCGTTCTCTAGTCAATTACCCCAAGACCCTTTGCTACTATGGTAATAAAATCCTGTACATTAGTAACAATTGTTGTTGCAGACAAACTTCCTCGATCAAGCAGCTTATTCACAACAAACTCATCTGCATCAACAGTATAAAGATATACCGGACGAATCTCTCCCCCTGGAAGAACGCGGAAGGACGGTGTCATATTGCCTGTGGCAATGGTGTGAAGCATTGTTGCCAGACAGATAACCGTTGTGGATTTTTTGACCAGTTCTCTCATAGCTGCCGCTCCCTCATATACGTCTCCATATACTTCCGGCAAAGGACCATCATCCCGAATGGATCCAGTTAAGACAAAAGGAATTTTATTTTTTACAATACTGTACATAATTCCGTTGTCAATGTGGTAGTCTTCTATAAACTGTGCAATCGAACCGCTGCGTCTGACTTTATTAATCACATCCAGGTGATTATAATGTCCGTTTGGCTGGGATTTCTGCGTATAAATATCCTGTCCCAATGCTGTATGAAGCAGCGCGCCTTCTAAATCATGAGTTGCCAGAGCATTTCCTGCCAGAAGCCCCTGAGCGTAGCCATGCTCAACCATTGCCTGCATAGCCCTTCTTGCATCATAATCAAAAGCAAAGGCCGGCCCCATAACCCATACTACATTTCCACCGTGTTCCTTTTCATATTTGAGCAAGCTCATGAGCCGATCATAATCCCGCGCATAAGAGGTTTCCCGGCTTCGTCCCTGACGAAAGACAAACTGATCCTCCAACGCCTCTGTCTCGTCTATAAATCCATGACAGTGCATATAGATCCCTTCTTCACATTTTTCCGTCCGCCCCAGAATCACCTGATCGCCCTTTTTGATATTTCTATTTTCCACTACCTCCAGATGACCGTCATCACAGAGAACCACACTGGAATCCATGCGGCTTTCCTCTGCAAGAATCCATCTTCCGTTAATTTTGAAATATTCCGGATACATGGATGTGCTGTGATAATATTCCGGTGCAACTCCATCCTGCTCTGCAATGGCGATTTTTACATCTGGCGCATTCACAAACTCCGGCTTTGTAAAATCCGGGTGATGGTATTTCGGCATTTCAAATAACATATCGTCTCCTCCTGTTTTCATACAGATTGCTGCTATAAATAACCGCTTTCATACTGACTGCTTCTATTGTAACATAATATTTCTTTCTGTTCGGACAAAAATGAAAACCTGCCATGTATTTTAACTGGATTTTAATGAAAAAAGATTCTATCTGAAAAATAATCCGTCTTTTTTCAGATAGAATCTTTTGTATCAAACCTGTTTTCAATCAGTCAGAATGATAATTAACCCTTTACTGCACCCATAGTAATTCCCTGTGTAAAGTATTTCTGGAAACACAGGAATACGATAATAATCGGAACTGCTGCCAATGCTGCTCCAGCCATAATCAGGCCAAAATCATTGGACATCTCACTTAACTTACTGGCAATACCAAGAGAAATCGTTTTTGCCTCATTCTGTGTCAACATAACCAACTGCAACGGATACTCGTTCCAGGAATTGATGAAGGTAAAAATAGCAAGTGCACCGAATCCTGGTTTGATAATCGGAAATGCAATCTCAATGAAGGTACGGAATTCATTCGCCCCATCAATCCGGGCCGCCTCCAACAACGAGGTTGGAATATTCTCTGAGAACTGCTTCATCAGGAATACGCCAAAGGGCCATCCTACTACCGGGAAAATAACTGCAAACATGGAGCCCCATACGCTCTTTAACAGACCCAGATTGGACATCTCTGACATCAGGGGAATCAAAATAACCTGCTTTGGGAGAGCCATTGCACACACAAACAGGCCAAAAATCAAACTTTTTCCCCAGAAGCGCTTCTTGGCAAGGGCATATCCTGCCAGAGAAGAGGTGGCACAGGTCAGTCCCATCGCTACAACAGAAATAAACACACTGTTGAACAGCCATCGAATCGCCATCGGCATTCCAATACCAAACAGCTCTGTTCCTGTTTTAAACAATCTCTGATAGTTATCCCAGGTAATAGTTGTCGGAATCCATTTTACCATTTCACCGGATTTAATAATAATATCACTTTTTTCCTTTACAGAGCCTGTAATAATCCAATACAGGGGGAAGAGGAAAAATACTGCGAGCACAGCCAGAATCACTGCGCAAATCACACGATATGGTGTCAAAGTGTTCTTCTTTTTCATGCTGTCTCCCTCCTCCTTATTCTGTAGTTCCACCGTTCATGACCTTAAATTGCAGGGCACTGAACAGAGCAATTACAATCGCTAAAACGACACCCATGGCATCTGCATAGCCAAATTCTTTCGTTGTCTTAAAGGCAATTTCATAAAGCAGATACATAACTGTGCTGGTACTGTAGTTTGGACCGCCGGAGGTCAAAAGCTGAATCAGTGCAAAGCACTGGAAGCTGTTAATCGTGGTGATAACTGCTACATACAATGTTGTCGGCATAATGGACGGCCATTTAATTCTCCAGAATACCTGAAGATCATTTGCTCCATCTACTCGCGCCGCTTCCTCCAGGGATACATCCACATTTCCTAATGCAGCGACATAAAGAACGATGGGCTGACCAATGGAGGTAGTCAAAAGAATCAGGATAATACACCATAATGCCATATTTTCTCCGGAAGTCCAGGGAAGCGGCTGTCCGCCAAAAGCACGAATGATGTAATTCAGCAGGCCGTCATATTTGTCAAACATCCATTTCCATACAACCGTTACTGCTACAGAACCAGTAACAACCGGAAGATAAAATACACAGCGATAGAAAGAGCGAACGCCTGATTTCATTTTATAAATGGCTGAACCAACCCACAGTGAAAATGCGGTAACTACTGGCACAGAAACGACTACGATAATGACGGTGTTAATCGCGGACTTAATAAAAATCTTATCCTGAAACAACCGGGCATAGTTTCTCAGTCCCACAAACTGTCCCTTGGGATTGGAAAAGCTTGCATCTGTAAAGCTGGTAATTACCCCCATAGCCATAGGAGTGATTACAAAGCCTACAAAAAAGAACAGTGCCGGAAGTAAAAACAGATAAGAAACGATGGTTTCCCGACGCTGCAGAACCAGACTGCGGGCAGGAGCCTTTTGCTTTTTATTAGACATTTTCCCACTCTTCCTTTCTTCGAAAGCATAAGCCGCAGTCTCTTTTTTGAGGCCTGTGCGCTTATTAAGGTAAAAAATCCTTTCCTCCGCACTCAGCAGAGGAAAGGATTCCAAGTGCAAATATGATGCCAATCAGAATGTCAGTTTAATCAGTTTGCATTGGCAGAGGTATTGAACTCATCAGCTGCTGTCTGCGGTTCTGTACCATTAAATACCTGCTGAAGCATATTGAACCACAGAGGACGCATTGCTGCAAAACCAGCCCTGGTATTGTAATACGGTCCATAGTACTGACTCCAAGAAGCCAACAGTGCCATATGCTCATCGCCTTCATACAGATCGCCAAAGGATTTACGTACCGGGAATGCATTGGTCTTTACTACACTCTTGGGACCCCATTCTGCATCATCACATACAAATTTGATGAATTCTTTGGAAGCCTCGGCACGAGCCTCGTCCTTGTTATCAAATACGCAGAAACCGTTAACCAGATATTCCAGAGACGGCTTTCCATCTTCGGACGGGAACGGAACTGCAATCTGAGTAAAGTCCTCAGATGCATAGGTTACTTCATTTGAAGTACCAAAGCAGAAAGTCATTGCACAGGTTTCCTGCTGGAATTTCTGAAGTTCATCGGCTGCTGCCATATCAAAACCTGCATCCAGCGCCTGACTGTCATACATGCTCTTTAACAGTCCCAGAGCTTTTACACCATTTTCATCAATATTCCATTTGCCATCCTCACCAACGATAGAGGAGCTGTATAAGTTATTTACAAGAGCACGGGTACCCTGATCGCCGCCCTGTCCGCCGCAGTAAACAATTGCCGGAACCTGGGTAGGAGCTGCATCTCTTAAGGCCTCGCACATCTTTACAAAATTGTCAGTTGTCCAGGTGCGATCCCCCTCAAGATTTACATACTGAAGAGCATCTGCCTTTTCCAGTGCCTCTTTGTTCAGTCCCATATAGAACGGCGAGGAAGAAATCGGATACATCCAGGCAGTACCATCTGCACCTACGCAGGTCTCAACCAGAGATTCACTGGTTAAATCGGATTTCAGCTCATCTAACATATCGTCAAGTGGTACCAGATATCCTGCATTACCAAATTCAATAATACGTCCAGGAGCATCAAACAGAACATCTGGCGCTGTCCCGGAGGTAAGAGCTGCTGTCAGCTTATCCGGGCCGGAGGTAAAGTCGATATACTCTACCTTAACTTTATATTCTGGATGAGCTGCGGTAAATGCATCAGCCAGCTCCTGCTCATACCCAGTATCTACACCAAAAGTCGGGAAAGCCCACCAGGTAATTTCTGTTGCCTCTGCTGCTGCACCCTCAGAAGCGGCCGGCGCCTCTGTCTTGTCTGCTTCTGCCTCTGTTTTTGCCGGGGCAGCTGTTGTTTCCTCTGCCTTTCCGCCTCCGCAGCCTGCCAGAGTAGATGCTGCCAATGCTGCTACCAATGCCACTGATAAAATTTTTTTCATTACATTTCCTCCTTTGAGATGTCTTTTTAGATCCGTATCAAAATCACTAAAGCCATTATAGAATAGGAATTTTCTTTTGTCAATAATTTATGAAAAAAATTTCTTTTCAATTTTCTTTTTGGAAACTTTTTTTATTAACACATTTTTTCGATGACTGAGCCAGATGTTTTTTTGTTATTTTTGCTGCATTCATCATAATAACGGCGATAGTATTCCGTATACATTAAATCAATCAAAAATAACTGGCTGATCTCTGCAGAAGTAGAGCCTCCCTGCAGAGGACCTTCATTGGCGCCGGAAAGAAGTGTTATATCAGAGAATGACGTCAACGGAGATTTCACAAACCTGGTCAGGCAGATTATCTTCGCTCCCGCCTGTTTTGCCAGTTCTGCCACATGAATGGTATCCTTCGTTGCACCAGAATAAGAAAATACCATTGCCACATCCTCCGGTCCCATCATCGAGGCTACCATAGCCTGCATATGACTATCCTGCACACAGTATACCTTCGGTTCAATCCGCAGAAATTTATTCATCGCCTTCAAGGCTGTCAGAAGACTGGCACCCACACCGAAAAAATAAATTCTCTTCGCCTGGTGAAGTGCATCAATTGCCTGAAAAAAGGAATTCTCATCCAGAAGAGAGTAGGTTTCTGTCAAGGCGTTCATGTTGGTATTCAATACCTTCTTGGCAACCTCTGTGAAAGAGTCATCCAGACTAATGTCTCCCTCCATCCCCGGCTCTTCTTCACTTTCCCTGAGACTCAAGGACAGCATCATCTTAAATTCCTGATACCCTTTCAAATCCATCGTCTTGCAGAATCGGAACACACTGGTATCTCCCACGCTGCAGGCCTCTGCCAAATCTGTAATAGACATAAACAAAACCTGCTTTGGATTCTGCATAATAAAACTTGCGACCTTCTTTTCTGCTTTTGTCAGCTGATTATAGGCTGACCGAACCTTGATAAGGAAATCTCCTTCCATTGTTTTATTCCCCTTTCCCTTGCTCCGTTTTTACAGAGCCTGTCTCTTCATGATGTCTGTATATCTGTCATTCCTTCCACCGCTTCTATGCTCTCTTATCCAAATCCAAAAGCTTCCAGGCCAGACTGGCTGCTCCAAGCATTCCTGCCTGATTTCCCAGCTGGGCCTGACAAATTCTTACATTGGAAAAGCTATCCATAATCTCACTGTGGATCCGTTTTCCCACCTGCTCTGTTACATAGGGCTGAGCCATAATACCGCCGCCCAGCACAATGCAGGAAGGGTTAAAAATATGAATTACCGTTATCAGTCCGTAAACAATCTCGTCAATCCAGGCATCTATCAGCTCTCTGACTGAATTCTCCTCAAATCTTGAAAATATCTTCCGTCCGCTGTCCAAAGCTGGATCAAATTTTTTTGCCGCTTCGACTAATGCGGTTGCTGAAGCATACTTTTCGTAACAGCCGCTGAACGGATTTCCCACTGTTCGTGCCTCCGGATGAACCAGAATCCCACCAAATTCACCAGCTGAAAAAGCACTTCCTGTGTAGACACTTCCATTGATAACAATCGCTCCGCCTACTCCAGTTCCATAGGTAATACAAAGAAAATCCTTTGCTTCTTTTCCTGCGCCAAAAGCTGCTTCTCCGATCGCTGCTGCATTTACATCATTTTCCACTGCAACAGGAACATGAAACTCTTCTTCTAAAATCTTTCGTACTTCCATTCCTGTATATCCGGGAATGTTTTCATTCGCATAGCGAATGCATCCGCGAGACGAATCCACCTGACCGGCGGTACTGATTCCAATCGCATCAAAGGGCTGATAGCTTCGCAGAATTTCTATGGCACGCTTTATAACATAGGTACCGCCATTTTTTGCGTTGGTATCCCACTCCTCTGTCCGGAGAAGCTCACTTCCGTTCCAAAGACCGGATTTTATGGAGGTCCCTCCAATATCCAGTGCTGCCACTATTTTTCCCATAGGTACTCACTCCTTACTGAATCGCTGCTACAAACCGCTTGGTAATTTCCATCGGTCTCGTAATCGCACCTCCGATTACCGCTGCATGCACACCTGCATCCAAAGCTGCCTTCAGCTGATCTGGAAGCCAGATTCCACCCTCTGCAATCACCGGTTTCCCACAGTCTCTTGCCAGCTGTCTCATCAATTCTATATTGGGAAGCTCTGTCCCCTTCGTATAAGCCGTATAGCCATTCATTGTAGTTCCAATCAGATCGAATCCTATTTCCGCGGCATGCATTCCCTCCTCATAGCTGGAACAATCTGCCATAAAAAGCTGATCCGGATATTTTTCACGTACTTCTCCAAAAAATTCATCCAGAGATTTTCCATCCGGGCGCGGCCGCTTATCAGAATCTGTCGCATCTGCTGCAATAATAGAAACTCCGCATTCAACTAACGCATCTACTTCTTTCATGGTAGGTGTAATATAAACGTCACAGTCTCCGTACACTTCTTTGATAATTCCGATAATTGGAAGGCTTACTGTTTTCTTAATTTCCGTAATATCTGCAATGGTATTAGCCCGAATGCCGACTGCTCCTCCCAGCATCGCTGCATAAGCCATCCTTGACATAATATAAGAACTGTACAGAGGCTCTTCTTTCAGTGCCTGACAGGAAACCACCAGTCCTCCTTTGATCCGGTTTAAGATTGCCTGATTTGACTGATTCATAAAAAATCTTCCTCCTTTTTCAAAAATTCTATTAATAATTGCCAATATATCTTAGATTTAATATATCATGTTAAAAAAATATTTTCAACCAATTTCAAATATATAAAAATATTTTTTTATTTTATTGATTTCTCTTTTCAATGGTGATATGATGTCCCTAGAAGCAAAGCGTAACCGCAATACTAGCAATAATTCAGCCTTGCAAGGCTGAACTGTTGCCAATACTATATCAAAAAGGTGGAGAAAAACATGTCCAAATTTGATGTGAGCAAATTCAAACACGTAACTGTTGCACTTAACACACCATTTACCTCTGACGGCAGTGTTGATGTCAATGCTGTAAAAGCTGTATCCCGCTATTTCCGCGATAAAGGAATCAAGCAGATGTATGTCTGCGGAAGCACCGGTGAAGGCTTCCTGCTGGATACCGAAGAACGCAAGCTGGTTGCCGAAACAGTTGTAAATGAAGTAGGTCAGGATATGAACATTATTGTTCATGTAGGATGCCCAGATACCCGTCATTCCTGCGAGCTGGCTGCCCATGCAGAAAAAATAGGCGCAGCTGCTACCTCTGCAGTTCCCTGCGTTTACTATCATCTGGGCGAGGAAAGTGTTTACCGTCACTGGACCGCTATCACAGAAGCTGCAGATCTTCCATTTTTCATTTACAACATTCCCCAGTTAACCAGCTTCAATCTTTCTATGAATCTGTTTAACCGGATGCTGGAAAACCCGCGGGTTGCTGGCATTAAGTGTTCCTCTGATCCTGCTCAGGATATTCTTCGCTTCAAGCAGGCCGGCGGAAAAGATTTTATCGTATTTAACGGCCCGGACGAGCAGTATGCAGCCGGAAGACTTCTTGGCGCTGATGCCGGAATCGGCGGAACCTACGGTGCAATGCCAGAGCTGTATATGAAAATTGATGAGCTGATTGACCGTGGAGAGTGGGAAAAAGCTGCTCAGGTTCAGAACCTGGTAACACCCTTGATTTACCGTCTCTGCTCCTTCCCATCCATGCATGGCGCAGTAAAGGGAATTATTTCTCTGGATGGATGTCCCATGGGAGATCCCAGACTCCCCTTCCTTCCTGTTGCTCTGGATGATCCGAAGCTGGTTCAGCTGTATCATGATATCAAAGCAGCAATCGAAACTG
The DNA here is from genome assembly GCF_964238185.1 of Lachnoclostridium sp. Marseille-P6806. Classification (NCBI taxonomy): domain Bacteria; kingdom Bacillati; phylum Bacillota; class Clostridia; order Lachnospirales; family Lachnospiraceae; genus Lachnoclostridium; species Lachnoclostridium sp. Marseille-P6806. The sequence continues at coordinate 165,310 of NZ_CAXSLG010000003.1, forward strand.
TAAAGAACTGGTAATCCAGTTACGCAAAGAAGAATCTCCGGTAAATTTCTGCGCTTTCTCTGCGCCGGATATTTACCGGAGATTCTTTTTTCCTTTTTAGCATATCTCAGGAACAGCTCTGTACAGCGATTCTCTCCTGCCTCTCAATAAAGCACGAACCCCTTATTTCCCGTAATTTATCGCACTGTATACATTAACTACACCGCCGCACTGAATCTTTCCCTCCAGCCCTGGAAGCTTTCGGGCAGTTTCCATCAGAATCCTGCGCACATCTGCCAGGGCTATATCTGTCCGATAGGAATACAAAAATGCTGCTGCTCCCGTTACCATAGGAGCGGCCATGGAAGTTCCTGTCATAAAGCCGTAGGAATTATCTGCTGTTGTGCTGACAATATAAGTTCCCGGAGCCGCAATATCCACATTATTTACCCCATAGTTTGAGGTTTGTTCCAGATTCCCGTCAAAGATCAGATTAGCAACTGAAATCACATTATCCAAGCCAAAGCAAGAGGGATAGTCCGGATTTGCATCAATATCAATGCCATTTCCATCTTCATCACCATTTCCGGCAGCTACAACAAACAGCATCTTCGACTCCCTCATCACCTTTTCCAGCTCCGGATAATAATGAGTTGTCCCAAAGCTGAGATTGCAGATCTCTGCTCCGTTAGCCTCCGCATACCGGATGGCATTGATCACATCCTCTTCTTCTCCTACGCCAAACTCTGTGCCAAGAGCCTTCAAAACCATCAGCTTTACATACTGATTGTCCGCAATTCCGGCAATTCCCGTTCCCTTTCTCGTTGCTGCAATCGTCCCTGCTGCATGGGTTCCGTGGGTATCCTCTTTCCCTGTGTAAATCTGATTACTGTTGTCAAAAAAGTTCCAGCCATTTACATCATCCACAAAACCATTCTGATCATTGTCAATGCCATCATCCGGTATCTCATCCTCATTGACCCAGATGCTTCCCTGCAGATCCGGATGACTTACATCTACTCCTGTATCAATCACAGCTACCGTTACCGGCCGACGGGGCTCTGTACTGGCATCATACTGATTCCAGGCCGGAAGCACATTAATATCAACGCCTTTTCTCGCTGTGATTTTCGCCTGCTTATAAGCGTCCGGTCCGGAAACCGGGGCTGGAAGTCCCAGCTTATTCGCCATATCAATATGAGCTGCCAATTCCGGATTGCTGTCCTCAAAACGGTTTTTAATCTCTACATACTGAAGCTCTCCGTCATTTTTCAGTGCCCACTGATAGCGGGCATAAGGATCCTTAACAGAGAGATTTTCCTCGCCGGGTCCAAAGACGCGGATAGAAAAATCATACTTATGGGCAGGCTCTGAAAAAGTCAGGGGCAGTCCCACTGCAAGGACGGTCAGAAGGAAACGCCGCACACCCGGCATCAATCTGTGTATTCTCATTTATCTGATTCTCCATTCCGGAAAAATTCTTTTACGCTGCCAGACATTCTGACTGAATTCCGACAGCGTAATTAAGTATACCACAGTTTCACCCGATGTGGTTTGAAAAATCTGTGAAGTTTCCTTACAATTTACCATCACATCACTCTCTCGAAAAATAAATTTACCCCAACTCTTGACAAAGAGCCCTAAAAAAGGGCTTCCCGCTTACGCGGAAAGCCCTTTTAAAATCTAGATTTTATAAAATTCAGTATATTCTATCTGATATTATTCAACGATAGAAACTACACGGCCTGAACCAACGGTACGGCCACCCTCACGGATAGCGAAACGCAGACCCTGCTCCATAGCAACCGGATGAATCAGCTCTACGGTCATCTCTACGTTATCACCAGGCATGCACATCTCGGTGCCAGCCGGCAGCTCGCAAACGCCAGTAACGTCGGTAGTTCTGAAGTAGAACTGCGGACGATAGTTGTTGAAGAACGGAGTATGACGGCCACCCTCGTCTTTGGTCAGAACGTATACCTGAGCGGTAAACTTGTTGTGACACTTAACGGAAGCCGGCTTACACAGAACCTGACCACGCTCGATATCAGTTCTCTGAACACCACGAAGCAGTGCACCGATGTTATCACCAGCCTGAGCCTCGTCAAGCAGCTTACGGAACATCTCGATACCGGTTACAACGGTCTTTCTGGTCTCTTCCTTAATACCAACGATCTCAACCTCGTCGTTCAGATGCAGAACACCACGCTCTACACGGCCGGTAGCTACAGTACCACGACCAGTAATGGTGAATACGTCCTCTACAGGCATCAGGAACGGCTTATCGGTCTCACGCTGCGGATCCGGAATCCAGCTATCAACTGCATCCATCAGCTCCATAACCTTGTCGCCCCACGGACCGTGCGGATCTTCCAGAGCCTTCAGAGCAGAACCCTGAATGATCGGGGTGTCATCGCCCGGGAACTCGTACTCGTTCAGCAGGTCACGGATCTCCATGTCAACCAGCTCAAGCAGCTCAGCGTCGTCAACCATATCGCACTTGTTCATGAATACAACGATGTACGGTACGCCTACCTGACGGGACAGCAGGATGTGCTCACGGGTCTGAGCCATAACACCATCGGTAGCAGCTACAACCAGGATAGCGCCATCCATCTGAGCAGCACCAGTGATCATGTTCTTAACGTAGTCAGCATGTCCTGGGCAGTCAACGTGTGCATAGTGTCTGTGCTCGGTCTCGTACTCAACGTGAGAAGTAGAAATGGTGATACCACGCTCTCTCTCTTCCGGAGCCTTATCGATATTCTCGAAATCGGTAGCGGTGTTACCAGCAACTCTCTCAGACAGAACTTTGGTGATAGCAGCGGTCAGAGTAGTTTTACCATGGTCAACGTGTCCGATGGTACCAATGTTACAATGCGCTTTGTTTCTTTCAAACTTTGCTTTTGCCATTTTATGACGTCCTCCTTAATTGGGCCCTTCTTGGGCTTAATTTATAGTTAGGCTGTTTTTTATTATATGCTATTTCTGCAATATTTTCAAGCCTATTTTGTACTGCCGGCAGTCTGCCGGAGAAAGAATATTTTTCCTGCAGCTTCCTCCGGACTGCTGCTCAAAGCATTACAATCTATTAATTTTTATGCTCGCTGATGATCTTCTCCTGTACGGACTTCGGAACCGGCTCGTACTTCTCGAAGAACATGGAGTAGTTACCACGACCCTGAGTTCTGGAACGCAGGTCTGTGGAGTAACCGAACATTTCGGAAAGCGGAACCATCGCTCTTACGATCTTACCGCCGCCTACATCATCCATACCCTCGATACGGCCACGGCGGGAGTTGATATCACCGATAACATCACCCATGTAGTCCTCAGGCATGGTTACTTCTACCTTCATGATCGGCTCAAGCAGAATAGGACCTGCTTTCTGCATAGCTTCCTTGAATGCCATAGAACCGGCAATCTTGAATGCCATTTCGTTGGAGTCTACCTCGTGGTAGGAACCATCGTATACAGTAGCCTTGATACCCAGTACCGGGAATCCAGCAAGGATACCGGACTTGGAAGCCTCTTCGATACCAGCGCCGACAGCCGGGATGTACTCCTTCGGAATAGCACCGCCGACAACGGCAGACTCGAACTTGAACAACTCTTCGCCGTTGGCATCCATGGGCTCAAAGTGTACTTTACAGTGACCATACTGACCACGTCCACCGGACTGCTTTGCATATTTGCTGTCTACATCAACAGCCTTGGTGAAGGTCTCTTTGTATGCTACCTGCGGAGCACCAACGTTTGCTTCTACGTTGAACTCACGCAGCAGACGGTCTACGATAATTTCCAGATGCAGCTCGCCCATACCGGAAATGATGGTCTGGCCGGTTTCCTGGTTGGTGGATGCACGGAAAGTCGGATCCTCCTCTGCCAGTTTTGCCAGTGCCTCTGCCATCTTGCCCTGACCAGCTTTGGTCTTCGGCTCGATAGCGATATCGATAACCGGCTCCGGGAACTCCATGGACTCCAGGATTACCGGATGCTGCTCGTCACAGAGGGTATCGCCAGTACCGGTGGTCTTGAAACCAACAGCTGCTGCGATATCTCCGGAGTAAACCTTCTCCAGCTCCTGTCTCTTGTTTGCATGCATCTGCAGAATACGTCCAACACGTTCTTTCTTACCCTTGGTAGAGTTCAGAACATAGGAACCGGAATTCATGGTACCGGAGTACACACGGAAGAATGCCAGCTTACCTACGAACGGGTCAGTCATAATCTTAAATGCCAGAGCGGAGAAAGGCTCCTCATCAGAGGAATGTCTCTCGATCTCATTGCCATCCATATCAACACCCTTGATAGCCGGGATGTCTAACGGAGACGGCATAAATTCTACGATAGCATCCAGAAGCTTCTGAACACCTTTATTTCTGTATGCAGTACCGCAGCATACCGGAACAGCTGCGCACTCGCAGGTTGCCTTGCGCAGTACTTTCTTTAAATCCTCAACAGCCGGCTCCTCGCCTTCCAGGTACTGCATCATCAGGTCATCATCCAGCTCGCAGATCTTCTCTACCAGCTCAGTGCGGTACAGCTCTGCGTCATCCTTCATATCCTCCGGGATATCAATGATGGAGATGTCGTCGCCCTTATCATCGTTGTAGATGTAAGCTTTCATCTCGAACAGGTCAATGATTCCTTTGAATTCATCTTCTTTACCGATAGGCAGCTGAATGCAGATAGCATTCTTGCCCAGTCTGGTTTTAATCTGCTCTACAGCTCCATAGAAGTTTGCACCCAGGATATCCATCTTATTGATGAATGCCATACGGGGTACATTGTAGGTATCAGCCTGACGCCATACGTTCTCAGACTGAGGCTCTACACCGCCCTTAGCACAGAAAACACCGACAGCGCCGTCCAGTACACGCAGAGAACGCTCAACCTCTACGGTGAAGTCTACGTGTCCAGGAGTATCGATGATGTTGATACGATGCTCCAGAGCGCCTTTTTTCGGCTTGCAGTTTTCCTGCAGGGTCCAGTGGCAGGTGGTAGCTGCAGAAGTAATGGTAATACCTCTCTCCTGCTCCTGTGCCATCCAGTCCATGGTAGCGGTACCTTCATGAGTATCACCGATCTTGTAGTTTACACCAGTGTAATACAGAATACGCTCGGTAGTGGTAGTCTTACCAGCATCGATATGAGCCATGATTCCGATATTTCTGGTTCTCTCTAACGGATATTCTCTTCCAGCCAAAGCTTTGTCCTCCTATTAGAATCTAAAATGGGAGAAGGCCTTGTTAGCCTCTGCCATCTTATGCATGTCTTCTTTACGCTTTACAGATGCACCGGTATTGTTTGCAGCATCCATAATCTCGTTTGCCAGTCTCTCAACCTGGGTCTTCTCGCCTCTCTTACGGGAGAACATGGTGATCCAGCGCAGAGCCAGGGTCTGTCTTCTCTCCGGCTTAACCTCGATCGGCACCTGATAGGTAGCGCCGCCGATACGTTTTGCCTTAACTTCCAGAACCGGCATAATGTTGTTCATAGCCTCTTCAAAGACCTCAAGGGCCGGCTTGCCGCTCTTTTCTTCCACACGGGCAAATGCGCCGTATACGATCTTCTGGGCTACACCCTTCTTACCATCCAGCATGATGTTGTTGATCAGCTTGGTTACAACCTTGTTGTTGTATAAAGGATCTGCCAATACGTCTCTTTTCTGAATATGTCCTTTACGTGGCACGTTACTTCCCTCCTTAATCATAAATAATTGATTAGCTCATCGGTACTCACATGTTTCCATAAAATGTGTTCGTGCGGTAATTTTATATTTCCTGCAACCTACAGGTCAATATCAACTTCCAGCACATAACGGAACGCCAAAAGCCTTCCGCAATCACTTTTTACTTGCGTTAGTGGTACAATTCATTCCCTGACTTTCCTCCAGAAGGCGGAAACGGGAACCTGCGTTCCTGCGCTTACGCTGCGCAGAAGCTTTGCAGCTTTTGATTACTTCTTAGCTGCTTTCGGTCTCTTAGCGCCGTATTTGGAACGAGCCTGCTTACGGTTTGCTACACCTGCGGTATCCAGGGTACCTCTGATGATGTGGTATCTGGTACCTGGTAAGTCTTTTACTCTTCCTCCGCGGATCAGAACTACGCTATGCTCCTGAAGGTTGTGACCCTCACCCGGAATATAGCTGGTTACCTCGATACCGTTGGAAAGACGTACTCTGGCGATTTTACGAAGTGCAGAGTTCGGCTTCTTCGGGGTAGCAGTCTTAACTGCGGTGCAGACGCCTCTCTTCTGAGGAGAAGAAGTGTTAGTAGCACGCTTCTGTAAGGAGTTGTAACCTCTCTGCAGAGCCGGTGCAGTAGACTTCTTTGCTGCTGTCTGTCTTCCCTTTCTCACTAACTGGTTGAATGTTGGCATTCTTTTCACCTCCTGTGATATTGTCTGTTGGTTGCTGTTTCTTTTCTTTCAGCTTTTACGCGCAAAAATATAAGCGATTTTGCACGCCATATCATTATATCCGGATTATAAATGGCTGTCAAGATACTTTTTCATTTTTTTACATCTTAATTCCGTTCAGCCCCTTGTGCCTTCTTTCCCCGTCATAAACAGGGACATCCTGGAATAAAATCAAGTAAATCTCCCAAAAAGGAAGCTGCTTACATGAATTCTTCCAAAACAGGAGCGCTCATACGCGCTCTTCTTGTTTCCTACATGGTATCGGGCCTTCTGCTTTTAGCCCTTTCCTTCGCACTCTACCGATTAAAGCTAAAGGAGGCTCAAATCAACCAGGCCGTTTTCGCTGTCTATGGCATTGCCTGTCTGACGGGTGGTTTTGTATGCGGAAAAATAACTGGAAGCCGACGATTTTTCTGGGGACTTTCCAGCGGACTGCTTTATTTTGCAGTACTCTTTGTTCTCTCCCAGGCAGTAAGTCACGGTGCTTCTCCTATTTCCAGCCGGACAGCCACCGTGATGCTTCTTTGCACCGCTGCAGGCGCTATTGGCGGAATCCTCAGCTAAACCTTTTTTACAGGGTCCTTAGCACATCTCCATACCTGAATATGGCTGTGGACACTTTTCGGAAAAACCTCTTTTTTCACCGCACGTGCTTCCCCACAGAGCGTTTTTGTTCTCATAGAACATAATTTCCTATGGCGATCCTCGCGGAACGTTTTTATGTCATAGGACACACTTTCCCTATGACACAAAAGCAGGCGGGGCTTTATGCCTCGCCTGCCATGCTATGAACAGCAGCCCTCTCAGACTGTCTGTTTTTCTCTTCACTCTCTGCCTCCCGCTCAATAAACAGCCGGATCTTATCAATTCTGTTTTTCTCTACATGCTCTACCACAAGGCGGATATTCTCACAGGAAACTTCCTCTCCCTCCTCCGGAAGGTGTTCCAGAAGACCAATTACAAGACCACCGATAGAGTCGTAGTCCTCTGATTCCAGTTCCAGGCCCAAACGATCGTTCAAATCATCCAGCTTAGCGGAACCACTGACCAGATATTCGTCAGGAGCAATCTCCTTTACCTCGTCCTCCTCGTCCTCATCATACTCATCCCGGATATCACCAACAATCTCCTCCAGCATATCCTCCAAAGTAATCAGACCTGCTGTAGCGCCGTATTCATCCAGAACAATAATAATATTGTTGGAGGTTTTCCTCATCTCCACCATCAGCTCTGCCGTCTTTTTATACTCATAAGTATAAAGAGGCTGCCTTAACAAATCCCGCAGAGAGAACTTCTGCGCATTGTCATACAGGAGGAAATCCTTTACATTAATAATACCAATCACGTTGTCCGTGGAATTTTCATAAACAGGAATTCTGGTAAAACGCTCCTTCCGGAACAGCTCAATCAGCTCCTTATAGGTGGCATTCACGTCCACCATTACCATGTCAATTCGAGGAACCATTACATCTCTGGCTACGGCGTCTCCGAAATCAAACACATTGTTGATCATCTTCTTTTCTTCGCTTTCAATCACGCCCTCCTCGTGGCTTACCTCCACAATGGTGCGCAGCTCATCCTCTGTAATGGCATCCGGCTTTTTGTTCGGATCCACCCGCAGAAGAAACATTACTGCCGTAGACAGTTTGTTTACCAGAAAAATCACCGGCGTCAGCAGACGCATCAGCCAGTACACAATCCCTGCATAAGCCAGGGAAAGACGCTCAGCATTGAGCGTTGCCATGGTCTTCGGTGTAATCTCACCAAACACCAGAATCAGCAGGGTCAGCACACCAGTTGCCACACCGACGGCTTTGCTGCCGAATAACTCCATAGTCAATGTGGTCATCATAGACGATGCCGAAAGGTTTACAATGTTGTTGCCTACCAGAATCATACTGAGCATTTTCCCGGGGTCCTCTATCACCTTCATCAGGGTAATGGCTTTCTTATCCCCTGCCTCAGCAAGAGTTCGGATTCTCATCTTGCTTACGGTAGTAAGCGCCGTCTCTGCCGAAGAGAAAAATGCTGATAAACTTAACAAAAGAATCACAAGAACCAATCGTATGCCCACACTGTCGCCTGAGTCTAACATAAAATACTATCAATCTCCTTTTTTGTAAATTGCCTATCATTGTACAATGTTTCCTATCTTCTGTCAACCAAAGAGCCTTCTGTTTTCCCTAATTTTCCCTTGTTTTTACAAAAAATTTATGGTAACTATTCAGGACAGCGGGAGAGCTGGCAGAAAAATTCGTGTCAAGCTTGCTTGTAAGCGAGTTTTCCTGCCGGCTCTCACATCGGAGGAATCTCCGATGCTTCTTGTCCGGCTTTGCCGGACAAGAAGATGCCCCGTCCTGAACAGTTACAATTTATGTTTATCAGGAAAGGCACCGTCTTGATTTTTGCGGCATTTTCTTTTTGCCTCTGCCAGTCTCCGGAAGCTGGAGAATCATCAGAAGAACCGTCCCGGCCAGTACAAACAGATCTCCCAGATTGAATACCACCTTTTTCAGAAATCCAAAACGCAGATTTGCATAATCTACCACATAACGGCGGACACAGCGATCATAGAGATTGCTGATTCCTCCTGCCAGCACCAGAACCAGACCTGCCTTCTGGCCTTTATGTCCCCGGTTCTGCATCAAGCAGAGCAAAAAACCGCTGAGGCAGGAAATCACAGCCAGCGGAACGCCTCTCACCATCTCTCCATGCTTTTCCATAAAGCCAAAGGGAAAGCCTCCATTGTGATTGCGGTACAGCCAGAGCCGCTCTCCTGTTTTTGCCACCGGCCGCGGAAAACTCTCCGGCTTCTGCCGTTCTATCCATTCCTTCACGATTAAATCTGCTGCTGCCAGCAGCGCAATAATTGCCGCTAATACCATGCTGATGTCCCCCTGTTCTCTGTGATAGTTTTTATTTTACTATGTTCCAAAATATCCGTCAATTTATTCTCATTTCTCCCTGTTCTTACATAATAATAATACAAAGGTAACAGTTCAGCCTTGCGGGGATTCAGTCAGGAAAACTCGTTGAAAGTTTGCTTTCATAAGAGTTTTAATGCCTGAATCCACATAAGGCGAACTGTTACATACAAAGAATATTAAGGTGAAAAAATGAAGCTCTGTGATTTTTCTCCTGCATCAGAGGATTTCGCGGATTTTATTGTCCGGTACCCTGCCCGTTCTCCCTGGCAAATGCCTGATCAGAAAGACCGTCGCTGTTTCAATTACGTCAGCCGTGATTTTGCCATTTTTCATCTTCCTCTGGAGCAGGCTCTCCCCTTAACCCTTTCCCGCTATTCCTACGAAAATATTCCAAAGCTTTACGGGCTTCAGGACACAACTGCTCTGGAAGTCAGCGGAATCTCTCCTGTATTTGAACAGCCTGCTTTAAATGCTGCAGGCCGCGGTGTTTTAATCGGCTTTATCGATACAGGCATCGACTATACCAACCCGCTGTTTCGCAAAGCTGATGGCACCACCCGTATCTATAACATTTGGGATCAGTCTGTTTCTGGAGAGTCAGCGCCAGAGCCAGTTCCAGGCTTTCAGCCCTTATATGGAACCGTCTACAGTCAGGAACAGATCAACCAGGCTCTTTCCTCTGAAGAGCCTTATAAAATTGTTCCAAGCCGTGATACAGACGGCCACGGCACTTTTATGGCAGGCGTTGCTGCCGGAAACCAGATCAGTCTTCCGGAGCCTTTTTCCGGCGCGGCTCCAGAGTCTTCCCTTGCTGTAGTAAAATTAAAGCCCGCAAAACAGTATCTGCGGGACTTTTTTCTGATTCGCCCGGAGATCCCGGCCTATCAGGAAAATGATATTATGGCGGCTGTCAGCTATCTTCTGGGGCTGGCCAGCCAGTATCAGATGCCTCTGGTCATCTATCTGGGCGCAGGAACCTCTCAGGGAGCCCATGACGGCACCTCTCCGCTTTCCCTCCAGCTTCAGGATCTAATTGGAACCCAGGGGTTCTTTCTGTCTGCAGGCGCAGGAAATGAAGCTGGCTATCACCACCACTATTTTGGAGGAATTTCCGAAAATCAGGATTTCGATGATGTGGAAATTCGGGTAGGATCTGGAGACGCCGGCTTCTGCCTGGAAATGTGGGCAAAAAATCCAGAGCTGTACACAGTAGGCTTTGTTTCTCCCTCTGGGGAAATTGTAGAACGAATTCCTCTGGTTCTGGGAAATGACACCGTCATTCCCTTTCGCCTGGACTCCTCCCGGATTTCCCTGTCCTATCTGCCTAATGAGACCAACTCCGGGAGTCAGCTGATTTTTATGCGGTTTGAAACGCCGGCTCAGGGAATCTGGCATATTCGTGTATATCCTGTCCTCTCTATCCACGGTCAGTTCCATATGTGGCTCCCCATGCATGGTTTTGTCTCAGAAGAGACGATTTTTCTCCGTCCAGATCCAGACACAACGATTACAGATCCGGGAAACGGCCTGATGCCTGCTACAGTCAGTACCTTTAATCACTCGAATAACAGCATTTATATTCACAGCAGCCGTGGCTACACCAGAGACGGACAAATAAAACCTGATCTGGCCGCTCCCGGCGTCCGTGTCCAGGGGCCTGCCATACAAACGGAAAAGGAAGCAGAAACAAAAACTCCGGTTCTTACATGGCGCACCGGTTCCTCTGTTGCTGCTGCCATTACAGCCGGTGCTGCTGCTGTTCTCCTCTCCTGGGGCATTACTGGCGGAAATGACAAAACTCTGACCAGTACCTCTCTGAAAGCCATTCTCATCCGCGGCGCTGACAGAAATCCCGGTTTTTCGTGGCCCAACCGACAATGGGGCTTCGGAATGCTGAATCTCTATCAGAGTTTTCTGCAGATGCGGGAATAATTTAACCCCGCATCTGAATCATAGGGCCGCCGCTTTTTTCCAAATAGGGGCGTGTAATGACTACAGAACCGATATTAGGATCCTTGGGAATTTCATACATAATATCCAGCATATATTCTTCCAGAATTGCCCGCAGTGCTCTGGCTCCTGTTTCCCGTTTCAGAGCCTCTGCTGCAATCCACCGCAGAGCCTCATCATCAAAGACCAGCTTCACCTCATCCATCTCCAGTAAACGGATATACTGTTTCAAAATCGCGTTCTTCGGTTCCTTCAAAATCCGAACCAGCATATCCTCTGTCAGCTTATCCAGAGTCACTACCACAGGCAGACGTCCTAAAAACTCTGGAATCATACCGAAGGCCCGCAGATCTTCGCTTGTTACCTGGCGAAGTACATTTTCTGCCTCATCCACACTGTCCTTGAGCTGAGCACCAAAACCCATGGAAGTCGCTTTTGCCAGCCTCTCCCTGATAATTGTTTCCAGATCCGGGAATGCGCCTCCGCAGATAAACAGAATATTATCTGTATTTACCGTCGCCATCGGTGACAGGGCATTTTTCTGATTGGAGCCTACCGGTACCTCAACTGTACTGCCCTCCAGAAGTTTTAGAAGTTCCTGCTGAACCGATTCTCCGCTGACATCTCTGGTATTGGTTTCTTTTTTCTTGGCAATTTTGTCGATCTCATCAATAAAAATAATTCCGTGTTCTGCCCGCTGAACATCATTGCCTGCTGCTGCCAGAAGCTTTGACACAACGCTTTCAATATCATCTCCGATATAACCTGACTCTGTAAGAGAGGTAGCGTCCGCAATGGCTAAGGGCACATCCAAAAGCCTTGCCAGGGTTTTTACCAGATAGGTCTTCCCACTTCCAGTAGGGCCTACCATAAGAATATTGGACTTTTCAATCCGCACGTCTTCCTGTGCCGCCTCCTGATTTTTTCCAGAATTTCTCAAATCCTCCGCGTATACCCGCTTATAGTGATTGTACACTGCCACAGAAATGACCTTCTTTGCCCGTTCCTGGCCAATCACATATTCATCTAATCTCTGCTTGATCACATGAGGCGCCGGAATGTCCTTCAATTCAAATTCCGGCCCTTCTTTTTTCTTCTTTTTCTTCAGCTGCTGTCTGGGAGCAATTCCTGCATGCTCCGTATCCACCCCCTCCGGCGGAACAGAGAAATTCATATTCATATAGGGCATTCCCGATATTTTAGAAAAATCCACCTTGGATAAATCCATTCCCGGTATATTCATACCTCCGCCCATAATTGAATCGAATGCTTTCTGCATACAGTCATGGCACAGACACATATTGCCCGGCATCACAATCATACTGCCAGCCTTACTCTCCGGCCGACGGCAAATGTAGCAGATCTTCTCATACTCCTGTCCGTCTTTCTCCTCAGCCCCGGAATCCTTTCCCTCTTCTGTTCCGGTACGCAGTTCCTTTTCTTCCATCCTCTTAATCCCTTTCCTGAACCTTTACTTTGTACGCAAATACTCAGGGTGTATCAAAACACTCTGAGTATCTGCTTTCACCTGCTGTTTTCTATCCAGCAATTTCTATCTGACTCCTTTTTAGTTGGTTTCCGGAGCCGGCTTTGTTCCAAGTGTAATTTCCACAGTACGTTCCATATACTGTCCATTTTCCAGAGACTGTACTGTAAGATTTACTGTGTCACCGCCCTCATAATAGGTCAGCATTTCCTTTAAATCCTCCATAGTACGAACAGTCTGACCGTCGAACTTGGTAATAATATCTTTTTCTCTCAGTGTTGAGCGGGATGCTGCACTGTCTTCCGTAATCTTATATACATAAATACCCCGCGGCATACCATACATAGCTGCTGCCGTCTCATCAATATTCTGTCCCTGAATGCCCAGATATCCCTGTTTTCTTTCATCTACAGCTACTCTGGTTTTCTTGTTCATCAGTTCATTGATAATATCCTGCGCCTGAGAAACAGGAATTGCGTATCCCATTCCCTCTACCTCTGTAGAAGAATATTTAGCAGCGTTAATGCCGATAACCTCGCCATTCATATTTAACAGTGCGCCGCCGCTGTTGCCCGGGTTAATGGCAGCGTCTGTCTGAAGCAGATGTCTGGTTGTGTCATCCTCTGCATGAACCTCACGGTTCAGGGCGCTGACATACCCCACTGTTACAGACTGTCCGTATCCCAATGCATTTCCGATGGCAATTACGCCCTGACCAACTTTCAAAGCATCAGAATCACCCATAGTTGCTACTTTAATCCGACTCATAGTCTCAGCCGGAATATCGCTGAGCTTCACTGCAATCACTGCCAGATCGGAATCTGAGTCTGTTCCCTTAATGGCTGCTGTCACTGGTTCATTATCAATAAAGGTAACCGTCAGCTCTTTGGAATCCTCAACTACATGATTATTCGTAACAATCAGAAGCTCTTCATCATTCTGTCCCACAATAATTCCAGAGCCGCTGCTTGGAACCTCAATGGTCTGGCTTGGACCAAACCAGGTCTGCTGCTGAAGAAGCATGGTGTTGTTAATGGCAACTACTGACGGCATTGCTTTTTCTACAATAGAGGAAACATCCGTCTGAATCGCCGGAGTTACCGGCGCTCCGCCATTTCCGGAAGTCCCGCCTGAGGCAGAATTTCCTTCTGTTTCTGCCTGAGCCACAGTCACTGGCTCAGATGTGCTTTCTGTTGTATAACGGCCCTTTACCAGTTCGCCTACTGTATTCACAGCAAACATAGTTCCTCCGGCTACTGTTCCGAATAAAAGTGCTGCCGCAGTTACTCCAGCCACTTTTAAAGCCATAGAACCTTTCCTCTTTCCGTGATGCTCTCTCTCCTGAGGAATATAGGAAGTATTCCTGTAGTCCCGTTTTGTATAAGCCTCCTGCTGGTCTGCGCTCTGACTTTCTGACCGTACATAGCCGCCCTGGTCTGTGTTCTGGCTCTCTGTTCTTACATAGCCGTCCTGATCTGCACTCTGGCTTTCTGACCGTACATAGCCGCCCTGGTCTGTGCTCTGGCTCTCTGGCCTTACATAGCCGCCTTGGTCTGCGCTCTGGCTCTCTGGCCTTACATAGCCGTCCTGATCTGCGCTCTGGTTTCCCGCTCCGCTTCCATTTTCCCAATATCCATTTTTTTCGTTATCAAACATACTCACAATCTCCTTTCTCGATTTCCATATATGACGCAACAGCTCGTATGTCTTTTCCTTCCTGTATCTTCTCTAAGCTGTTTTTGTTTTCTTTTTTCTTATATGGAAACTATATCGTGATTTTGTGTCGAAAATGTGATGGAATTATTGTTTGTATGTGAATTCCTGTGGTTTTTTAAATTTTACGGCGGTCTCAGGCAGATAACTGCCCGAACCGCCGTATCAGTCCTGTTTTTTGAAAATATATAACTGTTCAGGACGGGGGCATCTTATTGTCCCGGTCCTGCCACTACGCCTGTTCCCGCTGTAGGAACAATCGAGGTCTCACCGCCCCCAGGACCTGGGGAGACGGTTGGAGCAGTATTCTGTGAGCTGCCTCCCGGGCCGCCGTTTTCTGCAGAGCCTGTAGTTGCAATGGTTCCCGGCGCATCTGTCACATTTCCAGGTCTGGATCCAGACGAGCCTTCCGGCGCTGTCGGTCTGATAGCCCCTGTCTCCTGAGAACCGGAACTGCTTCCTCCCGGGCGGGTCGGCGTTCCATTGCCGGAGGTTGTCTCTCCTGGGCGAACTGAAGTGCCATTTCCAGAAGAAGTCTCTCCTGGACGAACTGATGTACCATTTCCGGAGGAAGACTCTCCCGGACGAAGTACACCGCTTCCAGAAGAAGATTCTCCCGGACGAGCCGTTTCATTCGGATTTGTAATATAATTGCCGTCTGCATCTGTCTCCGTCGGACGGATCCAGTCTCTTCCTGTAGTTTCCTTTGGATTTCCATTTTCATCCGTTTCTGCAGGATCAAGCGTCTGAGACGGGGCGCGCTCATCCGTCAGATATCCGTCTGCATCCGTTTCCCACTTTACGTATTCGCCGTCTGCATTAGTCTCCATCTTTATCTTTTTACGGACACGCTCTCCATTTTCATCCTTTACATAAACATACTGATAACCTTCTTCTGCTGTTTCCTTTGTTTCTTTTGCAGATTCTGTCTCTTCTTTCTGTGTTTCTGCCGGCTTTGTCTTCGGCGGCTGAATCACACCTCCGTCTGTTCCTACCTTATCTACATACTGGCCTTCCTTGTAAATTCCCGTATCAGAGGCAATTTTTGTACTGATTTTCTTTACGGTTTCAGAAGGAGTATAATCTGTATTGCCATACAGGAACTCATGAAGCTTCTTTACATTGCTTTCCAGTGTTGCCGGAACTACCACATCACCTTTCTTTTTGATGTTGGCATTGCCCCGGGCCTGAGGGAAGCCTGTGGTTTCACCCAGATGGAATTTGCTGATATTCTTTGCATTATTCACCATATCATCCACCCAGATACTGGTAGAAACCTGTGGAAAGACCGTTCCAATCAAAACGTACAGTGTCTGGAAATCTGCCTTTTTCGCTTTCTCAAAGGCCTGCTGCACAATCTTTCTCTGACGCTCCGTCCGGGCAAAATCCGTATCCATCAAACGGAGACGCCCATAGGCTACAGCCTGTACGCCGTCCAGGTGGTTCATTCCAGCGTGGGTCAGCTGATGAGAACCAATACCTGTTGCTTTTACTGTCTCTGTAATAAAGGAGTTAATATAATAAAATTCCGCCTTGCTCAGTTCAATATCTACGCCTCCCAGAATATCAATGGCATTTGCCACTGCCTTCCAGTTAAAGGTCATATAGTCGTTGATTTCCAAATCCAGGTTCCGGTTCAGAGTCTCAATCGCCTGTTCTGGCCCGCCTACAGCATAGGCATAATTCAGCTTATTGTAGGTGCCTTCCTTAGAAACATTCAAATATGTGTCTCTGTATACAGAAACCAGCTTAATCTCTCCTGTATCCCGATTAATATTGCAGATCATATTAACATCCGCATTGGTTCCCTTGGTCACAACATTGCCCCGGGAATCCACACCAAACAGAGCAATGGTCCAATAGCCCTTCATCTGCTCTGCCACATCCTCAGAAATCTCATTGGTAGCAATGCTGTCCATATTGAAATTCTCCGGACGCTGAATCTTTGCCATCGTTCTGGCCACAAAACCGTAACCGAAAATCAGAGCCAGAGCAATACATTCTGCAGCAATCATAATGATCAGACGGCAACGTCTTTTTTTCTTCTGAATCTGCGCCTGAACTCTGGGAGACAGCCCGTCTGCTCCAGCTGCCGTCTGACGTGCACTATATCTGGTCTGGGAGGACTGTGCCCTTCCCGTCTCCGGACGTGCGCCTCTGCCTCTGGAGGTTGCTGCCCTGCTTCTGCCCCGTCCTGTGCGCTCCTCGCTTCCGAAGCTGCGTTCTGTTCTTCCAGAAAAGGCTTCAGACTCACCTGCCTCCTCCTGATGCAGCTGACGGCGTTTTCTCTCCTCCCACAGCTCCTGTTCACTGCGGTAATCAGCTCCTGCCGTTCCGTATCCGGCTCTGTGGCTGCTGTGTCTTCTGGAATACGCACCGCTTCCTGTTTCACCTCTGCGCCCGCCGGAATGCTCTGCCCGGCTGTCCGGGGATCCTGTTTCCCGTCTCCGGCCATCCTGTCTGCTGCGCCCTAACTCCTCATCAAAATCACGATTCATTGACGTACCTCTTTCTGTCTGGCTTACTGCCTCTTTCCACCAGGAAATCAATAGGCATTTTTATTAATGAAACCCTTGAAAAATGTCAGGAATAAAATCTTGAAATCAAATCCCAGGGTCCAGTTTTCAATATAATACAGGTCATGCTCAATCCGCTTGACAATCGAAGTGTCGCCGCGGTATCCATTGACCTGAGCCCATCCGGTCATCCCCGGACGAACCTGGTGCTTAATCATATAGCGGGGAATTTCTTCTTTAAACTTTTCCACAAAAAACGGCCGCTCCGGCCTCGGCCCCACCAGGCTCATATCCCCCAGCAGCACATTGAAAAGCTGCGGCATCTCGTCGATGCTGGTCTTTCGGATAAACCGTCCCACCGGCGTCACTCTGGGGTCATGGGGCGTCGTCCATTTTCCCTTTTCCTTGTCAGGCTCCTGCACCTCCATAGAACGGAACTTGTACATATTAAAGGGCCGATTGTGAAGTCCTACCCGTTCCTGCTTATAAATCAGCGGCCCAGGGGAGGTCAGCTTAATCAGCCCTGCTGTCACCAGCATAATCGGAGAAAACAGAACCAGAGCAACTACTGCGCCGAAAATATCTACAATCCGCTTGACAGTGGCATTCAGCAAATCATTTAACGGAACTCTGCGGATATTGATGACTGGAAGTCCCTGCAAATCCTCTGTATAAGGCTTTGTAGGAATAATTCCATTGTAGTCCGGAATAAATTTTGTATGGACTCCGGACTTTTCACATTCTGCCACCAGCTGCTCCAGATCGCCGTAATCACCAATACTTAAAGTAATGGCAATTTCATCCATTAAGTTCAGATCCAGAATCGATTTCAGATTGCTGACCGGACCAATAATCTTAATTCCACGGTACTCTTCATTCTTCTCCCGGTGATCATCCAGAATTCCCTGGATCTGATATCCCCACTCTGGATTGGATAACACACGGTCAATATATCCTTCCGCAGCCCGGCTGTAACCAACCAAAAGAACATGCTTCTGGTTGTAGCCCTTGGAGCGAATAGAGCGGAGCATATTCCGAATCAGATACCGCTCCAGAGTCTCGGCTGCAATATTAATCAGGAAAAAACCGCCCACCAGCCTTGCTGAAAAATGATGCAGGTAGGGATTCTCCCTTCCCAGATACAGAATTGTCCCAAATAGAAACAGACCGATCAGGTTGGCCTTAAAAATATTGGCAAATTCCAGCCTTCTGCCCTGTACCCGCTTGGGAGTAAACAGTTTAAAAAATGTATACAAAAGAAGATACACCGGCACAATGATGACCAGTGCGCTCATATAAAACCAGGTAGGCAGGATTCCCGCCTTACCGAACATTCCGATTTTCAGGAAAATAAACCAGCTGAGAATATAGGCCGCGGCAATCACAAGCGCGTCTAAAAGAACGTGCAGGCGGTTAAACCTGGTCTGGTTATCTTTTATCATAGGATCCACCTTGTTTCCAGTTCCTGGGCCAGCACTGCCCCGGTTCCAAACTGCATAGTAACTTAATGGTAACGATTATACACGATTTTAACACTGAACTCTATAAATTTTTTCTTAAATATCAGAGACGTTTCTTTCTTATTCCTTTTTTCCCGCTCTGCTGCGTCCCCTGTTCTCCGGCGCTGTCATAATTTAACCGTTCAGATGGCGTCTGGAAAACTCATAAATATACAAAGCCGCACCGTAAATCAGTTCCCACTCAATCGCCAGATAATTTTTGAAATTTTCTTTTTTGTAGGGAACCTTTTTTGTATGCTTTACTGTCCGCAGTCCCTCGGCAATACCGTCCAGATACTCCTTCTCAAATCCCCGTTTCTTAAAAAACAGATATTTTCCAACCACCCCCAAAAGGATGGGAATACTGTTTACAAAGAGCTGAGGCAGCGGCATATTTTTGTAATTCAAATATACAGAATTGCGGGCCGCCAGCCGCACCTTAAAGGAATTATATTTGGAGCCGCTGGTTCCGCTTCCCACATGATACACAATGGCGCTGGGGCAATATCTATTATAGTATCCCGCAATTTTCGCCCGGTATCCCACATCAATGTCTTCCAGATATGCAAAATGCATTTCATCAAAATATCCGATTTCCTCAAAAATCTCCCGGCGGTAAATCGCCGCGCCGGCGCAGGCAGAAAAAATATGGCAGGGACGTTCATAACGTTCAATTTCCTGACCCACACCTCTCTGATAGGCCCAGCCCATAATGCTGTACATATCACCGCCGTCATCCATCCGTTCTCTGCGGTGCATCTGAATCATTCTGGGGCTTACAGAAAATATGCGGGGCGACTGTTCTATTGCCTTTACCAGTTCTTCGATATAATCCGGTTCTGCCTCTGTGTCATTGTTTAAAAGAATCACATAAGGCGTCCGGGAAGCCCGGATTCCTGCATTAACAGCACCGGAAAACCCGGTATTCTCCTTCAGGAAAATACCGGGAATCTGATGCTCCTTCAGCCATTCTGCGCTTCCGTCTGTGGATCCGTTATCTACCACCAGCACGTCAAATTCCTGACTGGTCTGCCCCTTCAGAGCCGCCATACACGGTTCCATAAACTTCAGTCCGTTATAATTAGGAATAATCACTGTTACTTTCTTTTCCATATTGTATCTCACTTTTCCAAATCTATCCTTCCAGCTTATAGGGCTCTCCAATCTTTTCCTTCAGCAGATCCCGCAGAGCAAAATTTGATTTGCGAAGCGTCAGGTTCGGATTGTAATAGGGATCTCCGTTTTTCAGAATATCCGGCCACCGGCGGGCAAAAACAGCAACCTCCCGGTTAAATCGCGCCACCTTCTCTGGAGTATCCTCCAGTCCCCGTGATTTCGACTCATAGTGATGCATCACAGCGTAAGGCGCATAAACCACCAGTTTTCCCAGAGCCCGTACCTTCATACAATAATCAATATCATTGAAGGCAACCGCCAGCTCCTCAGTAAATCCGCCGGCCTGACGGAATACCTCTGCCTTTGTCATCATACAGGCTGCTGTCACCGCACTGTAGTCCTGAGCGCACATTGCTCTGTGGAAATAGCTGTTTTCTGCCTCATGAAGTCCGATAAAGGTATGACCGGCAATGCCTCCAAAACCAATCACCACCCCTGCATGCTGAATCGTATCATCCTGATAGAGCAGTCTTGCTCCTACAATGCCCACCTCCGGACGCTGGCAGAAGCCCAGCATCTCCTCAAACAGGCCGGGAGACACAATCTCTGTGTCATTATTTAAAAACAGCAGATACTCTCCCTCTGCAAACTGCGCGCCGAAATTATTAATCGCAGAATAATTAAATTCTCTTTCCCAACACACAACCCGAACCTGCGGAAATTCCTTCTGCAGCTTTTCATAGTATGTGAAGGTCTCTGACTCGGTGCTGTTATTTTCAATCACCACAAATTCCAGATTCTTGTAGGTGGCTCTTTCTATAATGGAACGAATACACAGATCCAGATCTGCCGCATGATCCTTATTGGGAATAATTACAGATACCAGCGGTTCTCCCGGAATCCGGAAACGGGTATGATAAATTCCGTAGTCCACACCCTTTTCCACAGCTTCTGCCGGAATGCCGCATCGCTCATAATGAGCCATAATTGCCCTGGCTCCTGCCTCAAAGGCATACAGCTTGCTTTCCGGATTGCTGGCCGTAGAATCCTGATGGCAGCGCCAGTGATACAAAACTCTGGGAATATGATAAATCTCCTTTGCTGCCTCCGTGCACCGGAAAATAAAATCATAGTCCTGAGCTCCGTCATATTCATTTCGGAAGCCGCCTACCTGTTCCAGCAGCGTCCGTTTTACCACAAACAAATGGCAGATATAGTTTACACTGGTCAGAAGGTCCGGATTGAAATCCGGCTTAAAATGCGGATCAAAAAGAGCGCCGCCGTCCATATCCAGCTTATCCTCATCTGAATAAATCACATCGCAGCCAGGATGCTCATTAATAGCCGAAGCCACCTCAAAAAGAGCCTGCTCCGGAATCGTGTCATCGTGATCCGCCAACACCACAAAATCTCCTGATGCCATCTCTATGGCTGCATTGGTATTACCGGAAATTCCCAGGTTTTCTCCCAGATCCTTATAATGAAAACGGCTGTCCCGGGCTGTGTACTCTGCCATCACCCGTTCCACAATCTTTCCCTCTCCGGCAGGACTTCCATTCACAAGACAAACCTCCCAGTTTTTGTAGGTCTGCGCCAGAATAGAATCCAGCATTTCGCGAAGATACTTCTCCGGAGTCTTATAGGCAGGTATCACCACCGAAAGAAGCGGCTCAGAAGGAAGCGTTGTTTCTCTCTGACGTTTCAGCTCCTCCTCTGTCGGTTTGGTCAGATCGTACCACTCGCCGTAATCATAATCATTGTCCAGGCCCTGAAGCTTATGCTTGGACTTTAAAAACAGAGCCTTCAAACCATGCTTTTTCCCGAAATCCACAGCCACCCGGACTGTCTCCATATTCATCAGATCCCGGATTTTCTCCATTCGCTTATGAGCCACGCTGGCCCGCTTGGCAATCAGCTCTTCATTGAATTTGATCCGGGCCGTTTTTCCGTCACAGCGAATCAAAAGCCAGTAATCTGCGCCGCGGGTGTAGGGGAAACGGATATCAAATCCATAATCCCGGTCATACACCTGCTTATAATAAATCTGACTTACATCATCCCGTCTGGTTGCCACATAACGAAATTCCACCGGTTCCCGGTTTCCGTCCTGAACCTGGAATTCCGCCCGGGACTGGGGTGTCTTTCCAATCACCCAGCCATTCAGCTCTATGGAATTTTCCCGGATTCTTACTACATCTATCTTATACTTCATCAGCTTTTTGTCCTTTTCCCTCTGTACTGTCCCAATTCAGACGCTCTTCCTCAATAACCAGGGGCCTGCGCATCACTCGCTGGTTAATCGCCAGCACGTACTCGCCTACCATACCAATGAAAAACATCTGGACAGAGCCCAGAAACAGCATTCCAATTAAAAGCGGCGCCATACCTGCTGCAAATCTGTCCCACCAGACCAGCTTCATAACCAGATAAACAAGAGCGACTCCCATGCTGATCACACCGCAGGCCGCTCCCAGAAAGGTAGCCAGCCGCAGTCCCACCTTCGTATAGGAGGTAATACTCAGCATGGCTGCATCATACAGCCGGTAGAAATTATTGTGGGTCTTTCCTGCCCTGCGTTTCGGCTGCTCGTAGGGAATTTCCTTTCTTTTATACCCCAGCTCCGCCACAATTCCCCGAAGAAAAGGCGTAGGATCGTTTAAATTCCGCAGAACCTCAATAAAATCCCTGTCATACAGTCCTGAACCGGTAAAATGTTCAATCTGCTCCACATCTGACAGCTTTTTAATGGTCTTGTAATACAGAGAACGCAGAGCATACATAACCCGGCTCTCCTTACTGCTGGTCTTAATTCCAATTACAATCTTATATCCCTCTTCCCATGCCTTCACATACTTGGGAATCATATCTACCGGATCCTGAAAATCCGCAACCATCTCAATCACACAGTCTCCCGTTACCTGCAGCATACCATAGTAGGGAGAATTAAACTGTCCGAAATTTCTGGCATTAAAAATCGCCTTGATTTTCGGATTTTCCTGGCAAAGACGGCGAAGAATGGGACGCGTATTGTCCCGGGAGTCATTGTCAATAAATACAAGTTCATAATCATACCGGGGCAGATCCCGCTCCAGAGTTTCTATCACAGCCTGGCTGATTGGCTCCACATTTTCCTCTTCATTATAACAGGGAATCAGCACACTGATTTTTTTCATGTTAACCTCCGTATTCCTCCTCCAGCATTCGCCGGATTCCTTTTTTAAAGGAAACCTGCTCCTGCCAGGTCTCCTCTGTCAGCGCCTTCAGCTGCCGAACCACAGGGCAGATCGACAGAGCGCCTTCCTTTGCCTGCACAAAAGTACCGTACTCCAGACTTCCCTTTTCTCCGCAGATTCTGTGGATTTCCTCCACAAACTCCCGCAAAGTTCTGGTATCCTCTGAGGCTACGTTGACCACGCGGCATTCACCCTCGTGGAGATCGGAAAACCGGTACAGCTCTGTCACTGCCCGGGCTGCATCTGAAATCTCCATAAAATTCCACCTGTGGAGACAGGCGCTTAGGCTTACTTTATGGTTTTGGGGAAGCTCTCTCACCAACGTGGAAATAATCGACCAGGGATGATCCCCTGTTCCGTAAACACTGAAAAACCGCAGATGATAGAAGGTCATCTGGTTCTGACTACAGAATGCCTCTGCCTTTTTGGCAAATTCCAGCTTGGCTCTTCCATAGGCATTGACCGGATGGCACTCCATAGCTTCCTCCATGGTTCCATCAGCGGTAATTCCATATTCTACCCTTGATCCCGCATCCATAAAAACCTGACATCCCAACTTCCGGGCCGCCTCCAGACACGCCAGAGAACCGTCCACATTAGATGCCTGAACCTCCGGCGAATCGATTTCCTCACGGTTCACCCCGCCCCAGGCAAAATGCAGAAATCCATCTGCATGTCCAATCAGGGGAGCGCAGCTTTCTGCCTCCTCCATAGTGGCCTCAATCCAGGTTAAATGTTCATGAACCGGCAGACTTCTCCGCTGTCTGGATTCCGGGCGCACCAGAGCAAATACTCTTGCCCCCTGTGCCAGCAGCTGCTCTGCCACATTTCTTCCGATAAACCCGGTTGCCCCGGTTATCACAATCCTCTGTCCCTCCAGATTTCTCATGCTCTCTCCTTCTGTACTTCTGTCATCCATCAATTTTCACGTAACAGTTCAGCCTTGCGTGGATTCCTAAAGCTTCTTGTCCGCTGTAAGCGGGCAAGAAGATGCAAGGCTGAACTGTTACATTTTCACTGAGACATTACAGCCATTCTACCCGGTTGGTCCGCATGGCGCAAATTTCCACATCGCTGCCAAACCGCTCCCGGATAATACCTGCAATTTCATCCGTATATCCCGGCGCTGTAATAAGAACCACATCCACAGGATTGGCAAAAAACTCATCCGGAGCCACAATGGGAAGATGGGAAGCAGGGGCAAATTTTCCCTGCTTAAACGGAGCCGAATCAATCATATATTCTGCCCGGCTTCCCAGGGGCGTTGTCGCCGCCAGAGTAAATCCCTGATGACTTGCTCCCCACAGGGCAAAGGTCTTGTCTTCCTGGTGAAGCCGTTCCATCAGTTTCGTGGTCTCATCCATCACAACCCGGTATCCATCTGTCAAAGGATCTACAGAAACCAAAGCTGCCCCTGAATTCCAGTCTGGATTTTGAAGGTTTTCCGAAACCGCCTCCGCCGCTTCGTCTTTCCGCTGCGCAGAAGACTCAAAACTCCAGTCCGGTTTCTTTTTGACAATCATGGAAATGGTATCCCGGTTGATCATCTCCTCCTCCAGTACAGCAAAGCCATACTTTTCCAAAAGAGCCCGCAGGGTTTCAAAGGAATAATACGCCAGATGATCCCGAATCAGCTCATAATAACTGCCCTGTTCCAGAATATACTCCAAGGCAGGCACTGTCACAAGGCCCATACCGCCCTCGGAAAGATTGTGGTAAATGGCCTCAAGCATTACTCCCGGCTCTGGCTGGTGCTCCAGAAAATTAAAGGATAAGAACACATCAAAGGGGCCATTCTGAAACTGCTGATCCGCAGTCTCCGGAAACTCTCTCCACACGGAAAGACCAGCTTTGACCGCTTCCTCCACCAGCGCCTCCCGATGCTCCATTCCATAAACCTCCACTGGAAACTCCGTCAGCACCTTCAGAAATTCCCCACGTCCGCATCCGACTTCGATAAACTTTTTCCTGTTCAGATGCCAGGTATCAATCAGATGGCGGTACTGCTTTCTTCTCAGCTCTGTCATAGTAGTTGAATATCCGCCGGCCCGAATTACATCTCTATAATAGGAAACCGGCTGGCAGTCAAACTGCACCAGACCACAGCAGCTGCACTGATACAGCGGCAGATCCACCCCCTGATCCTCTTCTACATTTTCCCTGTCAGGAATATCCTGAGCGGAAGCCGGCGCCTGTTTCAGCGTAAACAGGGCAGTTTCCGGCAGACTATGCCCGCAGGCTATGCAATGTTTCATAGATTCCCTCCGCAAATGTGGTCACAGGCCTCCACCCGGTTTCCCGGCATATTTTCCCGATATCCGGCATCAAATCTGCCGGCCCCTCCGCATTCTGCGGCCGTTCTCCATATCGGAAGGTTCCCTTTTTTCCACATATTTCATACATTTCTTCAATATAAGCCCGCAACGGGCGGGTATCATTACCTGCAATATTATAGACACCTGCACGGCCTTCTGTCAACAGGCATACCAGAGCAGCAGCCGTATCTTCTATATAAAGAAAATTCCACATCTGGGTACATTCTCCCAGCTTCATCTCTTCGCCCCGGCAAAAAGTCTCCAGACAGGTCTGCACCAGAGACCAGGGATGATCCCCCGGCCCGTATACGCTGAAAATTCTGGCATGGACATACTCCATGTTCAGCATCCGGCAAAGCTTCTCTGCCTGCCTGCCAAAATCCACCTTGGCAATTCCATATTCTGACACAGGACGGCAGGGCATATCCTCTCTTGTTTCCTGATGATACACCCCATACTCTGCCTGAGAACCGGTAAACAGAAACCGGCGGCATCCAAGAGCTGCTGCACTCCGCACAGCCTCCAGAGAATTCCTTACATTCTCCTGCTGCACCTGCCTCTTCATCCGGTTATCGCTTCCAGCTCCGTCCCAGCCGATGTGAAGCCAGACATCTGCTCCAGCTGCTTCCGGAGCCTGCTCCAGCTTTCTGATTTCCTTCATATCCAGCTCTGCCACTGCCAGCCGCTCTCTGGCTGCTTCCGGCACTGCCTCCCACAAATGGGAAAGATTTTTTGAACCCGGCCGGACCACTCCGCAGACCTGGTGTCCCTGATGCAGAAGCAGGCGTACTGCCGCAGTGCCGATAAAGCTGGTAGCTCCTGTTACAATTACCTTCATCATTCTATCCTTTACTCTTTGATTCTTGGAATAATCATCATGGCATCCATCTCTTCCTCTGGAAGGAATGGAGACAAATCCTCCAGCGGCGGAGAAACCATGGTTCCGTCCGGAAGACGCTTTGCTGAAGACTTTGGCTCAAAATTCTGATCGGTTGTCACAAACACCTCGCAGATTACTGGCCCCTCCAGAGCCAGCGTCTTCTCCACTGCCCCGGCCAGTTCTCCGTTGCTGCAGGCTCTGACATAAGGATATCCATAAGCTGCCGCCAGCTTCTCCATATCCGGGAAGCTCAGATCATGGCTGTCCTCTCCAATGCCCACTAACGGCTCCCCAAAGAAATTTTTCTGAGTCTGGCGAATAGAATGGTAGCCCCCATTGTTAATCAGGAAAATCTTAATCGGCATTCTGTGATGAATAATCGTCTGCAGCTCCTGAAGATTCATCTGAATGCTTCCATCTCCAGTCAGCAGGATAATATCCTCTCTGGCTGACGGCTCCTCCTGGTATTCCGGATCCCGGGAAGCCACAAAGGTCCCGATAGCTGCCGGAAGATCATATCCCATAGAAGCAATGGCAGAATTGGTGATAAACCGCTGGCCTTTTTTGATAATGTAAGCATGACCTCCAACCACGCAGGCAGAACCATTTCCCACCACTGTAATCTGATTTTCCTTCAAACGGCTGCTTAATTCCTCTACCAGAGCATAGACATTGGCCTCCCGTCCCGGCTCCTCTTTCCGGTGCTTTGGAAGAACCACAGGATACCGCTCTCTCCACATCCGGCAGGTTTCATTCCAGTTCATTCCCGGCAGTCCCTCTCCGCCGTCAAACACAGGAAGATTTTTGCCGCCTGCCGCGTATTCCTCCCGCAGCACCTCTGCCATTGTCTCCAGCAGATCCCTTGCATCTGCATGAACTGCCATATCTGTATGAACGCTGGGCTTTTTCAGCTCCTCTGCATCTGCGTCACAGTAAATAATCCAGGCCTCTCTTGCCCAGGTTTTATAATTATATCCCACCTGACGGATGCTGAGACGGCTTCCCACAGAGAATACGAGATCACTGTTCTGAACAGCCAGATTGCCCGGGCGATCTCCCATATTACCGGCTCTTCCCGCATACAGTGGATGTGCATCTGGAACGCAGTCCTGACTGTTCCAGCCAGTTACCACCGGAATCCCCAGCATATCCGCAACCTCCAAAAAGACCTGATGAGCCCCAGCAATGCGGATTCCGTTTCCTGCATTCAATACCGGACGGCGGGCCTGACGGATCTTTTCCAGAATTGTCCGAACCGTTTCTTTGCTGACCTTCGAAGGAAGAACCTGACGGTGCTCTCCCTTCCCTGCGATATCCTCCTCAATACCATACTGAGCCTGTCCCTCTGCCAGGGCCCAGCCGGTACCGCCTGCCTCGTAATCAGCAGGATCAAACCCGATTAACTCATCCGAATCCACATACGCGCCCTGAACATTCAGCGGAATATCCAACCATGCAGGTCCCGGACGGCCAGACTGGGCCAGATAAAGAGCCTTTTCCAGGCAATAACGAATTCGCATGGGCTCCACCACCATCTCACTGTATTTTGTCATACAGTCAATGGCCTTGGTAATATCAAACTCCTGATCCCCCATAGCCCGAATTCCCAGCCCTGTCCAGCGGGCTGTGGTATCATAGCGAACCTGCCCTGATAAAATCAGCATGGGAATAGAATCCAGCCACCCGCCGACAACTCCGGTAATCGCATTGGTTCCTCCTGGTCCCGTAGTTACACATAAAGCAGCAATTTTATTGTGGATTCTGGCATAAGCCTCAGCTGCTATGGCACAGGCCTGTTCGTGATGCTGATAAAGGCAGTGAAGCCCCGGCTGATGTCCCAGAGCGTCATTTAAATGCATGGCGCCTCCCCCGGTCACGGTAAATACCTGATTGATTCCGCTTTCCGTCAGTTTTTGTGCAATATAATTGGATACCTTTATTTTCATCGGGAAGTCTCCTTTCTCCTTCTTTGTCTGCCCCTTCTCCAGCAGACTGTTCTGCGGCTAGTATACCATAGTTTCCCGTTTCTTGCACGGATTTATTACCCCACTGGTTCTGACAGCCCCCTCCCCATCTGCTTCCACCCTGTGCCAGCGCTTCCAGTAACCCTCACTTTTCAAACCGCTCGTTGTCCGTTATACTGGCCTGGTAATGCAAACACGGATTTTCGGCCACATGAAAAAAGGAGAGTAAACAATTTATGAGAAAAGAATGTAAGATTCTGGCTGTATTATCCACCGCTGCAGTGATGACAGCGGTAACCCCTTCTGTCTTTGTTCCCGGGCTGGTTCAGACCGCCTTTGCCGCTTCCGCCGGATGGGTGGAGGAGGAGGGTTCCCTTCGCTATAAGGACAGTGATGGCTACTATCTGACAGATTCCTGGAAAAAGAAGGACAATCAATGGTACTATTTAGATGAAGACGGACACATTACTCGTTCCTCCCAGGTGGACGAATACTATGTGGACGAGGACGGCAAACGGGTTTCCAACCAGTGGGTCAGCGTAAGCAATGAAGACGAATGGGATGACGAAATGCCGGAAACCAGCTGGTATTATTATGGAAAAGACGGCAAATCTGTGGTCTCCAGATGGCAGACCATTGATGGCAAGGATTATTACTTCAATGACGAAGGCCATATGCAGACGGGAAAGCTGGAATTAAACGGCTTCCACTACTATCTGGGCGATGAAAACGACGGTGTTATGAAAACCGGCTGGATTCAGCTGGAAAACGAAGACGAGTATGCAGATGAAGATATGGTATGGCACTACTTTGACAGCAACGGCCGCATGGTTATGAACCAGGTAGACCGGAAAATAGACGGAAGCTATTATACCTTTGAAAACGGAATTCTTCAGACCGGCTGGTACCGGCTTCCTGTAGAGGAAACTGCAACAGCCTCCAATGCCGCAGAGCCCTCCATTGCCTCCTATCAGTATTACGAAGAGAATGGCAAGCGGGCTGACGGCTGGTATCAGATTGAAGGAGCGCCGGAAATCAGCGAGGAAGGCGAAATTTTCACCTTTTTCTTCAAAAAAGGCGTTCCCTATCACGCATCTGCCGAGGGCGTAGAGGTATTTTCTGTTGATTCCAAGCGATACGGCTTCAACCACCGGGGTGAGCTGGTAACAGGACTTCAGCAGGTCCGCACCGAAGACGGTGTTCACAATTTCTACTTTGGAGATGAGGGCATTATGAGAACCGGAAAGCAGTCCATCTATGATGAGGATCTGGGCGAAAATCAGACCTGGTTCTTCTACACTGACGGCAGCAATAAGGGACGCGGCTACCACGGAATCCGTGACAACAGCGTTTACCGTCAGGGTCTGCGCTTAAGTGCAGACCGGGATCTGAAATATGCGCCGGTTGAGCTGGACGGAATTTCCTATCTGGTCAATGCCTCCGGATCCATCCAGAGGGCGTCCTCTTCCTCTAAATCTCACACAAGACCGGAGCTGGGCGCTGGTTATAAGGATGTTACTGACACCAACGATAAGGTTTGGACTGTAGACACCAACGGAGTAATTCTTCCGTAACCACCAGGCTTCTTCTTTTTGGAACAGACGCTTTTTGCACCCCTGTTTTTACCATCCGTTCAAAAAAAGGGCTTTCCGCCCTTTTTTTCTTTTTTCCAAAACTTTTTTCATTTATTTGTTACATATTCCTGTCTAATTCGTCATATATAAAGACTATAAGTAGGAGTGTATAAAAAATGAATGATTTATCTGTATATTATTGTCCCAAATGCGGACGCTATGCCTATGTCCAACGAAATTCCCATATTTCCTGTTCCGCCTGCAGCTATGACATGAAGCTGCTGTCTGTTTCCTGTACGGAATTCATGCACCTTTCTCTGGAAAAACGAAATGTTCTGATTCTGGATCACATTCTGTCTGAAGCCAAACAGAATTCTTCCGACACTACTTCCGATCAAGATGAGCTTTGCCTTACCGGTTCCTGCAGCTATCGCCATATGTTTTTCTCCATGAATATGCGTCTTCATGAACTGCAGAAAGAAAATCAGCAGCTGAATCATACTGTAGACTGGATGCATCAGACCATCTGGAAGCTGCTCTCCCGAAATAAGGAGCTGGAAAAACGCCTGGAACACAGCCGCTCTGGCAGCAGCTAAGCGTTTCCTGCTCCGGTACATCACCTGCCTGTTTTTTTCTATTCTTTTAATCCTGTGATATATTCCTCTATCAGCCGGTTTAGAGTTCTGTTCATCTGAACCAGAGTATCCAGCAGTATCTCTCTGTCCTCCTTTAATTTCCTGTTCTCTTCTGTCAGCTTCTCCAATGTCCTGTTTCTGTCATCCATACTTCATCCACCCCTTTTTTCTGAATTTATGCATGTAAGAATCACTATACGTCTTTTTTCTTTATTTGAAAAGGAAAACCTGTCGCAAAAAGCGACAAAGTATTTCTATTTTTAACGATTTTCTTACGATCCCAGTCAATTCCTTACAATCCTTCTCTGAGTATTGCCAGATAAAAAACCTGTTGTTATAATAAAACCAGAAACCGATCCAATATATTTGTGAGATCGGCTCCAATAATCAGCATAGAACAAAGGAAGGTGAACTGTCGTGAAAAAGAAAACAGGAGCAGCGTTGGCTTTGGCCTTTGCCTGCAGCCTTCTCAGCGTCTTCCCTGCATTGGCAGGAGAGTGGCGCCAGACAGAAGATAAAGAGTGGCAATACATTCAGGATGATGGTACAAAAGCGACCGGATGGCTGGAGGTAGACGGCAACCGATACTATCTGGATGAGAACGGCAACCGAAAATCTGACTACTGGTACAAGGAAGATGGCGCCTGGTACTATCTGGACGAAGATGGTGTGATGGCTAAAAATACCTGGATCGATAACTATTATGTGGACAGTACAGGACGTTTCGAGAAGAAACGTTAAAAAGACAGGAGCCGCAAGGTTCCTGTCTTTTATTCCATAGGAAATTACGTCCTATGAAATAAAAACGCTCCTCGAGGATCGCCATGCGGCGGAAGAAAATTTCGTCTCCGAAGCGGCTCGCCGCAGGCGGAGAAGTTCGCGAGCGAGCTTTTTTCTTGTTTTTTTATGAAGTTTCTATGATAAAAACGTCATATAATCTTCATATTTTATCTAGTTGTGCAGATTTTCTATTTATGATATGCTTTTAGCATTGAAACAACAAATCAGATTATTACAGGAGGTATTACTATATGAGAAAAAAAATATTGGGATTTACTGCAGCTGCGTTCGTTTTAACCATGTCTACCGGAATTACCGCATTTGCAGGTTCCTGGAAAGAAGATGCCATTGGCCGCTACTATGAGAATGATGACGGAAGCCGCCCTGTATATGCCGGCTGGTTCACCGATCCGGCTGACGGCGCTGTATATGCCATGGATCCCGATGGTTATACCATGCCGAACTCTAACATGGGTTCCTTCCGCACAGACGATATGGGACGCCGCATCGATAAAACAGAGGAAGATCTGAAGAGAGAAAACGAGAGAAAGGCTGAGCTGGCAAAGCGCCCCAGCCCTGCAAAAAAGCAGGCCGCTGCTGACATCGCTGCCGATGCCGCTACTGCCGGAACCTCCCGCGCTGCTACCGGAACTCTCCGTTCCACCTTCCAGGCAGAGATGGAAGCCTTTATGAATAAGATTCTGCTGCAGGTTCAGGATAAGCGTACTGAGACTACGATCCGCACAGCCGGTACAGAAAACAATACAGAGATTACCTATGGTTTCCAGAACCCGGACGGCTATGTATTTATTACCTCCTCCATCTGGAAAACCTCCAAGTCTACTGCTGCCAACTACAAGGAACAGGCCTTTGAGATGTCCTACCACTTTGATTCCGCAGTAGCTGATATTGAAGCCTACAACGAGGCCTATAACCAGCTGATGGTTGCTGCTCTTGGCGAAACCACAGGACCGGCTGTTCTGGATTATATCCAGACTGAGAGAAACAGCGGTCATACCAGCTTTGACAAGACCGGAGCCACCGACAGCGGCAATACCTACACCGTAAAATATCGGGATGGACTGGTATCTCTGGCTATTGTCTGCAGCGAAGTAGATCCTACCGCATCCAGTGCTCAGGAACAGGCTGCTGAAGAGGCTGCACAGGAAGCTCCCCAGGAGCAGACACCGGCATCTTCCGTTATCCTTGCCGGAACTCCCAAAGAGGAAAATGCACAGTAAGCTTTTCATATAAAAAGAAGCTCGCTCGCGAGCTTCTCCGCCTGCGGCGGGTCGCTTCTGCGACAAAATTCTCTTCCGCCGCATGGCGATCCTCGCAGAGCGTTTTTGTGTCATAGGATGCACTTTCCTATGATACAAAAACCGGTTCAGAATAAAATTCTGAACCGGTTTTTTGCGTTGAAGAAGGATACCGCATCACACAGTCCCTTCTTATTTTTCCCTATTACTGGATATCAAAAGTTACATATGAATCTGCTGGAACTGTGGTTTCATACATCGGCTCCCCGTCTGCCTCATACTGAGACTCTTCATAAATCTTCAGATGAAGCTCTCTGTCCTGGAAATATCCCCCAAAGCTGTCTTCCTCTGCTGTTCCATAGGAAAAGTCCTGCATGGCAACCTGATCATTGAATCCCTTCACAACCTGATCTGCATACCAGGCTGCATCCTCCGGAGAAGTTCCGTCCTTTACAACCACAGACATATCTACATATGCCTCATCTTCATGAAGTTCAAATGCAAAGGCTGCTCCCATGGGAAACTCACTTTCATCCAGCCACACATCCTCTACATCTGCCTGAAGCTGCTCTTCATCCAGTTCAATATTATTATACATATTGAAGTCCGGCTCGAAGGAGCTTTCCGGCTGCACAATGTTGCTCTTCGTGCAGGCGCTCAATGCTGCTGCACAGCCAACCGCAATCATCAAAATTTTCATTTTTCTGCTAAACATGTTATTTCCTCCTCAATTTCAAACAGGCAGTTTGTATTATATACGATTCAATTCCTTTTGGATAGTGCTTTTTCAAATATGTCATAAAATATTCACAAATTCGCATGGTTTCCTTAATACGCGGCCTGAATACAGCCATAGAATCCCTTCTCCTATGGCAGAAATATCTGCGCTGTGGTATACTGGGCTTCATCAGATAACTGCCAAAGGAGAATATCATGGCCAGAAAAAACACACGAAATACGCGAGGCAAAATCGTCAATGCCGCATGGAAGCTGTTTTATGAACAGGGCTACGAGTACACTACTGTAGAAGAAATCATTGACTTGTCCGGCACCTCAAAAGGTTCCTTTTACCACTACTTTGACGGAAAGGATGCTCTGCTCAGCACCCTGAGCAATCTTTTTGACGACAAATATCAGGAATTGATTCCTCTGCTGAAGCCGGAAATGACTGCAATGGAACAGCTTCTGTTTCTTAATGATGAGCTTTTTGGAATGATCGAAAACAGCATTTCTCTGGAGCTTTTAACCCGCCTGTATTCCACTCAGCTGACAACCAGCGGAGAAAAACATCTGCTGGATCATAACCGCATTTACTACCGACTGCTGCGAAAAATCATTTCTGACGGACAGTCAGCCGGTCAGCTTACCTCTCAGTCCACCGTCAGCGAAATGGTAAAACTCTATGCTCTCTGTGAACGGGCTCTTCTCTACGACTGGTGTCTCTGCGGCGGGGAATATTCCCTTCGCCAGTACAGCAAACGTGTTCTTCCTGGATTTTTAAGCAGCTTCCTTCCCTGAGGCGGAGGCTGCATTGTTCCGCAAATTCCTCCTAAAATTCAAAAACTGGTTTTTATTCAAAAAAATTTATAATTCGTATTTATTTTATTTATAATATTCGTCTTGTTATTTTTCCTTATAATAAAAGAAATATTTTAATATTTTCAAAATTCGTATAGTATTTAGTCTATACTGCATTCTGTATTGTAGTCTATTTTTCTTCGTGCTATAATCCCCCAATATATATGTAACAATTCAGCCTTGTGGGGATTCAGTCAGGAAAACTTGTTGGGAATTTGCTTTCATAAGAGTATTGATGCTTGAATCCACATAAAGCGGACGATTACAGGGAATGAGGAGGATTACCATTATGAAATCTGGACTTACAGGAATTATGATCTCCATTGTCGTTTATCTGGCGGCCATGGTATATGTGGGATGGTACTTTAGCAAGAAGGGAAGCGGAGATTCCTCAGACGAATTCTATCTGGGCGGAAGAAAGCTGGGCCCCTTTGTAACTGCCATGAGCGCAGAAGCCTCTGATATGAGCAGCTGGCTTTTAATGGGACTGCCTGGTCTTGCCTATCTGACCGGAGTCGCCGATGCTGGCTGGACTGCCCTTGGCCTTGCTGTCGGAACCTACTTAAACTGGCTGATTGTTGCAAAACGGCTGCGCCGGTATTCCATTGTCTGCAACGCTATCACCATACCCGAGTTCTTCTCCCGCCGGTATCGGGATGAGAAAAATATTCTGATGTGCATTTCTGCCGTCATTATCCTGATTTTCTTTATTCCCTATACCGCATCCGGCTTTAAGGCAGTCGGAACTCTTTTTAACAGTCTGTTCGGCTTTGACTACCACGCAGCCATGATTATAGGCGCTGTAGTGATTATCGGATATACTATTATGGGTGGATTTATGGCTGTTTCTACCACAGATTTGATTCAGAGTATTGTAATGAGCATTGCTTTGATCATTATTGTTTTTTACGGAATTCACATTGCAGGCGGATGGAACGCCGTTATGGATAACGCACGCTCTCTTGCAGGATATCTGTCCATGACCCAGATTCACGATCCTGTTTCCAATACCGCAGCTCCCTACAGCATGATCTCCATTTTTTCCATGATGGCCTGGGGACTGGGATACTTTGGAATGCCCCATATCCTTCTCCGTTTTATGGCAATCGAGGATGAAAATAAGCTCGGCTTATCTCGCCGGATTGCCTCTGTATGGGTGGTCATCTCCATGTTTGTTGCTATTCTCATCGGTATGATCGGATGTGGCGTTTCCGCTGCCGGAAAACTGGAAACCTTTACCTCCAGCGCAGATTCCGAAACTATTATTATCCGTCTCTCCGGACTGCTGGGAGGCCACGGCTTCCTTCTTTCCATTGTTGCCGGTATTGTACTGGCCGGCATTCTTGCAAGCACCATGTCCACTGCAGACTCACAGCTTTTAACCGCTGCCTCCAGTGTATCCCAGAACCTGCTGCAGGACTTTCTGAAAATCAAAATGAATGCAAAAACCTCCATGGCTGCCGCACGCATCACCGTTCTTGCTGTTGCTCTTGTTGGAATTATTCTGGCCTGGGATCCAAACAGTTCCGTATTTACGATTGTATCCTTTGCCTGGGCCGGATTTGGAGCTGCCTTTGGACCCGTTATGCTGTTTTCCCTTTTCTGGAAGAGAACCAATTTCTGCGGCGCTCTGGCAGGTATGATTTCCGGAGGAATCATGGTCTTTGTATGGAAATATGGGATTCGTCCTTTAGGCGGAGCATGGAATATTTATGAACTGCTTCCTGCCTTTCTGGTCGCCTCTGCTGCCATTCTTCTTGTTTCCCTGGCAACTGCTCCGCCCTCAGAGGATATTTGCTGCCAGTTTGATTCTGCCAGCAAATAACATGAACTAACAAAAAACAGTACCGCTGAAAATCTCATTCTACACAGATTTTCAGCGGCACTGCCACATTTTACAATATCCTATGACTTAAAAAGCCTCAGCCGCCGCTTCTCACTCCAGTCATAGTCTGCTGCACAATACTTTCCATCATATCAAAAGACAGCATCCCCGGAACATATCCAAATACATTGCCATCCCGATCAATCATAAACGTTGTAGGGTAAGAGGATACGCCATACTGAAGAAAGGTATTTCCTGAAGAATCCATCAGTACTGGATAGGTATATCCCTTGTCTTCCAGAAATGCCTTAACTCCTTCTTCATCCTGCTCCTGCCACTGTCCCGGAGCAGCTACCCCCAGAACAATCAAAGCCTCCTCGCCTTCCTGATCATAGGTTTCATACAGCTTCTGAATATCCGGCATCTCTGCCTTACATGGAGGACACCAGGTTGCCCAGAAATTCAAAAACACCGTTTTCCCTTTATAATCCGACAGCCGGTGAGTATTGCCGTACTGATCCTTTAATTCAAAATCAATGGCCGGCGGAAGAGTGGAGCCAGTCTTCGTCTCATCTGCAGAAGCCGCTCCTCCGGCATCTTCAGATACGTCAGTGCCTTCTTTTGCAGCACTGCTACCTTCTGCTCCATCTGCATTTTCCTTTGCAGCACTGCCGCCCTCTGTCCCATCTGCATTTTCTTTTGCAGCACCGCCGTCTTCTGTCCCATCTTCTCCCGGCATTTTGGGGACTTCCCCGCTTTGTTCTGTACCTGCAGTTACCCGAGACAGATATCCAGTAATGTCATTCATCTTCCCTGTAAACATCATCAGTCCCATGGCAACCATAAGGATTCCGCCAATTTTTACTGTATACTGCACCACACCTCGATGCTTTTTGAAAAACTCCAGCAGAGTTGTTGTAAACAAGCCTACTGCCAGAAACGGAAGCACAAATCCAAGAGTATATACGCCTATCAGGACAACCCCCGC
This sequence comes from Lachnoclostridium sp. Marseille-P6806, assembly GCF_964238185.1. Taxonomy (NCBI): domain Bacteria; kingdom Bacillati; phylum Bacillota; class Clostridia; order Lachnospirales; family Lachnospiraceae; genus Lachnoclostridium; species Lachnoclostridium sp. Marseille-P6806. The sequence continues at coordinate 201,950 of NZ_CAXSLG010000003.1, forward strand.
CATTCTGGATGCGGCAGATGCCGCCATCAAAAGCACACTGGTAAGAGCCGGTCCCACACAGGGCGTCCATGCAAAGCTGAAGGTAAATCCCATCAAAAGAGCCGTTACTGGTGACATAGCCAGCTTATCCAGCTGAAATGGAAGACGCCGTTCCTGCCCCAAAACCCGGGAAGTTCCAAAAATCCCCAGCTGGTACAAACCAAAAAATACGATCAGCACGCCGCCAATCCGGGCAAACATTGCCTGACTGGAATGGAAAAAGCTTCCTACAGCCGTCATTCCCAGTCCCAGAAGGAAAAAAGCAAAACTGACGCCCACCACAAAAAACAGAGTATTTACCATCACCTTTCCCCGGTGATAATGAATTTTCCCATCCTCGCCTCTCACGCCTGTTCCACCGGACAGATAGCCGATATAAAGCGGAAGAAGCGGAAGCACGCAGGGCGAAAAAAAGCTAATGAGTCCCTGAAGAAACACTGTCACTGCCGGTATACTTACATCAAATTGAAATCCCATAGGGTATGCATTCCTCGTCTTTCTATTATTCCTTATTTTTCAGTCTATTCACGTTTCTGCTGGCTTTTCCCGCCGTTTACCACATAAATTCCAAGACTCACCAGTATCAGAGCTGCCAGGGTATTCCAGGTAAGGGCCTGTCCGCTTTCTCCCAGAAATACCGCAGAAAGCAAAACGCCAAACATCGGATTCATAAATCCAAAAATTGTCACACGGCTGACTGGATTATACTTTAGCAAAACACCCCACAGGGTATACGCCACAGCCGAAAGAAAGCCCATATACAGAAGAAGCACATAGGCAGAGGGGCCTGTCGCTCCTGCCAGGGTTCCCCCAGAGGCTGCGCCAATTACCATCAGAGCAAGTCCGCCAATCATAAACTGATAGCCAGATAACATAACCACATCAAACTGCCTGGAATATTTTTTAACCAGTGCGCTGGATATGGCATAAAAGATCTGCGCCAACAGCACAAAGCCCTCTCCCAGAAAAGAAACATCAAACAATCCTTCTGAACCGGAGCCGGACAGATTTACAATCACAATACCTGCAAATCCAAGAAGACAGCCTGCAAGCTTTCTGCCATTCAGCGTCTCATAACGGAAAACAAGGCTGGCAAACAAAATGGAAAAAAACACATTGGTTCCCGTAATAATCGCGCCATGAACACCAGTTGCATGGGAAAGCCCTACATAAAAAAACACATACTGCAGAATGGTCTGACTCAAAGCCAGCTCCACAATCGCCAAAGCCGATCCCCTGGGCGGAAGAATCCATTTTCTGCTGGTCAGGCTGTGCCAGGCAATTACCAGAATTCCCGCCAGAAAAAATCTTGTCCCGGCAAATAAAAGGATGGAGCTTGTGTCTGTCGAATCGATCTGAAACAGCCTGTATCCTGTCTTAATCGCCGGTGTCGCGCTGCCCCAGAGGAAACAGCACACGCCTGCCAGAAACATCACAACCCGAATATCTGTTAAATTTATTTTCTTATTCATTCTTCTTCACCGGCTTATGAATCATCACACTGCAGAGAAGGGCCGCAGCCGCTGCTCCAATCATCATTAAAAATGTGCTTAAAAAGGAACCGCTTCTGTCATATAAGATTCCAGCAATAGTACTTCCAAAAGAGGATACCAGAAGATTCATATTTATAATCGAAAAGTTTACCGGAAAATGCTTTCTTCCAAAATAATCACTGATAAAAGCTGAGTTTGTAGGATTGATACCCCCATAAGAAAACCCGGTACAGATAAATCCTGCCACAATAATAGCAAATCTCTGCTGTAAAAGAGCCAGAACCAGGATGCCTACAGACACCAGAAATGCCAGCGTAATCACCGCCATCGTCCGGCTTCTTCCAGCCTTATCATACATACCGCCAAATACTACACGGCCTATGCCATTAAATATGGAAATCAGCCCCACTACCGTTGCAATCGTACCAGGCTCCACGCCCTGCCCCACTTCAGAGGCAACCCCGCTGGCCTGAGAAATCAGCGCCAGTCCGGCAGCACTCAGCAGAACTGCCCAGGCAAAGTACAGCCAGAATGCTCTGGTCTTTACCATCTCCACTGCTGTCATATCCACAGATGCTTCTGCCTCAGCGCCTGCTGCAGTCTTTCTTCCTGAATTTGATTTTCCTGACTGTTCCCCATCCAGGATTTTCTCTATATCCTGCTTCGTCGGCTTTACAAAGAAAAAGCCGCTGACAGCCATAACGACCAGAATAATGATACCGAACATGAAAAAGGAATTTCTCCATGCATCAATTCCAACTCCGGAAGGAGTTACTGCCTGATAGATCTTTCCCACAATAAAGCTGCTGATTCCAAATCCCATAAGAAGTAAACCGGAAACCAGCCCCTGTTTATCCGGAAACCAGCCGGAAATTGTACTCATAACCGCATTGTACACCAGACCAGAGGCAAAACCGCAAAGCACTCCATAACCCAGATAAAGCACAGCCGGACTCTGAGCCCTGGATGCGATAAAAAAGCCCACAAAGAAAACAACTCCTGAAGCCCATACATGAAGCTTTACGTTTATTTTTTTATTTGCCAGACCTCCCAGAAAACCGCCTACACAGAAAAATCCCATGCAGATGGTAAAAGTAAGAGACAGCTGCGCCTTACTCCACTCTGGAAAATAAGCCCCTATCGGTGAAGACAAAACACTCCATGCATAAACCATTCCCGCCAGCAGCAGCACCATAACACCTACTGCAGCATAAATCCATCTTTTGTTTTTTGTACTCATTCTCTTTCCTTTCCACTTTTTCTAACAATCTTGACAGCGATGCTGAACAAAGCGCTGTCTAAAACCGCATCCAGGCCGTTGAAATCTTCCAATTTCAGCGGCCTGTTTTCGATTCGTTGTTTTTATTGTATCGATTTTTTTTATAAAGTCAATGTTTTTCTGCAGGCGCTGTCTAAAACCAATCCAGCCCCCAAAATAATCACCAGCCGGACAGCCATTTTCGAAGCTGTCCGGCGACCGTAGCTGCAAGACGGTGATCCTTTCCTGAGGCAGTGACTCCAATTACCAGATTTTCTCTTCTTGCAATTCCTGGAAAATAAAAATCACACTGTGTCCTGTCGCTGCAGCTGTTTACCGGAATTCCCCGTTCCCGGCACAGCTCTGCCACAAGGCTGTTCAGCTCTTTGTCATCCGTAGCAGCCAGAACCAGAACCGCCCCCTCCAGATCCTCTTCCTGAAACCGGCGGCGGTTCCAAACCGCCGCCAGCTTTTCCATCTCCGGACGGCCCTCAGGCGCAGTGACCATCAGCTCTGCGCCAAAAGGAGACAGCGCCTCTGCCCTTCTCAGCGCAATGCTTCCAGCTCCTACAATCAAAATTTTCTTTCCGGAAAGATTCACAAACAATGGAAAATACGGATATTCTGTCATCGTGAAACATCCTCCAAAAGCGCTGCTGCAATTCCTGCTGCAGTATATTCCCTCGCTTCCAAATCCACATGAATTCCCAGATTCTCTGCTGTTTCTGCAGTAACCGGCCCAATAGCAATCACCCTGGCGGACTCCGGAAGTCTCCTGCGAAGCATCTGCTTCATCGCATGAGCCGCAGAACTGCTGGCCAGAACCACATAGTCTACCGTTTCTGCCAAACGGTTCAGCTCCTCCTGGCGCCGCCAATCTGTCCAGGTCTCATACACAGGCGCATCTGTAAAGGGAATTCCTGCCTTTTCCAGTTCCTGAGGAAGAACAGGAGAGCCATTCTTCGCCCGAAGTATTAAAACCCGATCTGTTTTTTTCAACTCAGGGATCCACTCCTTCGCCAGACCTGCTCCGGAAAAATTTCCCGGCACAAAGTCACAGATAAATCCATGCTTGAAAAGTTCCTCCGCCGTTCCTCTTCCAATTGCTGCAAACTTCACATGCATCAGAGTCCGCAGATCCTGCCCCATCTGTCTCATCATCTGGAAAAACAGATCGACTCCATTTCTGCTGGTAAATACCAGCCAACCATACTGAGCCACATTTTTTAAGGCAGCTGCCGTTTCCTTCGTCCAGAGTGGACGGCTTTCAATAAGACTCACTGCTACACATTCTGCACCAAGAGGCTTCAGTTCCGCTTCCAGTTCTGATACCATATGGCGAGTCCCTGTTATCAAAATCCGTTTTCCTGCTAAGGCTCCTCTGCCGAACCAGTCTAATCGGGATTCCATTTCCACTGCCTCACCAATAATAATAAGCGCCGGTGTAGACAGTCCCTTTTCTCTCACCGCAGCTTCAATGTGTGCCAAATCTGACACTGCTTTTTTCTGCTTTGCCGTGGTTCCGTTTTCAATCACTGCTGCCGGTGTGGCCGGATCTTTTCCGTATTTGATCAGCTGCTCTGCAATAAACCGAAGATGTCCAAGGCCCATGAGAAATACCAGAGTCCCCTCTTCCTTTGCCAGGATCCGGTAATCCACAGAAGCTGTCTGCTTTCCGTCTCCCTCATGCCCTGTTATTACATGGAAAGAAGATGCTACCTCTCTATGTGTTACAGGGATTCCGCTATAAGCCGGAACACTGTATACTGATGATACTCCCGGTATCACCTCATACGGAATTCCCTGTTCTCTAAGCGCCAGAGCCTCCTCACCGCCTCTTCCAAAAATGTAAGGATCGCCGCCCTTCAGACGTACAACGCTTTTTCCTTCCATTGCTTTTTCCACCAGAATCCGCTGAATCTGTTCCTGTCTCATAGAATGCTTTCCAGAGCGTTTTCCTGCATAAATCAGCTCTGCATCCAGCCTTGCCTCGTTTAGCAGAGAACCGGAAATCAGATTGTCATACACCACTACATCAGCCTGACGCAGGTATTCCAGCCCTTTCCTGGTAATCAGACCTCCATCTCCCGGACCAGCTCCAACCAGGTAAACCGGCTTGTACTGAAGGCGCGCTGCCAGCCTCTCTGCCAGCCTCCCGGCAGTCTCTATAAGCCCTCCTGAAAAAGGCTCTTCCTGTTCCCATTCCAGCGCCTTATCTGCCTTCCATTGAGCTTTTTCTTCTTCCACAATCAGCTTTTCTTCAAAAATCACCGGATGAATCCCATCTCTTGCGTACATAGCTGTCATCATCATCGTTTTCTCATGAATCCTACACCAGGCGCCACAAGGAGCATTGCAGCCGCCTTCCAGAATCCGCAGAAATTCCCGTTCTGCAAAAAGCTCTGCAGCTGCAATTTCTGAATGAATGCTTTTCAGCATCATTTCCAGCCGACCGCCCTCTTTCTGATCCTCTCTGCGTACCTCTGCTGCCAAAATGCCCTGACCAGCCGCTGGGACAAAGCTGTGTTTATCCAAATATTCCAGATGTAGGCCTTCTTCCTTATCCAAACCTAAACGCACAAGTCCAGCCGCTGCCAAAAGAATTCCATCGTACTCCCCCCGGCGCAGCTTTTCTATTCTGGTCTGTACGTTTCCCCGCAGAAGCTTAACCTCCACGCCCGGATTCACTGCGCGAATCTGCAGCTGTCTGCGAAGACTGCTGGTTCCGATCACACTGCCAGCCGGAAGCTTTTCTGCTGGAGTGCCGTCTAAAGTAACCAGCACATCTGCCGCCTCTTCCCTTTCAAGTACCGCACCAATACAAAGTCCTTCTGGAAATTCCATAGGCATATCCTTAGCGCTGTGAACCGCCATATCAATCTCTCCATCCAGAAGTGCTGTCTCCAGTTCGCCTGTAAAAACGCCTTTCCCTCCAAAGCTTGTAAGAGAACGATCCAGAATCAAATCTCCTTTGGTACTCATTGGCACCATCTCGATCTCTGTTTCCGGAAATTTTCGTAAAATAGCATCTCTCACAATCTCTGTCTGTATCATTGCAAGCTTACTTTTTCTGGTTCCAATTCGCAGTTTCATTTTCTAATCTGTCAACCTTTCTGCTGTTTTTCCTGTTAGATGACAAAAACAGCCGCTTCTTTCGTCACGGCTGTTTTCTCATCTCTCCTGTTTCTGCTCCGGCATATCTGCCTTTGATTGTCCTTGCCGCAGAAGTGAACCGCATTCCCTTCCGCAGGTGTTTGCGGCTATTCCAGCAGCCCCAGCTTCTCCATGGCGTACCAGATGCCGTCCTGTTCTACTGTCTTTGTAAAAAAGCTGGCGTAAGGTTCCAACTCCCGGCTATGATGTCCCATAACAATGGCATTAGGCACATGCTCAAACATAGCCAGATCATTGGTGCTGTCTCCAAATACATAAGCATCTGTCAGCTTCAGCCCATATTCCTTCAGAATAATGTCAATAGCAGAAGCCTTGCTGTGTCCCTCTGGAACGCACTCATAGAATCCGTCTCCCCGATCAATCACCTGAATCTCCAGTCCCAGGCTTCGGAAGAATCCAGCCTTATCACTTTTTTCATCGGCCAGAACACAGAACTTTTCTACCGTCCCGCACTCCTGGTTCCAGTCTGTAGAACGGATAAATGCCTTCATAGACTGGCGAAGTCTGCGTCCTTCGGGAAAACGACTCTCCGGGCTGCCCAGATAACAGCCGTCCCGTCCTTCCAGAATTCCGTCCACATCAGCTGCCTCCATGGCTCTGCAGATCTTTTTGACCTGCTCCTGAGGCATTGCCCGGTGATATAATTCCCGTCCCTGAGCCTCCACATAGGTACCACAGCCACAAAGCCAGCCATCCACCTCCAGCATGCCCTTAATTGGCCCCAGCGAGCCATAGGAACGCCCTGTATTTACAAATACCAAATGTCCCAGGGAACGGGCAATCCGTAAAGCCTCTTTGGTGCTTTCCGGTACCTGTCTGGTAATCTCACTCAGCAAGGTTCCGTCAATGTCAAAAAATAATGCTTTCCTGTTCACACCTTATCATCGCGGAATACAATCTCTCCGCTCTCCTCATCCATACTCTCCACAATTGCCAGAGACTCCAGACGAATTCCCTGCTTCCGAAGCAGATCTCCGCCTACCTGAAAGCCTTTTTCAATCACAATACCAGCTCCAACCAGCTCTGCACCAGAATCCTTCACCAGACTTGCCAGTCCCTCCAAAGCCTTGCCGTTTGCCAGAAAATCATCAATCAGAAGCACCTTGTCTCCTTTTCCCAGAAATTCCTTGGATACAATAATATCATAGGTTCTTCCATGCGTATAGGATTCCACCTTGCTGGTATACACATCTCCGGCAATATTCTTTGTCTGGTTCTTCTTTGCAAATACAACTGGCACATGGAACTGCTGTGCAACTACGCAGGCAATCCCGATCCCCGATGCCTCAATCGTCAGAATTTTATTGATCTCCACATCAGAAAAGCGCCGTTTAAACTCTTTTCCAATCTCCTGAAACAGGTCCGTATCCATCTGATGATTCAGAAAACTGTCAACCTTCAGTACATTACCCGCCTTAATCTTTCCATCTTTGCGGATTCTCTCTTTAAGCAGCTCCATAGAATACCCCCATATTATTTTATATATAATTGTTCAGAACGGGCCATCTTCTTGTCCGGCAAGGCCGAACAAGAAGCATCGGAGATTCCTCCGATGTCAGAACTGGAAGAAAAATCCTCTTACAAGCAAGCTTGACACTGATTTTTCTTCCAGTTCTCCCGCCGTCCTGAATAGTTACTTTTATATTATTTTACAACTGCATTATCCTTAACCAGTGCCTGAACCTTATAGACAAGAGCTGTTCTGTCCAGAGCTTCCTCGCCGTAGGTATCCTTCATGTTCTGAATATCTGTACCATACTGATCTGCCACCTTCTGGCGATCCTCGTCTGTCACCTCCAGCTTCTCCTCCTCAGCAACTGCATCTACAAGAAGCTCCTGCTTCAAAGCGTTTTCCGCAGCTGTCCGCAGCTCCTTCTGGAAATCATCCATGGTCATTCCAAAGGCTGCCACATAATCATCCATTGTCATACCGTACATCTGAACCATGGAAGTATAGTAATCCATCTGTGCTTCATACTGCTGCTCCACAGCTTCTTCGTTGAGCTCAAATTCGGAATTGTCCAGAGCCGCCATGAATGCATCATACTCCAGCTGGTTCTCTGCCATCGTTTCCTTTTCCTGCTCCATGTCAGCCAGGGTATCTGCCTTGAATTCATCTACAGTGGTAAAATCAGACATTCTCTGAACAAAGTTTTCGTCCAGAACTGCCTCTTTCTTTTCTTCAATAGAATTGACCGTAACATCAAATACTACTTCCTGTCCTGCCAGATCTGCATTAAAATAGTCCTCCGGGAACGTCAGATTCAGGCTCAGCTCGCTTCCTGCCTCAGCTCCTACCAGGCCTTCCTCAAAACCGTCAATAAAAGAATTAGAGCCCAGCTCCAGCGGGAAATCCTCAGCAGTTCCACCGTCAAAGGCCTCTCCGTCCTTCATTCCCACAAAGTCAATATTTACAATATCGCCGTTCTGAGCCGGACGATCTGTGATCTCAATGTATTCCGGATTGGCATCCAGAATTCCCTGAATTCTCTGCTCCAGCTCCTCCGGAGTTACCTCTGTGCTGTTTTTCTTTACTTCCACGCCTTTATATGTACCCAGCTTTGTCAGCTTGCCCGGATCTGCCTTCTCTGCAGCTGCTGCCTCCGTACTGTCAGAAGGCGTGCTGCTTTCTGTCGGTGCGGCTGTTGTCTCTTCCGCATTCTTTTTCCCGCAGCCTGTAACCAGCGCTGCCGCCGCCATTCCACAAAGTGCCAGTTTAACATATTTTTTCATAATACTTTCCTCATCTCTGATTTTTTGAAGTATCCGCAAAACACGGGTACTTCCTACTGTTATATCATATTACATCCCGTTTAAAAAGCCTTTCCAACAAATTCATAAAGATTTCACAACTTTTCTGGCTGAACCTTCCTACGGCTTTATCTAACAGTTCAGCCCTGCTTCTTCTTGTACGGCTTTACCGTACAAGAAGCGTCGGGCGTCCGCCCTATGGGGATTATTTATAGAATGCTTCAAAGGCACGGAATGTATTATATACATCCAGCTTGGAAACCAGTTCAAAGGGAGAATGCATGGAAATCACCGGAACTCCCAGATCCACTGTGTCAATATTTAAGTGAGACACAAACTTGGCAATCGTTCCGCCGCCGCCCTGATCTACAGCGCCCAACTCGCCAGCCTGCCAATACACGCCGTTCTCTTCCATAATAGCAATTACACGGGCCATTGTCTCTGCGCTGGCATCATTAGAACCTGACTTTCCTCTTGCGCCTGTATATTTCGTCAGCACGCAGCCCTTATTCAAATAGCTGGAATTGTTCGCCTCATACACATCGGAAAAGGTCGGATCATAGGCTGCATTTACATCTGAGGACAGGCACAGAGAAGCCATACATACATCCTTGGGATCAGAGCCCTCTGCCTGAGCCAGGTATTCAATATAGTGCTTTAGGAAATCAGAATTCATGCCCGTATTTCCCTCAGAACCAATCTCCTCTTTATCTGCCAGAATTGTCACAGTTGTACGAACCGGATTCTTCGCAGCAATTTCTGCCATCAAAGCTGTATAAGCGCAGACTCTGTCATCCTGCCCATATGCGCCTACCAGGCTGCGATCCAAGCCTACATCAGAAGCCTTGTGGGCCGGAACCATCTCAATTTCTGCCCGGAAAAAATCTCCCTCTGTCATTCCATAGCGATCATTTAACAGCTTCAAAGCCAGTAGCTTAACCGGCTCCTTGACGCTGTCATCTACAAATGGAATGGAGCCTGCGATAATATTCAGCTCCTCTCCCTTTAAGCCCTCGCTTAATTTCCGCTCATTCTGCTTTGCTGACAGATGCGGAAGAAGGTCACTGACACAGAATACCGGATCTGCTGCATCCTCACCAATGCAGATCTTCACCAGCTCGCCGTTTTTCTTAACCACAACACCATGCATGGCTAACGGAATCGTTCCCCACTGGTACTTGCGGATTCCTCCATAATAATGAGTCTTCAGATAAGCAATATCTGACTTCTCATAAACTGGGCTGGGCTTCAGATCCAGTCGGGGGGAATCAATGTGAGCTCCGTTAATCCGCAGGCCCTCGCACACCGGAAGCTGGCCGAAGGTAGTTGCAATCAGAGCCTTCTTTCTGTTGATAAAATAAACCTGATCTCCAGGATTATAGCTGCGTCCCTTTTCAAATTCTGTATATCCAGCAGCCTGCAGACGCTTTACCGCTGCCTCCACACATTCTCTCTCCGTTTTTCCCTCATCCAGAAATGCCTTATAGTCTTCGCAGAATTCTGCGGCAGCCTCAACCTGCTCTGGTGCATCTTTTCCGATATGGGGGAATTTCCATACCAGCTGCTCCTCCAGCATCATTCCTTCTGTTTTCTCTTTGTTGTCATTCATCTTCTCGTCCTCCAGTTTTTCTGTCTTTGTTTTTCCACATATTCTGTTCTCTGACCGTACCTTTATCGGCCTTAGTGAATGCCCTTTTCATCGCCCTCCAGCATCAGGGTAAAGGGACCGTCATTTAACAGCTCCACCTTCATATCCGCGCCAAAGCTTCCATGCTCCACCTTCGGCACATACTGCCTGCAGCGCTCTACAAAATACTCATACAGCCGGTTCGCTTTTTCCGGACTTCCCGCCTTAATAAAGCTGGGGCGATTTCCCTTATGGCAGTCTGCATACAGGGTAAACTGGCTAACAACCAGAAGTTCTCCTGCCACATCTGCCAGAGACAGATTGGTTTTCCCGTCCCCGTCCTGAAAAATTCTCAGCTTGCAGATTTTATCTGCCATCTTATCTGCCGCTGCCTCATTATCCTCTTCTGCAACTCCCAGAAGAATCAAAAAACCATTTCCTATCTCTCCGATCGTCTCCCCGTCAACCTTCACCGACGCATGAGTCACTCTCTGTAATACTGCTCTCATAATTCCGCGAAAACCTTTCTGTCATTTCCTGCTGCAAAAACTGCAGCGCAGGATATTTTCCTGTATCTTATTTAAACACAAGCCGCACATACTCCATCAGATTTTCTGTAGCCTCCTCCCGGTAAATAATCTCCCGGGCCAGCACCGGCCTGTCCGTAATAATTCCGTCCACGCCGAGCATCACCAGACGTTCCATCTCGCTTTTGGAGTTTACTGTCCAGGCATAGATTGCCTTACCTTGAACATGAATGTTCTCAACCAGCTTTTCATTTACAAAGCCCGACCGCAGACTGATAAAATCCACGGCCTCACTGGAATAAAAATTCCCGTAGGCGGCAGAAATAATATATCCTGTTCGAAGCTGCGGTTCCAGCGCCTTTACGTCCTTTAAATAATTCAGACTGGCAGAGGTAATCACACACTGCTCTTCCATACCGTGAGCGATCACCAGCTCCACCGTCTTTTCTGGAAGAAGGCTCTCTGGACCTATATTTTTCAATTCTATATTCAGGTTAATTTTTCCCTTACACAGCTCCAGAACCTCCTCCAAAGCCGGAATCCGTTCTCCCGCAAAATCACTGGAAAACCAGGAGCCCACATCCAGCTTCTGCAGCTCTTCCCAGTTCAGAGCGCTGATGGGCCTGTTTACTCCTGCCACCCGCTTCAGACTGGCATCATGTCCAAGCACCACGACTCCGTCACGGCTTAACTGCACATCGATCTCCACACTGTCCGCCAGATCATCAATCGCCGCCTGCACAGCAGACAGGGTATTTTCCGGAGCTGCCAGAGAACTGCCTCTGTGAGCCGTAATCTGCGTTTCTATCAAAATCTCATCAGACAAAGCAGAACCATTGCGTACCAGATCATAAATATAAATCAGGCTGATACCCACTATTGCGCAGAAAACTGCTGCCATACGCCTTCGTCCTGCTGTTCCATGAGACGGATATCCAACGTTCCACCGTTCCCCATGATACTGCCTATTTCCATACTGATAAAACATAACAGAAACAGCCGCATACTGAACTGCAACAGACAGAATGCTTCCCAAAAACAGAAGTCCCAGCTCCAGCTTGTCTGACACAGAAAGTAAAACTGCCATAGCCAGATTTTTCTTTGTAAAAACCTCAATAAACACAGCGGCTGCCACTACGGAAAGAAAATACAGCAGAAAAACCACAGCCGCTGACAGCACATGAAAGCCTGCCAGCAGAAAAATGATTTTCCCCCGCCTTTTCCGCATCAGCCCGATACTCCGGTATCTGGCATCTGTGAAATTTTTCTGCTCAATCATACAGCAGGGAACAGAAAGCAGCGCCGGAAACGCCGCCAGAAAACACAGCAGCAGCAAAACTGCCGTCAGAGCCATAAGCCAGGGCTCCTTTGCCATTTCCTGCATAATAAAATTCACCGGCTTTACATGACTGGCCGCCCGAATCAGAAATAAAAGATTGGCAAACAGATACTGAGCCAGAATTACCAGCCCCAGCTGCCAGTTTTTTCTCCATATTTCATCTGCCGTTTTCTGCATTCCGCCCCAGAGCATCTGCAAAGGGGTCAGCTTCTGGTAATAGGCTGACCCCTGAAATGCCGTAATAAGACTGGCCGTCTCCACAGTCAGAAGCACAGCTCCAACAAAACACACAGCGCCCGCCATGCAGATCGTTCCCGGTCTTGCAAGAAAGCTTCCGATATTTCCCGCTGTCAGATAGCTGTACCCGGCCAGCTCCAGGGCAAGATGCAGACTGCGGTTCACGAAACGCAGATACACCGGCATGGTTACTCCCCGGTACAGAAGCTCAAACAAAAGAATATTTTTCCAGTTATGTCCGGCAATCTGCCAGGTCTCTTTTGCTAACGTCTTCATCTATGCTTTTATGTCCGTTCCTTCTGCTCGGCTGCTTCCTGCTCTCCCAGTTCCAGAATAGACTGGTTTAAGGAAAACATCTTGGCATCCAGCATATCCACCATATCCGCACATGCCTTCAGCTCCGCCTGCAGAGAATCCGGAGCATTTCCTTCAAATTTGTAATAAATTTTATGTTCTAGACTGGCCCAGAAATCCATGGCCACTGTCCGGATCTGAATTTCCACCTTGGTTTCCACTGCTCCGGCCGCCAGATAAATGGGAATCGTCACCACCATATGGTAACTTTTATACCCATTAGGTTTAGGCTGCCTGATATAATCCTTCACATAAAGAACGCTGACATCCTTCTGTCTTGCAATCATCTCTGCAATCTGATAAATGTCCTGGGTGAAGGAACAGATAATGCGGATTCCTGCAATATCGCTCAGCTTTTCCACCATATTGTCAATGGTTACCTCCAGCCCGTCCCGCTTCAGCTTTTTTACAATGCTGTCCGGGGTTTTCAGTCTGGATTTAATGTGTTCGATCGGAGTGTGTCCGTAAATATGGACAAACTCTCCGTTTAAAATTTCAATCTTGGTACGAATTGCCTTCAGAGCGGAATCATAGAGGAACATCACGGAGTTCCACTGATCCATCTGACTGTAAACGTTGGGGATATTCGTCAACCCTATCTCCTCCACTGCCTGTTTATACTCCCTGCTTTTATATCTTCGCCGGAGGAGGAATTCCTTCCGGCGGATTCCGGCCCGGCTGACGAACAGGAAATCCTGCAAGTCAGCCGGGCCTTATTTTCCCTGTCTTTACAGTTTCAGTCCCTTTAACAGAGCTCCCAGTCCAGTGGTAGCTGCTCCGGTTTCTTTGTAGTTGAAGGTTTCTTCCTTCTCAACCGGCTCCTCCTGAGCCAGAGCCTTCATGCTCAGGCTGATTTTGCCGTCCTTAATACCGATAATCTTAACAGTCACCTTCTGGCCCTCTTTCAGAACCACGCCCGGATGCTTGATTCTCTGAGTGCTGATCTGAGACACATGCAGAAGACCGGACAAACCGCCGTCCAGATTTACAAATGCGCCGTAGTCCTTCAGGCTGTCAACGGTACCCTCAACAACAGCACCAACCTCTACAGCAGCCATCTTCGCAGCTTTCTCTTCCTCTTCCTTCTGCTTCATCACAGCTCTCCCGGACAGAACCAGTTTTTTGTTCTCCGGAACCACGGTAATCGGAGTAACCTCCAGATGCTGGCCTACCATATCCTCTAACTTCTCTACGTATTTGGTAGAAATCTGAGATGCGGGAATAAAGCCCTGGATATCATTCACATAGGTTACCAGTCCGCCCTTTACAGCCTCTTTCACCTTTACATTCAGAACTGCCTTATCCTGCATCTGCTGTACCAGCTCTGCCCACTTCTCTGCATCAGGACCTTCCTGTTCCTGATACGGATTGCGGCGCTCGTCAAACTCCTTGTAGGAAGCCTCCAGCTCGCTTGCAAAATCTTCCATTGTCTCTTTTACTTCTTCGCTCATTGTTGCACACTCCTTTTCATCGTCCTCCTGGGCAGAACAGATTCTGCCCGTTATACTTGACTTTACCACATTTTCGCCTTTTTTACCATAGTTTTGTTAGAAAAGTATCTCTGATTGTGATATACTGTTACAAGAAATACACCGTTTAGGAGAGCATAATCACCATGACAGACATTCTTGATCTGCATACCCATACCATTGTCAGCGGGCATGCATACAATACGCTTTATGAGATGGTTCGCTCTGCATCAGAAAAAGGGGTCAGCCTTTTAGGCGTTACAGAACACGCTCCCAAGATGCCCGGCACCTGCCATCCTTTTTACTTTATCAATTTTAAGGTAGTTCCCAGAGAGCTTTACGGAGTCAAGCTGATGCTGGGCTGTGAACTGAATATTCTGGATTATGAAGGCACTGTGGATCTGAGCCCACGCTACTGCAAGGGACTTGATTTTGCGATTGCCAGTATCCATGATCCCTGTTACAAAAGCGGAACCGTCAGCCAGAACACTGCAGCCTATCTGGGCGCCATGAAGAATCCATATGTCCAGATTATCGGCCATCCTGATGACGGAAGATTCCCTGTGGATTACGAAACTCTGGTCTGCGCAGCGAAAGAACACCATGTGCTTTTGGAGGTCAACGCCTCCTCTCTTCATCCTCAGTGCCACAGAGAAGGCGCACGGGAGAATTATATTTCCATGCTGGAGCTGTGCCGAAAACACCAGGTATCCGTCATTATCGACAGTGATGCCCACTGTGAAGCTGATGTGGGAAATCACAGACGTGCCTGGGACCTGATACAGGAAATTGCCTTTCCCGAAGAACTGATCGTCAACGCTTCGATAGAAAAGGCCGCTTCCTACATTCCCTGCCTGAAACAGCCGGTTTACACAGGAGGCTTTTCTCATGATTAACTTTCTTAATCTGGAATACTTTCTGGTAGCCGCTGAGGAACTGAACTTTACCCGGGCAGCCAAACGGCTTTTTATTTCCCAGCAGTCCCTGAGCAATCATATTTCCAATCTGGAAAAAGAATTTGATGTGGTTTTGTTTAACCGGACCACACCTCTGACCCTCACCTATGCCGGACAGGCTCTGAAAGGAAAGGCACGAAAAATTCTGGAGCTGCGGGATGAAACCTACCGTGAACTGGCTGATATCAAAGACTTTTCCATTGGCCAGCTGACTATCGGGCTTTCTCACACCAGAGGAAGGATGATTCTTCCGGAAATTCTCCCCTGCTATAAAGAACGCTTTCCCAATATTGATCTGAGGCTGGTGGAAGGCAATTCCTCCACCCTGGCTTCAGCCCTGCTTCACGGAGATGTGGATCTGGTTATTGATATGCAGCCGTTTAAAGCCGAAAATACAGAAACCATTCCGCTCTGTGAGGAGGAAATCCTGCTTGCAGTGCCAGATGCTGTTTTGGAGCGGACCTTTCCTGGCCGTCTGGAAGAAATCAAAGAGCAGTTAAAACAGCACACGGATCTGACCCTGCTCAGAGACTGCCCGTTTCTTCTGATTAACAAGGGAAACCGGGTTCGCACCATTGCTGACGAAATGTTTGAAGAAGCCCAGATGACGCCCAATGTCGTACTGGAGACAGAAAACATTGAAACTGTGCTGGGGCTGTGCATCAAGGGCATGGGAATCACATTCTATCCCAGGATGTTTATTTCCGGCCATCAGGAATTCCGCCAAAAAATGCAGCAGCAGAATTCTCCTGTCAGCTTCTATTCCCTGGATTATGCAAAAGCTCATGGAATACTGGCAATCGGATATCACAAAGGCCATTATATGTCACAGGCCACCAAAGAATTCATACGAATTGCAAAAGAGACTATCTGACGTTAACTATAAAAAGTAACTGTGCCGTCTGACAGAAAACACTTGACAATTCCTCCAGGATCTCTTAAAATAAATATAGTAATTGTTACTATTATTTTATTTTCAAGGAGCTGGTCTATGAAGACATTAAAGTATAGCCGTCAGAGAGAATCTATCAAAGCATGTCTGATGAACCGCCACGACCATCCGACTGCAGATGCCATATACGCAAGTATCAGGGAAGAGTTTCCCAGCATCAGCCTCGGAACCGTTTACCGGAACCTGAATCTCCTGGTAGAATTAGGTGAGGCGCGAAAGCTGACCTTTGGTGACGGCAAGGATCATTTTGATGGAGACACTGCCCCTCATTATCATTTTGTATGCCGCTGCTGCGGCGGTATTCAGGATCTGCCCCCACTCTGGGCTTTGGATCTGGAAGATAAAATGCAGCCGCATATTCACGGGAAGATTGACAGTCATTCCATTGATTTCTATGGAATCTGCTCTGACTGTATGGCACAACAGGGGCACTAATCCTTTCCCAGAATTAACAAGAATTTTTCTCAAAAAGGATTGACATTTAAAAAGTTTTGTGGTAAATTAATATTAGTAATCATTACTGATTTGATTGCAGCAAAATAACGCATCTAATTTAATATTAATATAACATGTAAAGGAGATTTTAACTATGAAGAAATGGGTTTGTACTGTATGTGGTTATGTTCATGAAGGCGACGCTGCTCCGGAATTCTGCCCGGTATGTAAGGCTCCGGCTTCCAAGTTCAAAGAGCAGGCTGGTGAGAGAACCTGGGCTGCTGAGCACGTTGTAGGTGTTGCACAGGGCGTAAGCGAGGATATTCTGGCTGACCTGCGCGCTAACTTCGAGGGCGAGTGCTCTGAGGTTGGTATGTACCTGGCTATGGCAAGAGTTGCTCACAGAGAAGGCTATCCGGAGATCGGTCTGTACTGGGAGAAGGCAGCTTACGAAGAGGCTGAGCACGCAGCTAAGTTTGCAGAGCTTCTGGGTGAGGTTGTTACCGATTCTACCAAGAAGAATCTGGAGATGAGAATTGATGCTGAGAACGGCGCAACCGCAGGCAAGTTCGACCTGGCTAAGAGAGCAAAAGCTGCTAACCTGGATGCAATCCATGACACCGTTCATGAGATGGCTCGCGATGAAGCTCGCCACGGCAAGGCATTCGAAGGTCTGTTAAAGAGATACTTTGGCTAATATATCCTGAACCGTCAGGAATTTTATGAGAGAGAGGATTCGTCTTCTCTCTCATTTTTTCTTGACATTTTCCCGTTTTTTATGCTAAAACAAAATCAGTAATAATTCTTATTATTGTAGATTTCAAGCAAAGGAGGGCTCTTTTTATGTCAAAATACGCAGGCACAAAAACCGAGAAAAATCTCTGGGAAGCATTTTCCGGGGAATCCCAGGCACGAACCAAATACACCTTCTATGCATCTGCAGCAAAGAAGGCCGGATATGAGCAGATGGCTGCTCTGTATTTAGAAACTGCCGAGCAGGAAAAAGAACATGCGAAAATGTGGTTTAAAGAAATCCACGGCATTGGTGATACAGACGCCAATCTTGTCGATGCAGCTGCCGGTGAAAATGCAGAGTGGACGGACATGTATGTGCGTATGGCAAGAGAGGCCGAAGAAGAAGGATTTCCAGAGCTGGCTGCCAAATTCCGCCTGGTAGCAGAGGTAGAAGCCTCCCATGAGAAACGTTACTTAAAGCTGCTTGAAAATCTGCGCAAAGACGGAACCTTCAAGGGTGAGGCGCCGCTTGGCTGGAAGTGCCGCAACTGCGGATACATCCACGAGGGTAATGAGGCTCCGGAAATCTGCCCAGTATGTTCACATCCCCAGGCATACTTTGAACGGATGACCGTTAACTATTAATATTTAGTAATTATTCAGGACAGCGGAAAATTACAATATTCAAAACAGGAACTGCAAAAGCCCGGACCATATGGTTCCGGGCTCTTTCACAACAATAGAGATGAGGATATGAAACATGAACTACACAAAACAACAGCTTACCGATATGATTCACCGCATGGGCATTCAGCCTGATGATTCCATCATGGTTCACGCTTCTATGAAATCCATCGGAAACGTAGAAGGCGGCGCAGATACTGTACTGGACGCCTGGATGGAATATCTGTCAGATGGGCTTTTCATGATGCCCACCCACACCTGGGCCCAGATGGGACCGGACTGCCGCATTTTTGATCCTCAAAATATGTCTTCCTGTGTAGGGCTTCTGACAAATCTGTTCCGCATACGTCCTGGTGTTGTCCGCTCGCTTCATCCCACTCACAGCATTGCTGCCTATGGAAAAAAAGCAAAAGAGTACATTGCCGGCGAAGAGACTGTGGATACTCCCTGCAGTCCTGAGGGATGCTGGGGACGACTGGAGAATATTGGAGCAAAAATTCTTCTGATCGGCGTGGGCCATGAACGAAACACCTTCATCCACGCAGTCGAAGAATCCATGAATGTTCCAGAGCGGCTTACCGATGAACCCAGTGAATTTTTTATCCGTCAGGCTGACGGTTCCCTTCTTCGCCGCCCGGTTTACCGCCACTACAACAAAAATGAACCGCATATTTCCGAACATTATCCCAAGCTGGCTCCTGCCCTTGAGACCTGCGGCGCCGCCCGCCATGTTTCCTTTGGAGATGCAGACTGCATTCTCTGTGATGCCCGTCAGACAGCCTCTGTGACGCGGCGGATTCTCTCCCATGAGAAAACCTGTCTGCTGGAGCGGGATGTGATTCCCCAGGAATGGTGGCAGGAGGATTAATCCTCCCTGCCAATCCGGTTTGTCAATCTTCCAATTTCTTCTATTTCGCAGGAAACCTCATCACCTGCTTTCAAAAAACGGGGAGGCTCAAATCCCATTCCCACTCCTGACGGAGTTCCTGTAGAAATAATCGTTCCTGCCTTCAGAGTCATTCCCTTTGACAGCTCACTGATAATATGATCAATGTGAAAAATCATCCGGGAAGTATTGCTGTTCTGGCGCAGTTCTCCATTTACATAAGAGCGGATATTTAAACACGGCGGATACGGAACAGACTCCCGGATAAGAATGCAGGGTCCCATGGGCGCAAATCCATCCAAGCTTTTTCCAAAATACCACTGCTGATGGCGGTTCTGAATATTGCGGGCGCTTACATCATTTAAAATCGTATATCCAAACACATAATCCTCCGCATGTTCCGGCTCCACATTTCTGGCATCCTTTCCTACAATCACAGCCAGCTCTGCCTCATAGTCCAGACTGTCCACCAAACCCTCATATGCCGGAATGAAACCACCGTCCGGCACTGCCTCATTCACCCGTTTGGAAAAGTAAACTGCAAAGGGGCGCTCCCCGGAAAATTCCTGTTTTTTAAATCGGGCAGACTCCTCTGCATGTTCCATATAGTTAATTCCCAGACAGATAATGTCCTGCTCCGGCACAGGAATCGGCGCCAGCAGCTGCACATCCTCTAACCGGGCTGCGCCGCGGAAGCGATCGGGTTCCAGACCGGCGCTGTATTCCAGCAGCTGCTTTTCTGATTCACACATCTGCTTTACTGCCTCCAGCATCGTCGGATACTCCACACCAATGGAATCCATCGGATATACCCACTCCCCGTCTGCGCTGATAATTCCTATTTTCACCTTTTGATCTACCTGATACGTTACCAGTTTCATCTCTGCTCCCCTTCCCGTTTTCCTCATTCTGCCGGTTCCGGAAATTCTCTGTTTCGGCTATTTTCCGTTCCGGCATTTTTCTTGATTATACCTCTCTGAAAAAAGGGTTGCAAGGAGATTTCTTATGCCAGCGCCTCCCGGATCATCTTTCCGGCCTGAATCACCACCGTGGGAATCACAGCCAGAGCCACAATGCTGACAAGCTGACGCAGGTTTAAATCAGCCACTGCAAACAGTACCTGAAGTCCCGGAAGGAACAAAACAGCCGCTAAAAGCAGAACTCCTGTCTCAAAGGCCAAAATGCTCCACAGGTTTCCCCGAAAGCCCAGCTTCGCAATGGAGTGTTCACTTCTGCAGTTAAATCCATGAAATAGACGAGCCAAGGTCAGAGCTGCAAAAGCCATGGTGCTGGCAGTTCCTGCGCCGCCTGTTTCCAGTCCCAGATGAAAGGCCGTCATCGTGCAAAGAGCGATCAGCCCTCCCTGCAGCAGAATCCGCAGCAAAAATTCCCTGGTCAAAATCCCCTCCTTCGGATCTCTCGGAGGCTGTCTGAGCAGCCCGTCTTCCTGGGGTTCCATACCAATGGCAATAGCCGGAAGAGAATCTGTCAGCAGGTTAATAAACAAAAGATGAACCGGTGCAAAGGGCATAGGCAGATCGAAAAGGGATGTATACAGGACACTGAAAATCCCTGCCATATTTCCGGAAAGAAGGAACTGAACCGCATGGCGGATATTCCGGTAAACATTCCGCCCGTTGGCTACCGCCTTGATAATCGTGGCAAAATTGTCATCTGTCAGAATCATAGCGGCTGCATCTTTGGAAACCTCTGTCCCCGTAATTCCCATGGCTACCCCGATATCAGCCTTCTTTAAAGCCGGAGCATCATTGACTCCGTCTCCCGTCATGGCTACAATACAGCCTTTTCTCTGCCATGCATCTACAATTCTGATTTTATGCTCTGGAGAAACTCTTGCATATACGGAAATGTTTTCCAGCTTTTCATCCAGCTCTTCCTCCTTCATCGCATCCAGCTCCGGTCCGGTCAGAGCCAGATCCCCCTCCTCCATAATGCCGATTTTTCCTGCAATGGCCATAGCTGTAATTTTGTGATCTCCGGTAATCATAACCGGACGGATTCCTGCTCTTCTGGCGCTGAGCACTGCCGGACGTGATTCTATTCTGGGTGGGTCCATCATGGCTGCCATTCCCAGAAAAACATATCCGTTCTCTGCTTCCAGACTGCAGCACTCCATCTCCTCCAACGGACGGTATGCCACAGCCAGAACCCGAAGCCCTTTTTCCGACCATGCTCTGTTCTGCTCCTGCAGTCTCTGCCTCCAGGCCGGAGTCATGGGAATCGCCCCGTTCTTTGTCATCAGTTCTCCGGTCCGGTCAAGAATCACGTCCATAGCCCCTTTTGTAAACAGAACTCTCTGTCCGTCACACATATGAACGGTACTCATCAGCTTTCTTTCAGAATCAAAGGGAAGCTCTTCCAGCCTCGGCATTTCCCGCCGCAGCTCCTCGCTGTCCGCCCCGGCCCGGACCGCCATTTCCAGAAGGGCAAGCTCCGTGGGATCTCCGATTCCTTCCTCCCCCTGAAGTCTGGCATCATTTGCCAGGGTAAATCCGTATACCAGATAACGTCCGGCCTTCTGGTACATGGAAATCTGCCCCGGCGCCATCAACTCTCCGTCTGCAAAAACCTCTTCTACTGTCATTTTATTCTGCGTCAGAGTTCCTGTTTTATCAGAACAGATTACAGACACGCAGCCCAGACTTTCTACTGCCTTTAAATCCTTGATAATGGCATTTTCCCGTGCCATCCGCTGCGTTCCCATAGCCTGCACAATGGTTACAATAGAGCCCAGAGCCTCAGGAATTGCCGCCACAGCCAGCGCTACTGCAAACATCAGCGAATCCAGCACTGGCATTTTCCGGTACAAGCTTAATGCAAATACCAGGGCGCAGATTCCCATAATAACAGCTGCCAGATGGCCGCTGAAACGATCCAGGCTGATCTGAAGCGGTGTTTTTTTCTCACCTGTGGCATTCATGAGAGCTGCAATTTTTCCAATTTCCGTGTGCATTCCCGTTGCCGTTGCCACCATCACTGCCCGTCCCTGAATAATCAAAGAACCTGAAAAAATCATATTGAACTGATCGCCCAGAGGAACCGCCCCTTCTGTCTCCATCGCTTCCGCCTGCTTTTCCACAGCCAGAGATTCTCCCGTCAGAGAGCTTTCATTGACCTGAAGATTATGGCACTCCAAAAGGCGTCCGTCTGCTACAGCCAGATCTCCTGCCTCCAGAGCTATCAAATCTCCCGGAACCACCTGAGCGGACGGGATTTCCAGAGTCTGTCCATTTCGTATCACCTTCGCTGACGGCGAGGACAGGGATTTCAGACTGTCCAGGGATTTTCTCGCCTTTTCATGCTGTACAGTTCCCAGAACCGCATTCATCAGTATCACTGCAAAAATAACCACTGCACTTTCCACATTATCAGATACCATGGAAATCCCTGCTGCAGCAATCAGGATTATCACCAGAAGATCCTGAAACTGTTCCAAAAACACCTGCCAGGCCTTTTTTCCAGTCCCTTCCTGAAGGACATTTTCCCCGGCCTTCTTTCGTACCGCTTCGGCCTGCTGCTGTGTCAGACCGCTTCGGCTGCTGCCCATATCCCTCAGCACATTTTCCGCTGATTCTCGATACCACGTTTTCATCTTGTCTCTCCTTTGCTTATTTTAAGGTATGAGGCATTCCGTATTTCTAGGACTGTATTTCCGCGTTTTTATTTCATGGGACGCACTTTCCTATGACAAAAAACGAGACTCTCCACACATGAAATTCTTTCATGCATGAAAAGTCTCGTTACCGTTTTATGCTTCCGGTGTCCAGGACCAGGCGATGCTTCGCCGCGTATGTTGATCCTGTCCTTGCAACTACTCCCTTGGAATGCCTGGCTCATTATCAAAACACTCTGTTTTTGCGTTTTTTATAATATGGCATACAAACTGGAAAACTGTCAACAAAATCTATATTTTTTTACGTTGTTTTAACGCCTCTGTGCTGACGTTTCCGCTTCAAACATTCCATCGATGCTCCCACTCAGTTGGTTCCAATGGACATGGTTTCCGGCAAAGTACTGCCTCCGTCTATCACAATCTGAGAGCCGGTCAGATAGCTGGACTCGTCGCTTCCCAGAAATGCAAACAGCTCTCCCACTTCTATGGGCTTTGCAAGGCGTCCCATGGGTACCCCTGCTGCAATATCAGCAATAGCTGCCTCCGGATTCTCCGGATTGGATTCCATAGCCATCTTTTCTACCATCGGTGTCCGCGCATATCCCAGCTGAGAACAGTTTACACGGATATTCCGTCCTGCATATTCGACAGCCAGACATTTGGTCAGTCCAACCAGCGCCGCCTTTGTCATGGCATAAGCGGCCTCTCCGGCATCTGCCACGATATCTCCTGTTACAGAGGATGCGATGACAATACTGCCGCCTCCCTGCTTTAACATATAGGGAATCACGGCCTTACAGGTGTTCCACACACCCTTGATATTCACATCAATATGAAAATCCCTGGTAGCGTCATCCATCTCTTCAAAGGGTGCCAGACGGCATACTCCGGCATTGCAGCAGGCAATATGAATTGCCCCGAAGGCCTCAACCGCCTTTGCCGCAGCCGCATCCATCTGCGCACGATCCGCCACATTGGCAACTGCCGTAATAACCTCTGCGCCATATTCTCTGCGCAGCTTCTCGGCAGTCTCCTCAACAGCGGGCGACAGGTCAACCAGAATCATTTTTGCGCCATACTTTGCATAAGCAGAAGCAATGCCTTCTCCAAGGCCTGCTGCAGCGCCGGTAATCAGTGCAACTTTTCCATCCAATTTAGCCATCGTATCTGCTCCTTTTCTGATATATTCTGACGGAAGCTTCTTCGTATCTGCCTCAGCGGATCCGCTCCGGGAAGCCTACCTTTTTCTGAACCTTGCGCAGAGTCTTATTGGAGAAGTACTGTGCCTTCTCTGTATTATTCTTAATCACGCTGTCCAGATAATCTTTATTCTTTGAAAGGTCTGCAAACCGATCCTGCAGCGGCTTCAGTACATCTACAACAGACTCACCTACTGCCATCTTAAAATCGCCGTAGCCCTTTCCATCAAATTCCTTCTCCACATCTGCCGGCGTCTTTCCGGTACATGCACAGTAAATATCAATCAGGTTTCTGATTCCCGGCTGCTCCTCACAGTAGCGCACGCAGGCCTCGGAATCAGTCACTGCCCGTTTAAATTTGCGGATAATCGTATCCGGATCATCCATCAGATAAATGCTTCCGTTAGGATTTTCATCAGATTTGGACATCTTCTTTGCAGGCTCCTGAAGACTCATGATCTTCGCTCCAACCTTGCCGATATATGCCTCCGGAACAGTGAATACATCGCCGTAAACTCCATTGAATCTCTGAGCAATGTCCCTTGTCAGCTCCAGATGCTGCATCTGATCGATTCCAACAGGAACCACATCGGCCTGGTACAGCAGAATATCCGCAGCCATCAAAACCGGATAGGTAAACAGACCTGCATTAATGTTATCTGCATGCTTGGCTGCCTTGTCCTTAAACTGGGTCATACGATTTAATTCACCCATATAGGTAAAGCAGTTCAGAATCCAGGCCAGCTCAGCATGGCCAGATACATGAGACTGGTAATAAATACAGTTTTTCTCCGGATCCAGACCAGCTGCAATATACAGGGTCAGCAGATTTCTTGCGCGTCTGCGCAGCTCTGCCGGATCCTGGCGCACCGTAATAGAATGCATATCTACTACGCTGTAAAAGGTTTCATATTCATCAGCAATGGTAACCCAGTTTTTCAGGGCCCCCAGGTAGTTTCCAAGAGTCAGGTTTCCGGTAGCCTGCATACCACTGAATAATACTTTCTTTCCATTTAACATAACATTCTTCTCCTGTCGCTTCGTAATTATGAAATCAGTGTAGCACCACGGCTTTCAAATGTCAATTTTTCAGCAGGGCCTCTTCCCACTCTTTCTCTTTAAATCCTACTAAAATTCGGTCCTCTGTTACCACCAGAGGGCGCTTTACCAGCATTCCATCCTGGGCCAAAAGTCCGATCTTTTCTTCGTCACTCATATCTGCCAGCCGATCCTTCAGCCCCAGTTCCCGATACTTCATTCCACTGGTATTAAAAAATTTCCGGATTTCCAGACCGGAACGTCCGATCCACTCCCTAAGCTCCTCTGCCGTGGGATTCTCTTCTGCAATGTGACGATCTATAAACGCGATTTCATGAGCATTCAGCCATTTTTTTGCTTTCTGGCAGGTACTGCATGATGGATATTCGATAAACAGCATTCTCTTCTCCTTTATCTTCCAATTCTGCCTTTTATTGTAATTTCCTTTTATTTTACAAAATCCTCCCGCATCGGAGTGAAAACATCCAGAAGAACCGTATCCTCCAGAACCTGGATTCCATGAACCGCGTCTGGTTTTACATAGTAAGTATCACCTGTCTGCAGTTCTTTATCCTCACAGCCCTCCTCCTGATAAATCAGGCGTCCAGACACGATATAACCAATCTGCTCGTGCGGATGGGAATGCTTTGCACCGACAGCCCCCTTCTGGAACTGAAGCTCCACTGTCATCAGATTCTTGCTGTAAGATAAAATCTTTCTGATTACTCCTCCGCCCAGATCTGTTGCCTCTACGTTTTTATTTTCTGTAAACATGATTAAATTCCTCCTTAATCCCATCCGGTGTATATTCAGTCTGTATCACGGATTTTAATTTCTGCTATTATACCATTTTCGCAGATATTTTTCTACCCATAACAGCCCCAGAAAGAAAAGTCCGCCCAGAAAGAAAATACCTCCGATTCCTACTGCAATCAGCAGAAAACGCGTTGCCTTTTTCCAGAAGGAAAGGAACCTTCTCTGTATAGTTTCCGCCCCTTCCCAGGAATCCTCTCCCTGTCCTCCCAAACCGGCTTCCTGCACATTTGGCTTCTGCTCCTCGCTTTCCTGCAATTCCTCTGTTTCTGCCATCCTCTGATAGGTTCCCCTGTATGTAACCAGATAATCCCGTACCAGACGCCGCCCTGTTCCGATTCCGTCACGGCAGAGCGTTCCGTCCTGTCCCAGATAGGTTCCGCCCTGCCATTGAAAATCCAGGATCTCGTAGGCATCTGAAGAAAGTCCCAGCTGTCGAAGCAACTCAGACTCACAGCCCTCCAGCTTTGGTTTTTCTTCCTGAAAAGGTACCAGAAACTCTCCCAGGCGGTAATAATCGGAATGATAGCGGTGGAAGGTAACAGGAAAAGAAAAATCCTCCAGCCATCGCTCTCCTGTAACCCTCTGTTCTGCTGCACGGCACAAGACTGTCTCTGTCCCCTGCTCTGTCTTTACCTGAACTTCTATGGTTTCCGGAAAATCCATCCCCTCCTCCAGCTGCGTATATTCCAGCTTTTTTTCGATGGTTTCCTTCCCGCCTTCCTGTATCTCTGCCCGAACAGTCAGACAGCCTACAATCATCATCTGAATCAAAACCAGCCCCACCCAAATCATGATCTGAATACAGCTTGTCCGCATTTTTTCATCATATTGCTTTTCTCTCCAAAAAATCTTCATTCCCTCTCCTTTTCCGGCCGCAAAAATCCATCGGAATTTTCCCTGCAGCAAGATCAGAGCTTGTCATGCCCCATTTTGCCGCATGGCATTCTTACAGGCCTTTTCTGAAATTGTTTCCTGATGCAGCTGTCTAAAACGGATCTCTGTCCTGAGCTGCTGTTTTTTATGGGATTCTTCCGGATCAAGAACAGATCCGTAGTTCAAAATTCTTACAGAAACTTTTGATAGATTATTTCGATTTTTCTTTTGTATGAAAGCAAACTGCCGGCTTTCGATTTTTCTTTCCGGGATGGCTTCTGAAGCTGCAGACATATCCTGTCTGCAGAGACTGTGCTGAGGCAAAGAATTCGCAGAGCGCCCATCTCTCCCTCAGCGCAGGTTATCCTTTTTATGCCCCGTAAACGAAATGAAACAGCTGGCTGAATTCCTGATAAGCAGTTGTATCCTCCAGCTCCTTCAGTCCCTCCAGCATTCCGGCCATATACCACTGATGGCACTCCCGGCGTTTTTCATTAAAGCGCTGCCACACATGTTCTCCTTCTGCCATATAATCCCGGGCAGTGCTTCGCATATTGCTCAGCTTGTCTCCAAGCACAAGAATCTTTTCTTCTCTGGAGGCTGTCTTTAAATGTTCAATCGCCGCCTGCTTGCGCTCTCTCCAGGAAAGGGATTTATCCTCCGTCTCAGCAGAAACCAGAGCCAAAACCCGGCCTCCAAATTCTTTCTCCAGCTGCTCTGCCGTCACTGCGGTGTCCTCCAGGACATCATGAAGATAAGCCGCAGCAATCACTTCCTCATCCTCCGTCATCTGAGCCACAATCACAGCTGCCTCCATGGGATGATAAATATAGGGAATCCGGCTTCCTTTCCGGACTGCTCCCTCGTGTGCCTTTGCCGCAAACTCTGCTGCCTTCCGTATCATATTCGTTCCTTTCACAAAGTCTGCACTCAGCTACAGACTACCGTTCTCTTCCTGATTTCATCATACCATAACCACCTCCTTCTGAAAAGGTCTCTTCGCTAAAACCGCCGAAAAAACCAATGGCAGATGCAGAAAAGTAAGAAAATGTTCACTTGTAAATCCCCGGCTTTTCTGCTATGCTTATGGACAGAAAATATTGTATGCAAAGGAGCTGTCATGGAACATTATCATCAGTCATCTTACCGGCGATCCGGCAGACACAAGCAGAAGCCTGCCAGCGAGTGGCCGCATATTCTGCTGTTTTACATATTGCCATTTCTTGTATTTAACGCCATAGTTTTTTACCTTGTGACAGCCAAGCCCAAATTTGAGCTGACTGTAGAAGATACCAGCGATTATCAGACTACCACTGCCACCCTTACCATGAAGTCCTGGCTTCCCACCAAATCCATTGTCATGGAGCTGGATGGTGAAAATTTGGAACTGACAAAAGGCAAAAAGCGGACATATACCACCACCCTTCACAGAAATGGTTCTCTCCAGGCTATTGTTACCAATTTTAACGGAATGCCTGAGGACAATATCAAATATGTGAATATTCTGGATGACACGCCTCCCACCTTTTCTGCCTCTTATGTAGAAGACGGCGTACTGACCGTAACTCTGACTGACAGTCAGGCCGGCATTAATTATGATTCCGTTTATGCGCTGAATTCCACAGGTGAACGTGTTCTTCCTCTGGTTACAAACCGGGATCTGAATACCTTTTCCTTTACTATGGATTCTGCCGGACTTCGTATTTTCGTACAGGATATGGCTGGCAATGAGGCGCAGGGTTCCTTTACCTCTCACAAAGAAAACGGCAGCGAGGTTCTCGACAGCACACCAGAGCAGGAGGCAGAAGAAGGCAGTGAGGAAACCACTTCTGCTGCCGCTGAAGCCACACAGGCCGCTTCTGAAAGCAGTAAAAAGAAAAGCTCATCTACAGAAGAATCTACATCAAAAGCAAAAATTACCATCCAGTAAATCCTGCATTTGGTCAGGCTTTACCTTCCGGTGCAGATGCTGTTTCTGACAGTCTCTGCACCTTTTTCTGTCTTAGGCGCCATTCTCCTATGACAGAAAACAGCTTCTTCAAAATTCAAATTTTTTGTAACACTGAACTGTTACAATTTTTTCGATGCAGCCCCGTTTTTTTAACATTTTATTCGTATTCTATAGGAAAAGGGAGATTTTGCCTATGAATCAAGAACACCAGATCGTCCGCCAGGTTCAGAAGGCCCAGGGCGACAGCCGTGCTGCTGACCAGCTGATTCGCCAGTACCTTCCATTTATCAAATCAGAAACTGCCCGCTTTCTGAAACGCCCGCCGGATGAAAACCAGGATGAACTGAATATTGCCATGTTTGCCTTCTATGAATCCATTCTCTCTTATCGGACAGAAAAGGGAGCATTCTTTACGCTGGCTTCCACTGCTATTCGAAACCGGCTGATTGATTATGCCCGAAAAGAACAGCGGCATAAATCCCTTCTCTCTCTGGATCTGCCATCCTCTCAGGATGACAGCCGCTCCCTTGGAGAACAGCTTCCGGATCGTTCTGACAAAATGAACGAGGTTCTTCAGATAACAGCGGCCCGCACAGAAATCGAAGAATTTTCTCATCAACTGGAGTCCTTTGGGCTTACACTGTCTGACATTGCTGATAACTGCCCCAGACAGGAACGAACCATGGATGCCTGCATGAAGGTGCTGGATTATGCGAAATCCCATCCTCAGCTTTTGGTCCAGATGATTCACAGCAAAAAACTGCCTCTGGCTCAGCTGGCTGCCGGTTCCGGAACAGAGCGAAAAACCCTGGAACGGCACCGGAAATATCTCGTTGCCATTCTTCTGGCCTACACCAATGGTTTTGAAATCATCCGAGGACATCTGCAGTTTATGAAACGAAAGGAGAAACCGCTATGACTTATCTTGTAATGGAATGCCATCCCGGATACGCTGTAGTTTTGGATCAGACAGGACGATTTCTGAAGGTTGCCAATCTGAATTATCAGGTCGGGGAAACGGTATCCTTCGTTATAGAATGTACTGCAGAAGAGGAGCCCATCACAATAAAATCCCTGCGCAGACGCCGAATGCTTCTCTCCGCTGCCTCTCTGGCTGCATGCTTCTTCCTGGCTGTTCTGGGAACCTGGCATGTCTGTCTGACCCCCTATGGAGCTGTCCGAATTCAAATCAATCCTGATCTGAAGCTGACCGTCAACCGGCTTGACTATGTTATTTCTGCAGATGGTCTCAATGATGATGGTCTGCGGCTTCTTGACGGCTACCAGTTTCGAGGACAAAAGCTGGAACAGGCTTCTGACGAGCTGGCAGACAGAGCCATGGAAATGGGTTATCTGAAGGAAGGCGGACAGATTTTTCTGACTCTGGAATCCTCTCATGAAAACTGGATCGCCAAAACAGAGGATCGCCTTCTAACCGAACTGGAAAACCATCTGAATGATGCGGTATCTGTCACTGTATCTGCTGCATCCGAAGCACCTGTATCCGCAGAGCCCCTCCCCACAGGTTCACTTCCCGATGCTCCTGTCCTCCCCAGCGCTCCTGACAATACGCCTCTCTCCGAAATCTCCAAATTTCAGGAAATAGATGAGGAGGACGATGATTCTGAAGACGAAGGCGACGAGGGCGCTCTTAATGAGGATGACGAAGACGACAGCGAGGACACGTCCGAAGGGAAGGACGATGACAGGGAGAATACAGCAGACAGGCAAGATGATGACAGCGAGCGGGATACCGATAACAATGACCTGGACGAACACAGCCCGCGGCTGGATACAAACGATGATGCTGAGCATACAGATGATCACAATGATAATGACGAGGATGAGCATGACGGCAATGACAGCAGCAGTGATGAGGACGGCGAGGAGCATGACACCGACAACAGCAGTGATGAGGACAGCAATGATAACGATGACGACTGAGTCTTTCTCCCTGCCGAATTGATTTCGGCAGGGATTTTCTGTTTTATAAGTCCCCTTATCTGCAAATGAAAATGGCTTAATAAATCTCAGCAATTATGACCTTTTCGCTGCAAACGCGCCCTGCTGCAGGCGGAGTCACCCGCAAACAAGTTTTTTGCATCCAAACAGCACTTCCTGATTTTATTCTGAAATTTTAAAACTTAGTCTGGTATCAATCTGACGAACTGCCAAAGATTTCTTTCAATCAAAGACTCTCTTCTGAAGATGAATTCAGAATATCATATTTTATCATCTGCCGCAAGCCATGAACAGTAAAAAAATTTTCAAATTTTTTCTCTAACCCCGGTTTTCCCTTTTCTCTTCCGTATCCTATCTTTGAAAACAATAAAAATAACATATATTTCTGAAAGGAGATGCTCTTTATGAAAAAAAATTTAGTTTCCAGTATGTTATCTGCTGCCATGGTTCTTTCTCTGGCTGCTTCTATGACCAGCCACGCATCTGCATCCGCACTTCTGAAACAGGATGCTTCCGTTGTTACAGATAAAACTGTCAAAACCGGAACCCTTCTAATCAGCGTTAATCCTGAAATCAAAATGGATTACAACTATAAGGGACGCGTTCTGAAGCTGAGTGGCATGAACGAAAGCGGACGCGCCGTTGTCCGTGATATGAAAAATTATCAGTACGATCCCTGTGACGAGGTTATGGAGGATCTGATCCGGGAAATCTATGAAGATGGATATTTTGATACACAAAAGAATCATCCTGCAAAAAACCTTCTTATTAAGCTGGAAGCAGGCTCTAAGACTCCCGACAGTCAGTTTCTGGAAGATGTGGCAGACAGCGCCCGTTATACTTTAAAGGACTGCGGGCTCAAGTACAGCACTGTTACAGTAAATACCTCTGATCTGGATAATAAAGGACGCATTGGCATTCAGAAAGCCCGTGAACTTGCTCTTGCCCATGCCGGTCTGAAAGATGCCGTTTTCAGCGAAGGCGAATACGATCTGGACGACGGCATTTATGAGCTGGAATTCACTGCCGGCGGAATCGAATACGAATACGAAGTCAACGCTTTCACCGGAAAAATCACAGCATCTGACCGGGAACGCAACGATGACTGGGATGCCTGGAATGATGACGATCGTTATGATGACGACCATGACGATGATGACCGCTTCGACGACGATCGCTTCGATGACGATGATGACCGTTTCGATAACGACCACGACGATGACGACCATGACGATGATGACCATGATGATGACCGCGATGACGATTAATACCTGATTCGCGTTATCATAAATTTTTCGGCACACCTTGCTGATAGCTTTGATTGAACTGTTACGAATGTGCCGGACGCACTCACAGAGGCAGATTTATTCTTCCGTAAGTGCTCGTTCCGCAGAGCGTTTTTATTTCACAGGACATAATCTCCTATGAAAAGAGAAAGGACCTGACAGACATCCCCCCTGTCAGGCCTTTCTTCTTTACAAAAAACCGCTATTCTTCCTTCTCACATCGTCCATACGTCTGTGCCATATCTCGGCACCGTTTAAGAAGATCCTCTGTAAAATCCTCCTCAGTCATACGCCACCGCCAGTTTTTACCCAAGGTAGACGGCTCATTAATTCTGGCCCAGCCGCCAAGTCCCAGATAATCCTGAACAGGAATCACAGCAATCCGCGCTGCGCTCTGAAGAGCCAGACGAATATAATCCCAGTGAATCTCTCCCTGAGGAGTCCTCTCATTTCCCAGATACCGAACTGCGAAAGCTTTTGCTGCCGGATCCAGAGTTCTGTACCACTCCTGGAGAGTTGTGTTGTCGTGGGTTCCTGTATAAACTACACAATTTACCGGGTATTTATGAGGCAAATAGGCGCTGTCTTCCGACTCGTCAAAGGCAAATTCCAACACCTTCATTCCAGGATAACCGGTTTTCTCTACCAGCTTTAACACAGACGGTGTCAAAAACCCCAGATCCTCTGCAATAATATCGGGATCTCCAAATTTCTTTTTCAGAACCCGGAACAAATCATATCCCGGCCCTTTTTCCCAATGGCCGAATTCTGCTGTTTGATCTCCTGCTGGAATCGAATAATATTCATCAAATCCCCGGAAATGATCCACCCGGACAACATCATAAAGTCCAAAGCTGTATTCCATCCGCTTCATCCACCAGCGGTACTTTGTCTTTTTATGATAATCCCAGCGATATAGAGGATTGCCCCAAAGCTGTCCCGTAGCCGAAAATGCATCTGGCGGACATCCTGCCACAGCAGACGGGCGCCGTTCCTGGTCAAACTGAAACAGCTCAGGATGCGCCCAGCTGTCTGCCCCATCAAAGGCCACATAAATAGGAATATCTCCAATAATCCGGATTCCCTGGCTGTTGGCATACTGCTTCAGCCGCTTCCACTGCTTCTGAAATACATACTGTAAAAAGGCATAAAATAAAATTTCATTTTGCAGCTTTTCCCGATAATGGGGAACTGCGCTTTCCTTTCTCAGGCGGATATCCTCATCCCATTCACTCCAGCTTTTTCCTCCAAATTCATTTTTCACTGCCATATAAAAGCAGTATTCCAGAGTCTCATCAGAAAGCTTTTTTGAAAAAATATGTTCCATCTGCTTTTCATCATATCCGTCCTGAAACTGGCGCTCTCTCCACCGTTCAAATGCCCTGCGCAATACAGGGAAACGGTTCCGGTACAGCTTCTCATAATCAATATCCCTGGGATTGTTCCCAAAATCCGCCTGGTCACATTCCTCCCTGGTCAGCAGCCCTTTTTGAATCAAGTCCTCCAGATCAATCAGATAGGGATTGCCTGCAAACGCACTGAAGGACTGATAGGGAGAATCCCCATACCCGGTAGGTCCCAGCGGCAGAATCTGCCAGTACTGCTGCCCAGCCTCCTTCAGCTGATCCACAAACTGATAGGCCTCTCTGGAAAAGCATCCAATCCCGTACCTTGACGGAAGAGCGCTGACCGGCAAAAGCATTCCGCATTCCCGTTTCATTCTGTTCTTTTTCATATTCATCCTCCTCCTGAAATTTGCCCTTAAATTGTAACAGTTCAGCCTAAAGCTTCTTGCCCGCTGTTACCTTAAATTCTTTTCGCCCGTTTTTCAAATCCGCGGAATCTCCACAGAAATACAGCCATACGGAAAATCCAGTCAATAAACATTCCACACCATACTCCCATGATTCCAAAACCAAAGCCCCGTACAAACAAATACGCAAAGCCGATCCGGAACACCCACATGGAAAATACGGAAACCATCATCGTAAACCGCGCATCCATGCCAGCCCGCAGCGTGTTGGGAAGCGCAAACGCCGGAGGCCACACTGTCATTGCAAAGCAGTGAACCAGTATCAGCTCCTCAGCCATGCCCGCCGCCTCCGGGGACAGATGATAAAAGCCCACAATCCCCCCGCGGCCCAGAGCCATTGCCGTACACACAGCCAGCAGAATACCGTAGTTTACAGCCAAAAGCTTTTTTGTATACGTTTTTGCCTGCTTCACCTCTCCGGCGCCCACACACTGTCCTACAATAGTAATCAGCCCCAGCCCCAGAGCATTTCCGGCAAGATACTGCAGAGTCACCAGATTATTTGCTACTGCAAAGCCTGCAATAGAAGCCGTTCCCAAGGTGGAAACCAGACTCTGCAGCATCAGCTTTCCAAACTGAAACATTCCGTTTTCCAGACCGCTGGGAATTCCCACAGTCAGAATACTCCGAATCATATCTTTTTCCGGACGCAGCTGAGAAATACCGGTAATCCGAATCACATTGTCCGGATGACGCACCAGAATCATCATCAGAACTGCCGCTGTTATTCGGGAAATCAACGTGGGAACGGCAACGCCCTCTACCCCCATATGAAGACCATAGATACAAACAGCATTTCCTGCAACATTTATCCCATTCATAATCATAGATGCCATCATCGACACCCTGGAATTTCCCATAGAACGAAACAGCGCTGCACAGGAATTATACAAAGCCAAAAAAGGATAAGACAGAGCCGTCAGACAGAAATATGTGGCTGCGTTATCCATAACCGCCGCCTCTGCCTGACCAAATATCAGATAAAGCAGACTCCTGTTTCCAATTAACGCCACTGCTGTAAACAGAAATGACACGCCTGCTGTAATTAATACCAGCTGTCCCGCAGCCCGACATGCCATGTCTGACCTGTGCTTGCCAATATACTGGGAACACACTACAGCGCCTCCGGTTGCCAGGGCTGCCAGCAGCTGAATAATCAGCAGACTGACTGAGTCCACCAGAGCAACTCCGGATACAGCAGCTTCTCCTACAGCAGCTACCATCATGACATCTACCATTCCGACTAATACCGCCAGAATCTGTTCCACAATCAGCGGACCCAGAAGCCGAAACAGGTCTTTTCTGGAAAAAATCATTCTTGTCACCTCAAAATTGTAACCGTTCAGCCATGCAGCCTTTTCAAAACCTCCTATGTCGGGTATACTACAACCATCAACACCAGAAAAAGGAGGTATTTTGCATGAACCCAATGAAGCTTCTTCAACTGAAATCAGCCTGGGATCGGGTAAAAGCCAATCATCCCAAATTCCCGAAATATCTGTCTGCTGTCCGTCAGAAGGCGATCCGGGAAGGCACTGTAATCGAGTTTAAAGTAACCACTCCCGAAGGCGAAGAGCTCTCCGCCAATCTCCGGCTGAAGGAAGACGATATTGCTCTGTTTCAGGAAATAACGGAGCTGTTTCAGTAACCCTTTCCTTAAAGCTCCCTGCCGCATTTCGGACAGAACTGGTAATCCTCTTCTGTCTCAAATCCGCAGGAAGCGCAGCGCTTTCTCCCGCTCTGGAGCATTGCCGGACTGTCTGGAATGATATTCTCCGGCAGAGAGGTTATCTCTCCTCTCTGAATTTTTCTTCCCAGCTCTGCATCCAGCTCCACTGAGGCATTGCAGCAGGTGGTTCGCACATAATAGCGGCGTCCCCATTTTAACACCGGAATAAAAAACAGGCTCAGATATGAGTACACCATATACACTTCCAAATGTCCGTAACGGCCACAGCGTCCGCAGACAATCAGCTGATCAAAATTCAGCTTTTTCTGCCCCTGACTGACACCCATAATAAAAAACATGGCGTTTTCCCTTCTTTCGTTTCTTTTATCCCAAAACAATCAGCCGCGCCACAGCAACCGGATTATCCTCCGGGAATGCCTGCAGACACACCATAATATCCTGCACCAGCTTCCTCTCCACACCAAGAGCTCCTGCAATCTGATCTGCGGTATTTCCATGCCCGGAAAGAGCCATCACCTGACGTACCAGCTCTGCCATTTCCTCCAGACGGGCGCCTGTCTCAGCTGCTGTATTCAGCCCTGGGGCTTTCTCCTGTTTTCCGGAATCCTCTTCCAGAAAATCCTCCAGCTTCCATTTTTTTCCTTCCTCCTGGCTGTAAAAATCCTCTGAAAGCTCCCAATCCTGGGGAGTATTTGTCATCTTTTCCATTTGTCTTTCTTCTTTCTTCCTGTCGATTATTTTTCGTAATTTCTGTCAGCATTCTATTCTGCCGCCGTTATTTCTCCTGCTTCATTTACCTGCGCATGAACAGAAAGCCCCTGCAGCTCCTGATAAAATGCGGCTGTTTTTTCCGGATCCTTTTCCATCTGTGTATATCCTGCTGCGGATTTACAGGGCACAGCTGACAGCTTCACACCGTCCTTCCCAAGAGCTGCCTGAAGCAGCATCGTTCTTGGAATACTGCTTCCGAAAACAAAATTTCCAAGGCTGTATACAATCGGTTTTCCCTGATAATATTCAATTCCCTGAAGCACATGGGGATGGCTTCCAATTACCAGATCCGCTCCGGCATCAATATACTGCCGCCCCATAGTCTGCTGATATTCTTCCGGCGTAACCGCCTTTTCCTTTCCCCAGTGTACATAAACCACCACATAATCACAGACCTGCTTTGCTGCTGCAATATCCTTTAAAAGCATTCCGGGATCGTATGTAATTGCAACTCCTGGCTTCTGCTCTCCTGCTGTCCAGTCATATACAGGAATAACCCGGGAGGAGCCCAAAAATCCTATGGTTTTTCCCTTCACCTCCACGGTTTCCAGCTGTCTTGCCCTGGCCATATTTTCACCAGCTCCAACATAACGGATTCCCGCTTCGTCCAAAGTCCTGCAGGTGTCCAGAAGCGCATCTGTTCCAAAATCCAGGCTGTGATTATTGGCCAGGGTCACCATATCAATCCCCATTTCCTGCAGCAAATGCACTCTGGAAGGGGGAAGACGAAAGGTAAACTGCTTATCCTCTGCCGCTGTTCCCCTGTCACTGAAGGGAAATTCCTGATTCACCATAAAATAATCCGAAGCCTGAATGACCTGGCGAAGCTCCTCATCCAAAACTCCGCCAATACCACCTGCTGTATCATAGGCATTCAGTACATGGCTGGAAAGAAATACATCTCCGGCAAAAAGCAGATTGATTTCCTCCTCCGGCACAGCTTCCTCCGAAGAATTCTCCAATTCCCCCTCTCCGTCAGAGCTTCCTGAACCGTCATTTTCCCCGGCCTCTTCTGCCCCGATAATCACAACCGGACTGTTCTCCTCCGTTCTCTCTGGCTGTTCTGAACCGTCTCCTGGAACATCCTGCCCAGAATTTTCTGGCGGCGAAGCCTGTCCTGACACGGACAGAGTCTCAGTCCCTGCAGCCCCCTGCAAAATCCGCTCCGGCTCTTCATTTCCATGAAGCAGCCAGAAAAGCAGCCCCAAAAAGAGTGCAAGCATTACCGCAAGAACAGCTGCAAGAATCGAAAAACCACCTCGTCTTTTTCTGTTCATAAATAAAATCCTTTCCTTTATACATTTCTGATGACATTGTATATCCGAAAACCATTCCTTGTCAATCTTCGCATCAGCTCTATAGAAGGTGCTTTACGCAGACTGGCTGCTCCGGAAAATTACATGCTCCGCCTGCATCGGTTCGCTTTTTCGGCAGAATCTCTTTCCGAAACATTCCTCTGTTCTCTGCATATGATTATAGTAACTCCATTATGAAAGGCTGTTTTTATGCCCTCATCTGTTACTCCCGCACTTGTGTTTTCCCAGCTTTTGAAAAATAATCAGCCCCAGGCAGCCGCCTGGGTTACAGGAAATACGAGCGCTCCGCAGTTAAGCGGACTCGTCAAATTTTACGATACTCCCTATGGAGGCATTCTGATAGAATCCGAACTTTTCGGGCTTCCAAATATCCAGACTTCCGGTTCTTCTGATTTCTATGCTATGCACATTCATGAAAATGGAGACTGCTCTCAGTCTTTTACGAAAACCGGAGAACACTACAATCCCCAACACCGGCTTCACCCCTATCACGCCGGAGATCTTCTCCCTGTTTTGGGCAACCAGGGATATGCGTGGGAAGCCTTTTACGATAAACGCTTTTCCATTTCCAATATTCTTGGGCGTTCTGTTGTGATCCATTCTGACAGCGACGATTTTTCCTCTCAGCCTTCCGGAAATTCTGCTAATAAGATTGGCTGCGGCATGATCCGCCGCGTTTAGCTCGGAATCCTTTTATGTACAATGGATGGTACAAATTGCCCTGAAGCTGTCTGTACCATCCATTTCAGATTTTGTTCCTGTAAATTCTGTTTTTGGCAAAAGGAACCTTCGTATTGATTTAGCCCTCCATCTGGCGTCCCAAAAATCCGGCAGCCGTTCCTGCCAGCTTCAGCTCTGCCTCTCCGAATTTTGCCCGGGTATCCCGCCCCAGCAGGGCAACCGCTCCAATGGCATCTCCTTCACAGATAATCGGTGCAATCACCTCCGCCGTAATTCCTTCCACCTCATCATCCGTCAGCGGAATAAACTGCTTTTCCCCTTTTCCGGCAACGATCGTTTCTCTATCATCAATTGCCTGCTCCAGCTGTTTGCTGATATTTTTCTGAAGAATTTCTTTTCTGGGGCCGCCTGCCGCCGCAATCACCTGATCCCGATCCGTAATGCAGACCATCATTCCCGTAGTCTGCGCCATGGATTCTGCATACTGTCCCGCAAAGGCAGTCAGCTCCACCATTGGCGAATATTTTTTCAGAATGATTTCTCCCTCCCGATCGGTAAAAATTTCCAGAGGGGTTCCTTCCTTTAGGCGAAGCGTGCGCCGAATCTCCTTTGGAATTACTACACGGCCCAGATCGTCTATTCTTCTTACAATTCCTGTAGCTTTCATATCACATTCCTCCATTGATTGACTGTTCCATTTCTGGAAATAGTATCTGTCGATGGAGGGATTTTTATGCGTTTTCTGTATTTTCTGTTTTCTGTGCCAGATCTCCGATTTTTTGAAGCAATTCCCGGGCTGTTTCCATCATCAGCATACAGTCCTTATTTTTTCGTTTCCGGTCTGTATACAGAAAATAGGGCTGCTCTGTCATCTGGAATCTTAAAGCGCCTTTGCATTCCTCTACCAGCGCCGGTATCCCATCTGTATTCAGTCTGGCCTTCTGATACATGGTCATGCGAATTTCCTGGCGGTTTATCTTCACCTCTGTCACATAAGCCCTGTGAGCTAGAGCCTTCAAAGCTGCTATTGCCAGCAAATTGTCTACAGACCTCGGAATATCGCCAAACCGATCCATCAGCTCATCCTGCATATCCAGATATTCTTCCTCATTTTCAATCCCGGAAATCCTCTTGTAAATATCCAGTTTCTGATATTCATTCTTAATATAAGATGCAGGAATATAGGCATCAATATCGCACTCTACTACGGATTCAAAGTCTTCCTCCTCATCCCGCTCTCCCTTCAGGGCTTTCACCGCCTGATTCAAAAGCTTACAGTACAGATCATATCCCACTGCCTCCATATGGCCATGCTGTTCTGCTCCCAGCACATTGCCTGCGCCGCGGATTTCCAGATCCCGCATGGCAATCTTAATTCCGGATCCCAGTTCTGTAAATTCCCGAATTGCCTGAAGACGCTTCTCTGCCTCTTCCTTCAGAAGCTTATCCCGTTTATACATCAAAAATGCATAGGAAACCCGGCTGGAACGGCCTACACGCCCCCTCAGCTGATACAGCTGAGACAGCCCCAGATGATCCGCGTCATGAATAATCATCGTGTTGGCATTGGGGATATCCAGTCCAGTTTCAATAATTGTTGTGGATACCAGTACATCAATATCCCCATTAATAAAATCAAACATAATCTTTTCCAGCTTATGCTCTGACATCTGCCCATGAGCAAAAACCACAGACGCATCCGGAACCAGCTCCTGAATATGGGCTGCGATCTCATCAATGTTTTTCACTCGGTTGTATACATAATACACCTGTCCATTTCTCGCCAGCTCCCGATTGATGGCTTCCCGCACCATTTCATCGTTATATTCCATAACATAAGTCTGTATCGGCGTTCTGTCCACCGGAGGCTCTTCCAGCACACTCATATCCCGGATTCCCACCAGGCTCATGTGAAGCGTTCTGGGAATCGGCGTTGCAGTCAGAGTCAGAACATCCACATTTTCCTTCAGCTGTTTGATTTTTTCCTTGTGAGCCACTCCAAACCGCTGTTCCTCATCAATAATCAAAAGCCCCAGATCCTTAAACTTCACATCCTTTGACAGAACTCGATGAGTGCCGATAACAATATCGACCAGCCCCTTTTTTAGATCCTCAATGGTCTTTTTCATCTCTGCCGGCGTGCGGAAACGAGACATCAGATCAACTCTCACTGGAAAATCCTTCATCCTCTGTACGAAGGTATTGTAATGCTGCTGAGCCAGGATCGTTGTAGGAACCAGATATACTACCTGTTTCCCGTCCTGAATGGCCTTAAAGGCTGCCCGCAGGGCAATCTCCGTTTTTCCGTACCCTACATCGCCGCAAATCAGCCGATCCATAATCTTTCTGCTTTCCATGTCTCGCTTTGTGGCCTCAATCGCCTCCAGCTGATCATCGGTCTCCTCATAGGGAAACAGCTCCTCAAATTCCTTCTGCCAGACGGTATCCTTTTCATACGGAAAACCGCCCATCTCCTGTCTGGCTGCATACAGCTTCACCAGATCTCTCGCAATCTCCCGGACAGCAGTTTTCACCCTTGTCTTCGTCCGGTTCCACTGTTCTCCGCCCAGCTTATTTAATTTCGGCGCCTTGGCATCTGCTCCCGCATATTTCTGAATTCCGTCCAGACGGGTTGCCGGAAGATATAAGTTGCCTCCATCTGCATATTCAATTTTCAGATAGTCCTTTACAACCTTATCCCTCTCGATTTTTTCAATTCCCCGGTAAACTCCCAGTCCGTGATCCTCGTGAACCACATAATCGCCCACAGACAGCTCGGAAAAGCTCTGAATCTTTTTCCCTTCATAAGAAGTCTTTTTTCTCTTCCGTTTCTTTTTCTCGGTCCCGAACATGTCTCCTTCGGTAATCACCAGAAACTTAATCTGAGGATATTCAAAGCCCCTGTGCAGCTTGCCATAGGTTACGAGAATTTCTCCCGGCTGAACCTGTCGCGTTTCCTGATCCGGACAGAAGGCCCGAAGATCATATTCCCGAAGATCGCCTGCCAGACGGCTGGCTCTGGTTCGGGAGCCGGACAAAAGAATTACTCTGTATTTTTCCTTTTTCCACCGCTTCAAATCCTGAATCAGCATTTCAAAGCTGCTCTGGTAAGAATTCACATTTTTTACATTAATGCTGTATTTCTTTTCCACAGTCATTCCCGGAAGCTTCTGTTCCAGTCCAGTCAGATACACCGTGTTAGGTCTCTGTGCCCGGGCCAGAATTTCCTTCACCGGATACAAAAGCTCGGTCTGTCCCGGAAGCAAATATCCCTTTTCCAGACGATGGGACATACTCTCCCGAAACTCTGTCTCCACAGCCTCTCCCTTTTCCCGCAGTCTTGGCGGCTCGTCCAGAAAAATCATACTGGAATCCGGCTCAAAATAATTCAGAAAAGATACGGTTTCCCTTCCAAAATACGTGACACAGCTATCCAGTCCTGTGATTTTCCAGCCTTCCTCCATTCCCTCAGTCAGTTCCTTCACAATCGACTGGATCCGATGGGCCTCTTCTGTTTTCATGGCTTTTCTCAGTTTTTCCGAAAAAGCCTTTTCTTCTTTTCTAAGACGTTCCGCTCCCAAAAGAAGCTCTTTCTTCGTCAGTACCAACTCTGTAGCCGGATAAATCAGAATCTCATCCAGCTGTTCAATGGAACGCTGACTTTCCAAATCAAAGGTACGGATAGAATCAATCTCCGTGTCCCACAGTTCAATCCGCACCGGAACCTCCTCTGTCAGAGGGAAAATATCCAGAATACCGCCGCGAATGGAAAACTGCCCCATACCGTCTACCTGAGGCATTCGTTCATATCCCAGCTGCGTCAGCTTTTCCTTCCATTGTTCCAGATCCAGCTCCTGCCCCGGTTCTGCTCTGAGAACCTGATTTCTCAGCTGCTCCAGAGGAAACAAATGATCCATAAGTCCGTCCAGAGTCGTTACCACAACACCAGAGGGATCCTCCATCAAATGGCGCAAGGTTAAAAGCCTCTGACGGGTCAGCAGATTTCCATGAATATCCGCACTGTAAAACAGAAGATCCTTGGCCGGATAAAGCCATACATCATCCCGGAAGCAGCAAAAATCATCGTAAATCTCCCGCGCACGCGCCTCATCATAAGTGACAACCAGCTTCCAGGGCATATCCGGCTCTGCCTCTGCCATCAGGTGAACCTTTTGCGAATCCATACAGCCGCTGACCTGTACCGGTCCCTTTTTCCGGGCAATATCCCGGCTCAGCTCTTCAAATTCTGCCAGCTCTATTAATGGGTTTGAAAATATCCTGCTCATTTTTGTACTCCCTGCTTTCCCCAGTCAAAATCTTCTACTCTGCCTTCTTCTTCGCATTAAAATGATTCATTGCCCGCTCTGCTCCATCAGTCATCATCATAACCGTAGCCTCTGCTGCCTCTCCAAAAGCCTCCTCCATCAGCTTCTGTTCCCCAGCTCCAAACCGGCTCAGCACATAATCTGCCAGATCCATGCGAGGAGGCTTAGCTCCTACCCCAACCTTAATCCGCGGAAAATCCTGGGTTCCCAGATTTGCAATAATATTCTTGATTCCATTGTGTCCGCCGGCGCTTCCCTTCAGACGAATCCGAAGCTGTCCCGGATCCAGGCTGATGTCATCGTAAATCACAATCATCTCCTCCGGCTCAATTTTATAATAATCCGCCGCTGCACGGATACTTTCTCCGCTTAAATTCATAAAGGTCTGAGGCTTTAAAAGAAGAACCTTCTGTCCCTCTATGACACCTCTGCCGCACAAAGCCTTGTGCTTTTTCTCACTGATATCAATCCGGTATCGATCTGCCAGCACATCTATCACCGAAAAGCCTACATTGTGTCTTGTTTTATCATATTCCTTTGTTGGATTTCCAAGTCCTGCTATTAAATACATCTTCTTTCCTTTCCATTTCATCCTGTACCACGCGCCAAAAGCGCTAATTTTCTCTCCCCAGGGGGTATAGACACCGGGAAAGAAAACTAGCGCCAAACTGCTACGGGTTTTATTGTAACAGGTAGAAAATCTCTTGTAAAGGTCTGCTCTTCAGAAAGAATTTTAAATAGATTTCCTATAAAACAGGAAGATGCAGCCGCCCCGAAAGAGCTGCTGCATCTTCTGATCTCACTTTTCCGAAAGTCCCTGCCTATTCGGCTGCTGCCTCCAGAGCAGTTGTCTCATATTTGTTCAGAATCATATCCTGAATCTTTTCACGGGTTTCAGAATTGATTGGATGTGCAATATCTCTATACTCCCCGTCTGCTGCCTTACGGCTTGGCATGGCGATGAAAAGTCCTTTTTCCCCTTCAATTACCTTGATATCATGAATGACAAATTC
This sequence comes from Lachnoclostridium sp. Marseille-P6806, assembly GCF_964238185.1. Taxonomy (NCBI): domain Bacteria; kingdom Bacillati; phylum Bacillota; class Clostridia; order Lachnospirales; family Lachnospiraceae; genus Lachnoclostridium; species Lachnoclostridium sp. Marseille-P6806. The sequence goes on from NZ_CAXSLG010000003.1 coordinate 245,234, forward strand.
ATTATCCAAGGTAATGGAAACAATCGCTTTCATCTTACCCTCTTTTTCAATCTTTCTTACTCTGACATCTGTTATCTGCATTTTTCCAAGCCCCTTCCCTCTCGTAAACTGTACAACTGTCCAGTCCCCCCTGTTCCGGGTCTTTCTGACTTCCCCGAACAATGCTTATGCAGGCTTGTCTGCCTTATTGTTTGCAGACCTCCCCTCCTGGAATAAGACTGAAACAGCTGCTATATCCCCCGCACCAGCGTTTCAGCCTGTGCCTATAATGTATAGCGTTCGTTTTTCTCAACTACAATCTTTATCTCATCCGGAGTGCCGATATATGTAGTGTTGGCGCGGATGGTATCACGGCTCTCTACGATACAGTTTTCGATCACCGTATTGTCCCCGATGTAAACATCGTTGAGAATAATGGAATTTTTAATAACACAGTTATTGCCTACATAGGCCTTCTTAAACAAAATTGAATTTTCCACGGTTCCGTTGATAATGGATCCGCTGGAAATCAGGCTGTTTTTCACTGACGCGCCAGGATTGTACTTGGCCGGCGGCAGATCGTCTACCTTGGAATAAATGTCCGGATACTGCTTAAAGAAATAGTTGCGCACATCTGGTTTCAGGAAATCCATATTGGTTTTGTAATAGGAATCCACAGATGCAATATTGCTCCAGTAAGAGTCTATCTTGTATCCGTAAATACGCTTCAGGTTTTTATAACGAACCAGAACATCCCGTACAAAGTCAACCCGATCCTCTGCAGCACAGCGCTCAATCAGCTCAATCAGCTGACGGCGGCGAATAATATAGATACCGCAGGAAACTGTATTGGAGGTTGCCACCATGGGCTTCTCCTCAAATTCTATAATACGGCCGTCATCATTCAGCTTCAGCAGACCGAAGCGGGTCACATCCTCTTCCTCGCTCATATCCTTGCATACTACAGTAATATCTGCTTTCTTCTCGATATGATATTCCAGAACCTTGTTGTAATCCATCTTATAGATACCATCGCCGGATGCAATCACAACATACGGCTCATGGCTGTTCTTTAAAAAGGTCAGGTTCTGGTACAGCGCATCAGCTGTGCCCCGGTACCAGTCGCTGTTCTGCGCTGTAATGGTCGGGGTAAATACATACAGACCGCCCTGTTTTCTTCCGAAATCCCACCATTTGGAGGAGCTTAAATGCTCGTTTAAGGAACGGGAATTGTACTGGGTAAATACAGCCACGTTCTGGATATGGGAATTGGTCATGTTGCTTAATACAAAATCAATGCTGCGGTAGCTTCCTGCAACCGGCATGGCGGATATTGCCCTTTTGTTCGATAACTCCCGCATTCTTTTACTGTTTCCGCCTGCTAATACTATACCAATCGCTCTCATCTCATGCCACCTGCCTTTATAATGGAATCGCCGCTTGCCAGTAATCCGTCAGGATAATCCTCCAAAACGGTAACGCCGGAAATCGCTGTATTCTTTCCAATCTTGACATTTTCCGGAATTACGCTGTGCTCTCCGATCGTTACCAGATCAAACTGATAAACCTTGGGATCATAGGTGCTGGGCGCATATTCACCTACGCCAAGCTCTGCGCCGGCTCCGATGGCAGTGTCCTCAGCTACGATGGCCTTGTCCACCTTCGCTCCTGCGCCTATTACGCTGTTGCGCATGACAATCGAATCCCTCACCACTGCGCCGGCCTCAATAGTAACGCCTGCGCCGATGACAGAGTTGTGAACCTCCCCGTAGATCTCTGTACCTTCTCCGATAATACTGCGTTCAATCACAGCCTCCGGTGCAATGTACTGAGGCGGAATAATATCGCTTCTTGTATAGATCTTCCAGTATTCCTCATATAAATTGAATTCCGGAATAATATCAATCAGCTCCATGTTAGCTTCCCAGTAGGAACCCAGTGTTCCTACATCCTTCCAGTAGCCGTTGTACTCGTAAGCGAAAATACGCTCTCCCTTGCCATGGCAGTAGGGAATCACATGTTTTCCGAAGTCGCAGCCCGGTTCCTCAGACAGAGCAAGCAGAGCCTCCTTCAGAGCCGGCCAGCTGAATATGTAAATACCCATGGATGCCAGGTTGCTTCGCGGATTCGCTGGCTTCTCTTCAAACTCCGTAATCCGGTTGTGCTCATCTGTGATTACGATGCCAAATCTGCTGGCTTCCTCAATGGGCACCGGCATAGCCGCGATGGTTACATCTGCATTGTTTGCCTTATGGTACTCCAGCATAACCTCGTAATCCATCTTGTAAATATGATCTCCTGACAAAATCAGCACATAGTCAGGATTGTAGGTTTCCATATATTCCAGATTCTGGAAAATGGCGTTGGCTGTTCCTGTATACCAGTCACTGCCTTTGCTCTTCTCATATGGCGGAAGAATCGTCACTCCGCCTACGTTGCGGTCCAGATCCCACGGAATACCAATTCCGATATGGGTATTCAGACGCAACGGTTGATACTGTGTTAAAACTCCAACTGTATCTACTCCCGAATTGATACAGTTGCTCAGCGGGAAATCGATAATTCTGTACTTCCCCCCAAATGATACTGCCGGTTTGGCTACCTTCTGTGTTAATACTCCCAGACGGCTTCCCTGTCCCCCAGCCAAAAGCATGGCAATCATTTCCTTCTTTATCACGTTATCACCTCGCTGTAAGATTTTCTTGTGCTTTATATTATAGCATAGATTTGTAGAAAGGTGAATAAATTTTGAATTTATTATGAAGTTTTTTTGTACATTTTCCGACATTTCTCGCAACTCTTTATTTTTTTCTATATTTAGTATCAACCTGCCAGCTTGACACAATACTTCGCCAGAAAACGCAGAATTGGCACTAATGAATGGGTTTCCTTCCAAGATCTTCGTTTCCCCTACTTGAATCAAATGCAAAAATACAGTATACTTCTGTATAGGTATGCCTGCAGATTAGGTTATTTTCAGGCAAAACATGGCGCCCTTTGCTGGACGCTAGGAAAGATAAAGGAGAAGCATTATGGATTTAGTAACCGTAAGAGAACTGTATAAAAACAGAGAAGCTTACCTGGACAAGGAAATTTCCGTAGGCGGATGGGTCCGCAGCGTCCGGGATTCCAAAGCATTTGGATTTATTGTTGTCAGCGATGGTTCTTATTTTGACACCCTTCAGATTGTATACCACGACACCCTGGCAAACTTTGATGAGATCTGCCGTCTGAATGTAGGCGCAGCCATTATTGTAAAGGGTACTCTGGTTGCCACACCTCAGGCCAAGCAGCCATTTGAGATTCAGGCCTCTGAGGTTGTTGTAGAGGGCGCATCTGCTCCGGACTATCCCCTGCAGAAAAAGCGTCACACCCTGGAGTATCTGCGCACGATTACTCATCTGCGCCCCCGTACCAACACCTTCCAGGCTGTATTCCGTGTCCGCTCCCTGATTGCTTATGCAATCCACCAGTATTTCCAGGAGAAGGATTTTGTCTATGTTCATACTCCCCTGATTACAGGAAGCGACTGTGAAGGCGCCGGAGAGATGTTCCAGGTTACTACCATGGATTTAAAGAACATTCCCACAACCCAGGACGGAGCTGTTGATTTCTCTGAGGATTTCTTCGGCAAGCCTACCAACCTGACTGTAAGCGGCCAGTTAAACGGTGAGACCTATGCAATGGCCTTCCGCAATATTTATACCTTTGGCCCCACTTTCCGGGCAGAGAACTCCAACACCACCCGCCATGCAGCTGAGTTCTGGATGATCGAGCCGGAGATGGCTTTTGCTGATCTGGACGACAACATGGAGCTGGCTGAGGGTATGTTAAAGTATATCATCCGCTATGTTTTAGAACATGCTCCGGAGGAAATGGCCTTCTTCAACAGCTTTATCGACAAAGGACTTCTGGATCGGTTAAATAACGTGCTGAATTCTGAATTCGGCCGCATCACCTACACAGAAGCGATTGAAATTCTGGAAAAGAACAACGACAAATTTGATTATAAGGTTTCCTGGGGCTGTGATCTGCAGACAGAGCATGAGCGCTATCTGACAGAGCAGGTATTCAAAAAACCGGTATTCGTAACCGATTATCCCAAGGAAATCAAAGCCTTCTACATGAAGCTGAATCCGGACGGAAAGACCGTTGCAGCTGTTGACTGTCTCGTTCCGGGCATCGGTGAAATCATCGGCGGCAGCCAGCGTGAGGATGATTATGAAAAGCTGCTGGCCCGCATGAACGAGCTGGGACTGAAGGAAGAGGATTACAAGTTCTATCTGGAGCTGCGCAAATACGGCTCTACCCGTCACGCAGGCTTCGGACTGGGCTTTGAGCGCTGCGTTATGTACCTGACCGGTATGGGCAATATCCGCGATGTCATTCCCTTCCCGCGTACTGTAGGCAACTGCGAACTGTAAGTATTATAACTGGAACTGTTTTTAAAAACGGCATCTGTTTTCCGGATGCTTCTGCCCTGATCTCTCTGATTTTCTGGAGTATTCCGAAAGCAGTATTGCTGCAGAGGGCTGGAGATGCTTCGGAAACGGTGCCGTTTTTCTTCTATTTACAGATAACGATTCAGGACGGCGGGAGAAACTCCGATGCTTCTTGTTCGGATTTTCCGGACAAGAAGATAAGCCGTCCTGAACAGTTACATTTACAAAGCAAAGGAGATTTCTCTATGAAATTCATCCACACAGCTGATATTCACTGGGGAATGCATCCCGACAGCGATAAGCCCTGGAGCCGGGAACGGGCCCACGCCATCCATGATACTTTTGGTGAAATCATTCGCCAGGCAAAAATCCGGGATGTTGATTTTCTGTTTATTGCCGGCGATCTCTTCCACCGCCAGCCCTTGCTGCGGGATCTGAAGGAGGTCAATTATCTGTTTTCCACCATTCCCGGAGTCCAGGTGGTTATCATTGCCGGAAACCATGACCGAATTCGGAAAAATTCTGCTCTCATGAGCTTTCAGTGGTGTCCCAATGTGACCTTTCTTATGGATGAGGAGCTGAGCTCTGTGTATTTTGAAGAGCTCAATACCGAGGTGACCGGTTTTAGCTACCACACTGCCGAAATTACCGAATCCCGGCTGAACGGCATTCATGCGCCGGAAAATGGGCGAATTCAAATTCTTCTGGCCCACGGAGGCGATGCTGCCCATTTGCCTCTGGACAAGGCCCAGCTTGCCAAATCAGGGTTTTCCTACACTGCCCTGGGACATATTCACAAGCCGGAAATCGCGCCGGATCGGTCTTATGCCTGGTGCGGTTCCCCAGAACCTCTGGACAAGACAGAAACTGGCCCCCATGGTATGATTGCAGGAGAAATCAGCCCTTCCACGCTTCAGGTAACCTCCCTGGAATTTGTTCCCCTGTGCCAGGCTCAGTATATTCCCCTTGTGGTTCATGTAACTCCGGCTACTACCAGCCGGGAGCTGAATGACCGTATGGCTCAGGAGATTCAGAAACGGGGCGCCGGACATATTTACCGGTTCCGAATTCGCGGAATGCGGGATCCTGATATTGTTTTCGATTTTGAATCGCTGATACGACGGCTGCAGATCATTGAGGTCATCGACGAATCAGAGCCTCAGTATGATTTCAGCCGGCTTTTTGCAGAGCATCCCAGCGACATGATCGGCTTTTATATCCGGGCACTTCAGCGGGAGGATTCCAGCCCTGTGGAAAAAAAGGCCCTGTATTACGGAATTGATGCATTGCTTAGAACAACGGATGAGAGGAGCTAGCCATGCGGTTATTGGATTTACATATTGACGGCTTTGGAAAATTTCACGACCGCACCGTCCGGTTTGAGGACGGCATGAATCTTGTATACGGAAAAAATGAGGCCGGAAAATCGACCCTCCATACCTTTATCCGCTGTATGCTCTTTGGAATGGAGCGGGGACGGGGACGAGCAGCCAGAAATGATCTGTTTACCCGTTTTGAGCCCTGGCAGAATAAGGGCGCTTACGGCGGCTGGATTCGTCTGGAAAAAAACGGGATTATTTATCGAATTGAACGAAATTTTCAAAAAGATTTAAAGGTTCCGACAATTATAGATGAAACTGCCGGAAAGGAAGTGGAGCCCACCAAAAGCTTTCTGGATTTTCTTCTGTGCGGACTGACGGAAACCACCTACAACAATACCATCAGCATCGGGCAGCTCAAAAGCGCTACCGACAGCGGTATGGTAACGGAGCTGCGCAATTATATTGCAAATATGAATACAACCGGCAGCATGGCCTTGAATATTACGAAAGCCACTGCCTACTTAAAAAACCGGCGGCGGGAATTTGAACGGCAGCTGACTCCGGATGCCGGAAAAAATTACACCTCGCTTCTGGGGGAGATTCGTTCCATCGAAAAAGAAATTGCTGCTCCAGAGTATGAAAATCAGCTCCAGTCCTATCAGGAGCTGCGTTCCCGCGTAAAAAGCCAGCTGGCACAGAAGCAGGAGGAGCGGGAAACCCTTCTTCAAAAAATTGCCAAGGGCCGCCAGGTATTAAGCGCAGCACAGTTTACGGATGAATCCTCTATTATCAGTTACCGGGACAGCGCCAGAGCTTCCTACCAGGAATACGAAAATGCCAAGGCCGCCAGCGAGAAAAAAGGGACTCTCGTTCTTTCTGTCCTCTTCCTGCTTTTTGCTGTCCTTGCCGGACTGGGAATCGGCTTTCCCGGTACACTGGCCCGATTTGCTGCAGAGCTTCTTCCTGGAGCAGCCCATGCGGTGGATCACTCTGCCTATCTGACTCTGTGCGCTATGATGGCTGTAATGTTTGCATCAGCCGGACTGTTTCTCATGTTTCGTTACAAAACCCGGAAAAAGGAAACAGCTATGGTAGGAAAGCTGCTTCAGGAGACCTTTTCCCGCCATCTGGGGGATTCTGCTATTTCTGCAGATGCCATGGCTGCCTTTGAGGCCCGTATGGAGGAATTTATCCGGTTAAGCCAGGTACTGGAGCGTTCCGAAAATTCTATAAAAGAACAGGCTGAACAGATCACATCCCTTCAGCAGCAGGAGGTTTCCTGTGAAGAAAACATCAGCAAACAGCAGCGAACCCAGTGGGAGCTGGAAAAGAAGCTGGATCACCTGACGCACTGCAAGGATCAGGTAGAAGCACTGAAACAGGTTCTGGAGGAAAACGAACGGATCCGAGAAGAAATTACTGCAATCGATCTGGCTCTGGAGACCATGACAGAGCTTTCCGGCACCATTCGGGACTCCTTTGGCCTGTACTTAAACAAAAGCGCCTCTCAGCTGGTAAACAGCATTACCGGAGGGATTTACAGCAGTATGAGCGTAGATGAAAATCTGAATATTTTCATGAATACTCCCACTCGCCTGGTTCCTGTAGAACAGGTTTCCAGCGGCACAATGGATCAGATTTACCTGGCCCTGCGGCTGGCTGCCGCCAGACTGCTCCAGGGCGACGGCGATCAGATGCCTCTGATTTTTGACGACAGCTTTGTACTGTACGATGATGAGCGGCTGCGGACTGCTCTGAAATGGCTGTCTCAGTCCTGGCCCGGTCAGATTATCATCTTTACCTGCCACCAGAGGGAAGCACAAATGCTGACAGCCTGCCAGGTTCCGTATGGAATGGTGGAGATGTAGAGGTGAGGGAAGCTCTCAGGTTAAGGAACTGTTACTAGAAAGCAGGAGGTGAGTGCTATCATACTCAGTCTTTTTGAGAGCTATAAAAGATTTATCCAGTACTCATTTCATTTTTCCGGAAAAGCGAGCAGACAGGAATACTGGACCATTTTGGCCACTCATATATTTATTTCCCTGGACGTTCTGAATACCATACTAAAGGAAGAAATCTTGGAATGGACCGTAACAGAAACAGCTTCTGTACAGGACAAGCATTTTACCTATACGTTAAGCGATTCGGAACAGAAAATGATTTGTCTCATATCCACAGCGCAAGGGAATGGAGATGGCCGCTTTCTTCAGATTGCCTTCTTGTCATCTCCTACCAATATCAGTACGTATCTGCCACCAATTGATACTGGAGCCGCTTCGTGCACGGACATTCCAGATCTCACCCTGGGAAATTCTTTTCATTGACTTTGCCCGACCGGCGTTTTGGATCTGTACTGGAATTATTGGAACTCTTGTAGTTTTCCAGAAACAGACCGTGCATCGTTTTCACAAAGTATTTCTTTGGTGCGGGATTGCTCTGGCAGCAGGATGCTACGGACTCATCTTATGCTCCATCACGAGCTTGTCCGTTCTGGCAGCGCCTTCGAAGCTTCTTCCATGGCTTTTGAAAAGACCGGTTGTATTTCTTATTCCAGGCATACTGCTTGGACTTGCTCTCAGCGAAGGAAGTTAAAGAACGTTCTCAAAAAATCCTGGTGCTGACACCCTTTCCTGTACAAAGAAATATGGAGTGGATCCGCTGCAAAACAGCCAATCCACTCCATATAATAAAGTCTATCCTTTCTTTCCTGTCTATTTATCACCCGTCCAAACATCAGTTTCGTGAACTCCCCACCGTCTTAAACCAGTGAAATTGGTAACAGGCAAGCGACCGTTCTACACGGCTAAAACACCAGCCGGATTCTCGTTCCCTCTCCCAGCCTGCTTTCCATCTCCACCTTTGCCTGGTGGTAAATGGCGCCGTGCTTCACAATGGAAAGGCCCAGTCCGGTACCTCCAATCTGCTTGGAATGGCTTTTATCTACCCGGTAAAACCGCTCAAAAATCCGTTCCTTATCTTCTTCTGGAATCCCGATTCCCGTATCCTCCACAGTTACTGTAGGATGTCCCTTTTCCTTTACTACAGTTACATGTACCAGTCCGCCGGGCTTATTATACTTTACTGCATTTTCGCAGATATTAAATATCATTTCATCCAGAAGCTGGGCTGCTCCGGAAACCACGGCCGGACTTCCCTTAATATCAATCGCCACTCCAGCCTTATTTGCCATATCCCCCATTCGCTTTACCACCTCAGAGGCAATCTGGTACAAATCTACTGGTCCCTTTTCCAGCTCCACATTGCCCTCATCCAGACGGGACAGCTTGATAATATCCCCTACCAGAGTAATCAGACGCTGAGCCTCCACATAGATTTTTTCTGAAAAACGCCCCATATCCGCTGCCGGTACCAGCCCGTTTTTCATAATCTCCGCATACCCGGAAATGGAAGTCAGAGGCGTTTTCAGCTCGTGAGAAACATTTGCTGTAAACTCTCTGCGAAGCCCCTCTCTGTTCTGCTGCTCTGTCACATCAAGAATCACAACAACAGCGCCCCAGCGGTTTTCAGACTCTGCTACCGGATTGGCAATAATCTGATAATGGCGTCCGTTTAAATCCAGATTCTGCTCACATCGCTGTCCCGCCAAAGCTTCATCTACCACCTGACGGAAGCTGTTGGAACGATTTAAACTCAGCACATTGATGTTGCCGTTCCCATTCTTTTCCATATCGACTCCCAGGATCCGGACTGCGCTGGAATTATAGGAAATCACATCTGCTTTGCTGTCCACAACAATAAAGCCTTCCCGCATATTTTCTGTAATTGCAGTAAATTCTTCCTGCTTTTCCCGGAGGGTTTCCATCTGCTCCCGAATGGTTTCCTTCTGCTTTTCCAGACGGCGCACCAGTGGAGCCAGCTCATCATACACCTGCTCTGCCTGAGGATTTTTGGGGTCCAGACGATTAATCGGATCCACGATCCGCTTCGTCTGAAGCTCTGCCAGAACCATGGTAACACCAAAAATCACCACTGCCATTACAATCATCCACGGAACTGTATGAACCATCGTAGCAAGGCCGCTGCTGGTCGTACTGGCTACACGAATGATTGTCCCATCTGTCAGCTTTCTGGCATAATAATAGGTCTGCTCTGCCAGAGTATCAGAAATCCGGACACTTTCTCCAGCCCCTGTCTGAAACGCACTGACAACCTCCGGGCGATCCCTGTGATTTTCCAAGGATTCGCTGTCTGCATAACTGTCATAGAGAACTGTTCCGTCCTCCCCGATCCAGGTAATCCGGTTTATATTATTGCCGTCTCCCCGGCTGGCCAGATGCGCAAGATATTCTTTCCCAGAAACCTCTACAGCCGACTCCAGATACCGCACCTCAGTCCTCACTGCCAGCTGCATCTGCTCCTGCAAATCCCGGCAAAACAGCCAGGTCGTTACCAGAGTTGCCACTACCATGGAAAACAGGGCAACCAGGCACATATTCCAATAGATTTTCCGTTTCATCCGATTTCCTCCATCTTATAGCCTACGCCGCGGATGGTTTCAATATAGCCGCTGGCTGCCCCCAGTTTCTGCCGAAGAGTCCGGATATGAACGTCCACAGTCCTTGTCTCCCCATCAAAATCATAGCCCCAGATTCTGGACAGCAGCTGATCTCTTGTAAGAACCATTCCTTCATTTTCCATCAGATAGCAAAGCAGCTCAAACTCCTTAAAGGTAAGAACCACCGCCTGATCATTGACCTTAACTGTGTGCTTTGCCGCATCTACCGCAATGGGGCCAACCTGAAGAAGTCCCCCCTTTTTCTCCGGCTCCGCTCTCCGAAGCAGAGCCCGCACCCGGGATACCAGTTCCATCATTCCAAAGGGCTTGGGAATGTAATCGTCAGCTCCGCTGTCCAGACCAATCACCTTATCATACTCCGTTCCCTTTGCTGTCAGCATAATCACCGGAAGCCGTGCCGTTTGAGCCGAATCCCTAAGCTTTCTCAAAATAGTCAGACCGTCCTCGTCCGGCAGCATAATATCAAGCAGCGCCATCGAGGGCTGCTCCTCCTTCATGGCCTCCCAGAATTCCTTGGCACAGGAAAATCCCTTCGCCGGAAATCCTGTAGACTGCAGGGTGTAAATCACAAGTTCCCGGATACTGTTGTCATCTTCTACCAGATAAATCATTCTGCCTGCTTCCTCCTGTTCTACTCCAGATGTGTGCCGGTAATAGAATACTCCACCCACTCGGCAATATTCGTAGCGTGATCACCGATGCGCTCAAAATACTTTGCAATCATCAGCATATCAATACAGAACTCTCCCAGCTCCTCATTCCTGTCCTCCCGGGTCAGCAGTCCAATCAACTCCTGCTTTACCTTACCGAACAGCTCATCCACCACATCATCATAGAGAATTACTTCTTTTGCTATGTTCAAATCCTTTTTTACAAAGGAATCAATGCTCTCCGTTACCATTTTCATGGTCGCCTCTGCCATATCCCGAATGTGAAGCCGGCTCTCTGTTTCCCAGCCCTGCAGAAAGCTGCAGATCTCTGCAATATCTGACGCCTGATCACCAATACGTTCCATATCAGAAATCATTTTCAGAGCAGAAGAAACCTGTCTGAGATCCTTTGCCACAGGCTGCTGCTGCAGGAGAATTCTCATACAAAGATTTTCAATATCCCGCTCCTTCTGGTCGATTTCCCGATCGGTTTTATACACCTCATCAGAGAAATCTCCCTCCTTCATCAGAGTTCTTGATGCATAGGAAATCGCGTCCTCACACAGTGCTCCCATTCGAATCAGTTCCACATTCAACAGCTCCAGCTGTTCGTCAAAACGATTGCGCATATCAGCCAAACCTCCCCGTAATATAATCTTCCGTTTTCTTGTTTCTGGGCATGGAGAAAATCTGCTCTGTCTCTCCGAATTCTACCACCTCTCCCAGAAGGAAAAATGCAGTTTTATCAGAAATACGCGCAGCCTGCTGCATATTATGTGTTACCATAACAATAGTATAATCCTTTTTCAGTTCTACAGCAAGATCCTCTATTTTTGAGGTAGAAATCGGATCCAGAGCAGAAGTAGGCTCATCCATCAAAAGCACCTCGGGCTGTACTGCCAACGCGCGGGCAATGCAAAGCCGCTGCTGCTGACCGCCGGAAAGTCCCAGGGCGCTCTTTTTCAGACGATCCTTCAGCTCATCCCAGATAGCCGCATCTCTCAGCGATTTTTCCACAATATCATCCAGCTGAACCTTGGAATGAATCCCGTGAGTTCTGGGACCGAAAGCAATATTATCATACACGCTCATGGGGAAAGGATTTGGCTTCTGAAATACCATTCCCACCCGCTTCCGCAGAAGGTTAATGTCCATATTTCCATAAATATCTTCCCCATCCAGCAGAATTTTTCCTGTGATTTTACATCCCTCAACCAGATCATTCATCCTGTTTAAAGACTTTAAAAGTGTCGATTTTCCGCATCCGGAAGGCCCAATAAAAGCGGTAATTTCATTTGCTTGAATATTCAAATTAATCCCCTTCAGGGCCTTAAAATCCCCGTAATACAGCTCCATATTCTGAATTGTCAGCTTATCCATAAATTCCCTTTCCTGATTTCCAAACATTCTTTGTTATTATATTTTTCTGATACAAACGCCTCTTCACCAGTTGGCCTATCCGGTTTTTCAGCCTTTCCGGCATCTATTTTGCTACCATTTTTGCAATCATCCCGGAAACGGCATTGATGCACACGACAATCACCAGAAGCACCACTGCTGTTGCGTAAGATTGATTGGTATACAGCCCCTCATTAGTCAGCACATACATATGAACAGCCAGCGTCCGCCCGGAGCCTAAAAGACTTTCCGGAATTCCAGCCACAGTACCTGCCGTATACATCAAAGCTGCCGTCTCACCTACAATTCGTCCAACTGCCAGAATAATTCCGGCCAGAATTCCCGGAACTGCTGATGGAAGCACAATATGAAAGACTGTTCTTAACCGCCCCGCTCCCAGTCCAAAGCTGCCTTCTCTATAAGAATCCGGAACCGATTTTAACGCCTCCTCCGTTGTTCTCATAATCAACGGAAGAATCATAATTGCCAAAGTCAGCGCGCCGCCCAGGATTGTGTAGGACCACTTAAAGGTAACGGCAAACAGCAGAAATCCAAACAGACCGTACACAATCGAAGGAATTCCGGATAAGGTTTCCGCTGTAATTCGAATCAAAGCCACCAGCTTATTTCCCCGCTTTGCATATTCCACCAGATAGATAGCTGCAAAAATTCCCAAAGGACCTGCAATAATCAGAGAAAGCCCTGTCATAATAATGGTATTAATCAGCGCCGGCATCAGAGATACATTTTCACTGTTATATTCCCACGCAAACAGATCTGCCGTCAGATAAGGAACACCCTTAATCAGAATATAGGCAATCAAAAACAGCAGCGTCATCACCGTAATCAGAGCCGACAGGCTGACCAGAATCAGCAAAAGCAGGGACAAGGGACTTCTTTTATAGGACTTCAGACGCTGAGAAAAGGTCTGACGGTTAATTGCCTGAATCTCTACATTCTTTTTTTCCATAAATGCTTCCATCACGCTTCCGCCTTTCTGCTTAAAATAGAAAATGACAGGTTAATAATCAAAATAAACACAAACAATACTACAGCTGTTGCAATCAAAGCTTCCCGATGCAAATCTGTGGCATATCCCATCTCCAGCACAATATTAGCCGTCATGGTGCGGACTCCTTCAAACAATCCCTTCGGCATACGAGCCTGGTTTCCAGCCACCATAATTACTGCCATCGTCTCACCAATAGCCCGTCCTACACCCAGAATCACACCTGCAAGAATTCCTGATTTTGCAGCTGGAAGTGTAGCAAAAAATACACTTCTTTCATGGCTGGCTCCCAGAGCCAGAGCTCCTTCATAATAGCTGGAAGGAACCGCATTAATTGCTGATTCTGATACCCCGATAATCGTAGGAAGAATCATAATTCCCAGGAGAACAGAAGCTGTTGCCATACTCTTTCCGCTTCCGCCAAAAAGCTTTGACATGACCGGAACAATCACTACCATACCGAAAAATCCATAGACAACGGAAGGGATTCCTGCCAGCAGATCAATGGCCGGCTTCATAATCCGATACAGGCTGCGAGGGCAGAAGCGTGACATAAAAATAGCAGTCAGGATGCCGATGGGAACCCCCACCACAATAGCCCCTGCAGTTACATAAATACTTCCCAGAATCATGGGAAGTATTCCATAAATGTCATTTCCCGGCTTCCACTTTTCCCCCAGCAGAAAATCAAATATACCGATTTTTCCTATTGCTGGAATCCCGTTTGCAAACAGGAAAATACATATCATAGCTACAGACAGAATAGACGCGCAGGCAGATATCATAAATACCATACGCATGGATTTTTCTTTCAAATGATTCATACAAACTCCTTACTTTCCAGGGATGCTTCTCTGCTGTGTCATAGAAGGCGGCTCCTGAAGGGGCCGCCTCACGATGGTTTCAAATATGATTCTTCATGTTGTAATTACTTTACATCTGCCCAGTCAGTAACCTCGCCGGTAAAAATTGCTTTTACATTCTCGCTGGTCAGTTCCTCTACCGGACTATCATTGTTTACAATAACAGCAATTCCGTCCATGGCAATTACAGTGCCAGTAACTCCCTTCTCCAGTTCGCTGTCCTTTAACTCTCTGGATGCCATACCAATATCACACACACCCTCAATTGCGGAGGTTACACCAGTAGTAGAATCAGACTGCTGTACTTCAATAGTTACATCCGGATTCAATGCATTATAAGCCTCTTTCAGCTTTTCCATAACCGGAGTTACAGAAGAAGAACCTGCTACTACAACCTTTCCAGAAAGACCAGAAGCTTCATATGCTCCCTCATTTCCCTGGCTGATATATCCGTTGTCCTCAACAACCTTCTGTCCCTGCTCACTCATAATATATTTAATGAAATCAGCAGCAACCTCGCTTACTTCTGCCTTTGTTGCGATATTAAACGGGCGGGCAATTTTGTATGCACCAGATTTGATATTGTCAACGGTTGCCTCTGCTCCATCAATCTTTACTGCCTTTACCGTATCATTTAAAGAGCCCAGAGAAATATAACCGATTGCCTCGGTATTTCCAGAAATTGTGGTCATCATAACAGAGGTGCTGTTAGTAATTTCTGCATCCTCTGTAGTCATATCTATTTTTTCTCCTGCATCATTCTTCTCTTCGATGCCGAACAGCTCAATAAAAGCACCTCTGGTACCGGAGCCATCCTCACGAGATACCACACTGATAGGACCTTCTGCCTTTCCTTCAGTCTCTTTTGCAGTAGTCTCCTCCGCCTTCTCTGTCTGAGCGGCTGTAGTTGCTGCTTCGGTTGCTGCTGCAGTTGTCTCAGCTGCCTTATTTCCGGAACATCCAGTCAGACCTGCCATTGCCAGACCCATTGCTAAAAGTACTGCCATTGTTTTTTTCATAATTTTTCTCTCCTTTTTCTGTACGGCCTTGTCTTTTTGCCGCATATGTTTTACATTTGTGATCCTGTATCATCATGGGAAGCTGCTTTTGGGGGACTTCCCAGTGACTGCGTTTTGTTTCTTACAAGGCGTATTGTAAAATCCTTATGTAAAATCTAAAAGAAGCTGTCTGTAAAATCAATGTAAAGTTTTTTTCGCAAAAAAAAGCAAAGAAAAGCCGCTGCCGGAGATTTTACAAACAATGTAAAATCTCCGGCAGCGGCCTGTATTGCAGATATTATTTATAAATCGGATATTTTTCACAGAGCTTCGTTACCTCAGCGCGAATGTAATCAGCCTTATTCTCAAAATCCATAGCTGCCAGCCAGATACACTCAGCAATCTTCGGCATATCCTCCTCTTTCAGCCCTCTGGAAGTAATAGCTGGAGTTCCAATACGGACACCGGAGGTCACAAAGGGACTTCTGGGATCATTAGGTACTGCATTTTTATTCAGTGTAATATAAACCTCATCACATCGATTCTGCAGCTCCTTTCCGCTGACATCAAGCCCTGTCAGATCCACCAGCATCAGATGGTTATCAGTGCCGCCGGAAACCAGCTTGAAGCCCTGAGCCGTCAGCGCTTCTGCCAGAGCCGCTGCATTCTTTCTTACCTGATGCTGATATTCCTTAAATTCCGGTTTCAGAGCTTCGCCAAAGCAGACTGCCTTTGCTGCAATCACATGCTCCAGAGGTCCGCCCTGGGTTCCCGGGAAAATAGCCTTGTTAAAATTAAATTTATCTGCTGCAGCCTGATTTGCCAGAATCATGCCGCCTCTGGGCCCCCGCAGAGTCTTGTGTGTCGTAGTCGTCACTACATCTGCATAAGGAATGGGACTGGGATGCTCTCCTGCTGCCACAAGCCCTGCAATATGAGCCATATCTACCATCAGATATGCGCCAACCTTATCTGCAATCTCACGGAAACGTTTAAAATCAATCGTCCGGGCATAAGCGCTGGCTCCTGCCAGAATCATCTTCGGCTTATGCTCTACAGCAAGACGTTCTACCTCATCATAATCAATAAATCCCTGTTCATTCACGCCATAGGGAACAATATTAAAATACATGCCAGAGAAGTTTACAGGACTTCCATGAGAAAGATGGCCGCCATGATCCAGACTCATGCTCAGCACCGTATCTCCCGGCTTTAACATAGCGACAAACACTGCCATATTAGCCTGTGCTCCAGAGTGGGGCTGTACATTGGCATAGTCGCATCCAAACAGCTTTTTTGCACGGTCAATGGCAATATTCTCCACCACATCCACGCACTCACAGCCGCCGTAGTACCGCTTCCCGGAATAACCCTCTGCATATTTGTTGGTAAGCACCGTTCCCATCGCCATCATAACCGGCTCTGAAACAATGTTTTCTGATGCAATCAGCTCCAGATTTCTTCTCTGACGAGCCGCCTCTGCTTCAATCGCTTTTCCCACTTCAGGATCATAGTCTGTGATGAAATTCATTACCTCATTAACCATAGCAGTACTCCTTTTCTTCTCTAAAATAATTGGTATCCCCCGCATGGTTTTGATTATAGTACAAAAAAAAGAGACCTGTCAAGCAATTGTCTCTTTTCTTCGTGGTTTTCTGACGTTTTATTGTTGTTCACTGGCTTGCCTGTAAACAGCAGCATATTTTCTATCGAATTCTCAGCCCTTCTCCAGCTCCGCTCTCCGATGCTCCTCTAACAGCTCTCCATACTGCTTTTCATCCAGAGGAAATTTAACCCGTTCACCAGTCCAGGCAGAAAGATAAGAAGCATTGGCCAGCAAAAGTCCTCCAATGCCTTCCTCTCCCGGCGCAATTAACGGCGTTCCTTTCCGAAGATGATCGCTGAAATTCCGAAACATCGTCACATAAGCATCCTCCTCTGGCTCTAATGCCACCACTTCCTCATGGTGAGAGGGCTGTCCGAAAATCACCCTGTTTTCCCGATTAAAAGTGTCTGTATTCACATCATTTTTATCCCAGAGCACCGTTTTTCCACCTTCAACAGTCAGTTTTCCGCAGGTTCCCCAGATTTCCAGCCGATTAGAGCCTGGATGCTCACCGCTGGAGCTGATCAGAGAGCCCCGGAAGGGCGGACGTCCATCCTTTCGGCTTCCATAATAAAGCCGCAGATCTACACTGTCATCTACAGCAAAATCATTATACTTTCCAAAATCAATATCTGCATCCACTGCATCCGGCATTCCAAACAGCCACTGCCACATATCAAGATAATGCTGACACTGATTCAAAAGAAGTCCTCCGCCTTCCCCGTTCCAGCTGCTTCTCCAAGAAGCGCTGCTGTGATACCATGGGGAGCGGAACCAGTTATTACAAATCCAGACAGCTCTCGTTACATGTCCCAGAACGCCTGTATCCAGCATTTCCTTTGCCTTGCGGAATGCCGGGAAGGTTCTGCAGTGAAACATCACGGCAAATTCCGTATCTGCCCGCTTTGCAGCTGCCAGTTCTTCTGCCGCTTCTGCCGTAATCCCCAAAGGCTTCTCGCAAAAAACATGTTTTCCACAGGAAAATGCCTTTTTCCCAATTTCCACGTGGGTAGAATGCGGGGTTGCAATCACCACTGCGTCAAAATCCTCCTGATGAGAAAATGTATCTTCCACATCCTGATACAGAGCCGTTTGAGGATAAAGGGTGCGGATCTCCTGCTGACCAGGCTGGTTCCGACAGCAAATCCCCTGAAGCGTCAGCCCCGGAGCCTGTCCTTCTGCAATAATTTTTGCATATTTTTTTCCCATACCGCCAAAACCGATGATTACTGTACGAATTTCTTTCATAGCATTATCCCCCATTTCAATTTTTATGGATGCAGCTTATATTCTCGAACCACAATCTGCAGAGTTCTGTTTCCATTATACTCATTTACATCTGGATAATAAATCACATCGATGTGCTTCTGACTTCCCAGCTCCTCCATGAAGCGATCTCCCTCCGTAAACAGCATTCCTTCCATCGAATACCCCTGTTCCGTAACCAGAGACAGCTTTACTGCATTCCGGTTCCGTCCAAGAACGCGGCTGCTTCGAATCAAAAGATTTTTCTGCGCAAACTGCGGCTTCTCATTGCCCTGTCCAAAGGGCTCCAGCTGCTTCAGCTCTTCAATCAGTCCCTCGGAAATATATTCCAGAGGCATCGGTACATCAATCCAGATTTTCCGCACAAAATCCTCTGGCTTCAAATCCGCCTGTTCATTCAGTCTTCGGCGGAATTCCTCAATATCTGCTTCCCGCAGAGAAAAACCAGCTGCCATAGGATGGCCTCCGAATTTTACAAGAAGATCCTGAACTCCGCAAAGTCCCTGGTACATATGGTATGCTTCAATCGAACGGCCTGAGCCCTTTGCCATGAGAACCGTTTCTTCGCCGTCCTGTGAATCTGCCTCCTCCGCACTCCTGGTCAGAACAAAAGACGGCCTGTTCCAGGCTTCACGCACACGGCCTGCAATAATTCCAGCTAAAGACTCATGGCAGTCCGGCAGGTACACTACCAGCACCGAATCATTCTCATACTGTTCTTCAACGAGAGAAAGGGCTTCCTCTACGCCTTTCTGCGTCATGTTCTTTCGCTCCTCATTCAGCTCCTTTAGCTGAACTGCCATTTCCTGAGCCTGTGTCTCATCTTCACAGAGAAGCATTTCCAGAGCCAGCTTCGCTGTCTGAAGTCTTCCGCTGGCATTCAGACAGGGTCCAATGACAAATCCAATGTGATATGCCGTCAGCTGGGTAATATCCAGATCACAGGCTTCCACCAAGGCTCTGAGTCCTGCACTTTTCGTACAGGCAATCTGACGCAGTCCCCTTCTCACCAGAATTCTGTTCTCATCCTGAAGCGGCATCACATCGCCTACTGCAGCAATTGCCGCAAACTCCAGCATCTGCTCCCATTCTGTCTCCGGAATTCCAAAGCGCTCAAACAAAACCTGCACCAGCTTATAGGCCACAACTCCGCCGCAAATGCTTTTAAATGGATAGCTGCAGCCATCCTGCTTGGGATTCACAACCGCATCTGCACAGGGAAGCTGCTCTGAGCCATCTGCCCCGCGCACCACCTCATGATGATCCGTCACCACGACTGTCAGTCCCAATTCTTTTGCCAGAGCAATCTGATCCAAAGCCGCAATTCCATTGTCACAGGTTACAATCGTATCAATTCCGTCAGCTGCAGCCTTTCTGATAATATTCTCATTAATACCGTATCCGTCTCGGATTCGCTCCGGGATCTGATAATCCACCAGACCTCTGCACCGGGAAATTCCCCGGTACAGCAGGTAGGTGGAGCACACACCGTCAATATCATAATCGCCTACAACGCGAATCCGTTTTCCAGATTTTATTTTATCTTCCAAAATCCCGACAGCCTGATCCATCCCCTTCAGAAGATGAGGATTGTACAAATCCCGAAGCGTTCCGTGGAGATATTTTTCCACAGCCTCCTCTCCTACTATCCCTCTGTTTCTGATAATCCGCGCAGTCACAGGGCTGATGTGAAAACGCTTTGCGAGGGTCCCAAAATCTGCCCGCTTGGTCTGCAGCATCCAGCAGGATTCCTGTCTGCTGCCATTATTTTTCTTCATGTTTTTCAGTTTCCTTTTCCATCTGCGATATCTGAATTTTCAGCGCCGCCAACTCTTTTTCATAGTGTTCCTTCTGACGCAGAAGCTCTTCCTGATGCTGACTTTCCTGCACCTTCAGCTGACTTTGAAGACTGGCAAATGCATAAAGCACCGGAGCAAAATCTCCCCGGTATGCCTGCTCACACTCGGATTTCACCTCATAATTTCTGCTTCCGATTTCCTGAAACATTCTCGTCTCATCCCGGATAATATCCCGCAGACGAGCCAGCATTTCATTCATCGCTCTTGTCAAAGCTCCAATCTCATCCTCAGATTCATACTCCAGAAACGTATCCAGATTGCCGTTTCCCGCCCGCCATGCTGCATCAGCCAGCTTTTCTGACGGCTCCTTAATTGACCGAATCAAAGAAAGAATCAGACTGATAACAATGAGGGAAACAGCGCCGATTACAACCAATTTTACCCGGGACAGCCGATCATACAGCCTTCCGGCATCATCTCTTGCCTGCATGGCTGTATCCTTATTATAATCAACTGCCTCCAGAAACAGGCTGCTGGTTTCGTCAAAGCGCTGCTGTGCCTCGCCCATCATCATCTCCGTGGCCTTTTCCCGGTCATTTCCTTTACTGATTTCGACCAGTTCCTTACTGCATTCCAGATATTGCTGCCATGCCTGATATGCCCGATCCATGATCATCTGATCTGCTTCCAGAGTTGGAAGCTGCTTATACTCCTGAAACCGGCTTTCAATATCCTGTTCCAGCTCCAGCATATCCTGTTCCAGCGCTCCCATAAGCTCCAGATCCGTTGTAATCGCATGGCGGCTTTCTGTAATCCGGTAATCCGAGGTCACTGTATTCAACTCTTCTGCCGCAATCACTGCATTCATCCACACATCATTCAGCTCTGCTCCTACCTGATCAATCTGTCTTGCTGTGGCAATGGATTCCTTTCCCATAAGAAACAGCCCCAGAATACTGACAGCACCCAATATCATCAGCTTTTTGCTGATTTTTACATCTCGAATGGATTTTATTTTCATCGTCCTGGCTCCTTTTTCTATTGTAACGATTCAGGACGGCCTGATTTTTTCTGGCCGCTACATCGATTATACTCAATTTGTATTGGAGAAACAAGACATTCCCATATTAAGAGTGCATTAAGGATTTCTGCCAATCCTCTGCATCACTTCTGCTTCTTACAATTTTTCGTAATACTTAATCAGCGCCTGAGTTCCCAGATCTCCCAGTCCTTCTCCCGCCAGCTTTTCATACATTGCCAGAACATATTCCAAAACTCCCAATCTGGCATCTGCCGCCAGGGCCTCTTCATCAGCCAGCTTCATATCTTTAATAAAATGCTTGATAAAAAAGCCCGGTTCAAAATCATCTTTTAAAATTCTGGATGCCACGTTATTCATCTGTGCGCTTCCCGCAGCTCCAGTAGAAATAGATTCCAGCATCAGCTTTGGATCCAGACCTACAGCCTGGGCATAGGCCAAAGCCTCGCAGGCGCCGGAAAGTGCTCCTGCAATCGCAATCTGGTTGCACATCTTTGTATGCTGTCCATTTCCTGCCTTTCCTTCATAATTAATATTCTTTCCCATGGCCTCAAATACCGGCATGCAGGCATCAAAAGCTTCCCTGTCGCCGCCTGCCAGAATCGTCAGAGTTCCAGCTTTCGCTCCGCTGTCGCCGCCTGTTACCGGTGCATCCAGAGCATAAAGCCCCACTGCCTTTGCTTCCTCATAAATCCGCTCTGCCAGCTTGGGGCTGCTGGTTGTCATGTCAATGACATAGGCGCCTGTCGGAGCATTTTTCAAAATCCCGCCTTCTCCGAAATAAACCTCTTCTACATCCTTGGGATAACCGACAATCGTAATCACCGCATCCCTATCTGCTACACACTCTTTTACCGAATCACGCCAAGCTGCTCCCTCACAGATCACATCCTCAACCTTCGATTTTGTCCTGGTATAAATCGCCACATCAAAGCCGGCCTTCATTAAATTACGAACCATGGATTTACCCATAATACCCACACCAATAAAACCTATTTTCTTCATTCTCTAAATGCCTCCTGTTCTGAAGTTTTCATACCGGTATTGTATCACAGGACGGCGGGATGCGCCAGAACGTTCTCCTTGCCTGCCCTGCTCGGTTGCGTTATAATAGGAATCAGCTTTTCAGACCATACTAAAATCTGCTGATACCTATGAGGAGAGTGTATATGATCAACGAAACCAAAACGACATCCAAATCCTCTGATTCTGGAAACTTCCTGATTCAGGGAAGCATTCTGGCCGCAGCCGGAATCATTGTCCGGCTCATCGGACTTTTATACAAGGTGCCCATGACCCGTATTCTGGGAACCGAAGGCATTGGCTATTACAATACTGCCTATGAAATCTACAACATTGGACTGATTTTATCCTCGTACAGCCTGCCTCTGGCCATTTCCAAGCTGATCGCAGCCCGAAGAATCCGGGGACGTTACCAGGATGCCCGCCGAGTCTATCTGTGCGGCATGGCCTTCGGTGTGGCCGTGGGAACTGCCATGACTGCAATTTTGCTGTTTGGCTCCTCCTGGATTACAGAAACTATCTTCAAAAGTCCTGGCAGCGCCCTTCCCCTGGCTATCATGGCTCCTACCGTGCTTGTATTTTCTATTATGGGCATTATACGAGGATATTTTCAGGGCTTTGGCAATATGATTCCCACCTCTGTATCTCAGATTATTGAACAGGTGATTCACGCTGCAGTCAGCATTGTTGCCTCCTATTTCTTTCTCCGGTGGTTTGCAGACACTGCCTCTCCGGCTTCCTACGGCGCAGCAGGCGGAACCCTAGGAACCCTGACTGGCGCTCTGGCTGCCCTGATTTTCCTTTCTGCTCTGATGCTTCGCCATAGAAACAGACAGGCAGAGCTTTATCGCCAGCCCCAGCCTGTTTCTGTAGAATCCTGGAAGTCTGTATTCTGGGCCCTGCTCATTACGCTGACTCCTATTATCCTGAGCCAGTTTGTTTATCAGTTAAGCGGCTCCGTAGATAATTCCATGTTCGGGCAGATTATGTCTGCTAAAGGACTGACAGAAAAGGAGCGAATGTCTCTTCTTGGTGTCTACGGCGGCGAATATCGGCTTCTGACCAATGTTCCTGTAGCCATTGCCTCTTCCCTGGGAACCTCTATGATTCCCAGCATTGTAGCATCCAAAACCCAGAGGGATTTCCCGGCAGTCCAGAAAAAAATCCGGCTGACTGTAAAATTCAACATGCTGATTGCCATTCCCTGTGCCGTAGGCATGGGAGTTCTGGCCGGTCCTGTCATGCAGCTTATTTTTGGAGATCATTCAGCTCTGGCACGAGATCTGCTGACCATCGGCGCGCCAGCTGTTATTTTCTTTTCCCTGTCCACAGTCACCAACGCGGTGCTCCAGGGCATTGACCTGATGCGCAAATCAGTCACCCATTCAGCCATCTCCCTGGCTCTCCATGTCGTTCTTGTCTATGTGCTGCTGCAGCACTGTAACATGGGAGTTTACGGACTGGTAATCGGAAATGTAACCTTTGCTCTGGCTGTATGCATTCTCAACTGGCTGGCTATCGGAAAAGCCTTAAAATACCGTCAGGAGGTACGAACCACGTTCCTGCTGCCGTTGCTTTCCTCCGTTATTATGGGGGCCTTTGCTCTGGCTGTTTACCGGCTGACAACTTCCATTACAGGATACTATCAGCTGGGTATTCTGGTAAGTGTTCCCCTGGCTATGATCCTTTACGGAGTTCTGATTATTCTGACCAAATCCGTAACAGAGGAAGAGCTTCCTGATATGCCCTTTGGAATGAGAATTCTTCGTCTGTGCCGCAGGGTTCACCTGATTCGATAAAAGAAAGGGCCTGCCCCTCACTTCTGAAGGGCAGGCTCGTTTTTTCTTTATCCGTATTTTCTGTGTTCCTTTTTTACATCTTCAAAACTGCATTCCACTTCTCTTCCACCACTGGAATTCCATTTTTCAGATTATCCTTCCTCGTGGCAATTACCCGTTCTCCCGGATACAGAACCTCCCGCCCCTCTTCTGCAGGAATCGATGTTTTCAAATCTGCCACCAGATCTTTTACCATCTGCTCTGTAGCTTCTGCACCCTGAAATTTCCCAGGATCCATGGCAATCATCATCTGGGATACTCCTGCTTCTTCCTCAAAGGTTCCGATTGTCCGGACAGAATTGCCGCCAGTCATCACTGTGGCAATCAAATCCAGCAGAATAGAAATTCCGCTTCCCTTCCAGTATCCCATGGGAATCACTCTTCCTGTTTTCTCTACTGCAGCCGGATCCATCGTCAGCTGATTATTTTCATCATATCCGCCCGGTACAGGAAGCATTGCTCCCTTTATTCTCAGCTCCTCCAGCTTTCCATAAGAAAACTGCGAAACAGCGCAGTCTACTACCACATGATTTCCATTTGGCCCCGGAACGGCAAATACAATCGGATTATTGCCGATTTTTCTGTCCACCCCGCCCCAGGCCGGCATATTGGGCATCGTGTTGGACCAGCAAATGGCAATGCAGCCCTGCTCTGCCGCCTGCCAGCCATAGGTACCGCCCCGCATCCAGTGATTGTTATTTCCCAGGGCTACCATTCCGATACCATACAGCTTCGCCAGCTCACAAGCTCGGTTCATGGCCAGTTTCGCATTCAGAGGACCAAATCCCCTGTGTCCGTCCCACCGCTCCGCTGCTCCCATAGCCATCACACACTGGGCCCTTGCATGGGGATCAATCGTCCCTTTATCCAGATATTCCACCACTCTCGGAAACCGGTTTAACCCGTGGCTGTATACTCCGTCCAGACTGTTTTGTGCAAACAGTTCTGCTGCTGCCTGCGCGTCTTCCCTGGAAAAACCGCGTCCCAAAAGAACCCGGTTAAATTCCTTTACCATATCTTCATATTTTATTCTTAACATCCATATTTTCCTTTCCTTTTTTTTCATCTTATACATTATACAAATTTTCTTTCTAAGTCAAGAAAAAGCCCTTGACCGGTATACTGGTATACTCTATAATAGGAATTAGAAAGACTTCATTGACCTAAACTTTTTATATGTACAGGAGGAGCTTATCATGGAAGCTGTTTATCAATTAGGAAATTTAAGAGTTGTCGATTTAACAAAGGTTCTGGATCCGGCTACGGAAAGCCGCCGCTGCCATCTGATCCGTTACAACACAGGCGGCCCAATTCCAGATTACCACACTGCTCTGGATCTGACCAGCCACCTGGGAACCCACTGCGAATGTCCTTATCATCATTTCGAAGATGGAAAATCTGTAGGAGATCTTCCTCTGACCACCTTCATGGGCCGTGCCATTTATGTAAATATTGATTTCCTGGAACCCAACGCTCACATCAGCGCTGCTGATCTGGATCGTGCCTGCGGCGATCGCATTCAGGAAGGCGATATTGTCATTCTGGACAGCAACTGGAAATTCCCGCCCTTTACCCCTGCAACCAACAGCCCTGAGGATAAGAGACTGTTTATCAATGCAGAGTCTGCTTGGTGGTTCCGCAACCATAAGGTAAAATGTGTCGGCTTCGGTGACGGAGTTTCTATTGAAAACTGCGAAGCAGATGTAAAACCATTCCATGATATTCTGATGGAAGTAGATATTGTCTTCCTGGAGGTTTTAAAGAACCTGGAGCAGCTGTCCACAGACACCTTCTTCATGTCCTACTCTGCGCTTCCTATTATCGGAGCTGATTCCTGTCCGGTACGTGCTTACGCCATTGAAGGCTTGGCTGAGTTTTCCAGATAAACATATCGGTTCATTAGAACAGCCCTTTTCGAAAGAAGGAATACATTATGAAAATTGCTGTTATCGGCGCCGGAGCCATGGGCTCCATTTACGGCGGCCACTTATCTCTGCAGAATGAGGTCTGGCTGGTTGACACCAACCAGGAAACTGTAGAACATATTCAAAAAAACGGCCTGATTCTGCAGGAAGAGGGCCAGGACATCACCTACCATCCTTCTGCTGTTACCTCTTCAGAAGGCCTTCCCCCTATGGATCTGGTGATTTTGTTTGTCAAAGCCCTGTATTCCCGGTCAGCTCTTTCGGCCAATCGGGAGCTTATCGGCCCGGATACCTTTCTGATGACTCTTCAGAACGGCTCCGGTCATGAAGATATTCTGTCAGAATTTGTACCGGCAGATCATATTATTATTGGAACAACTGAGGACAACGGTGCTGTCCTTGCCCCCGGCTATGTGCGCCGGGGCGGAACTGGAAAAACAAATATCGGAATGCCCGCCGGAGATCCCAGCGGATTTCTTCCAAAAGTGAAAGAAACCCTGGATGCCTGCGGATTTCAGGGACAGATTCATTCCAACATCCAGCAGCTTATCTGGGACAAACTCTTTACTAACGTGTCCCTAAGTGCATTAACCGGAGTCCTTCAGGTTCCCATGGGCTTTATTGCCTCTAATGAATATGCCTGGTCCATTGCCGAAAGACTGATTCAGGAGGCTGCTGCCGTTGCCCGCGGTCTGGGACTTCAGGCTGACGAAAAAGCCATTGCAGAAAAGGTGCGCCTCACCTCCCTCAATTCCCCAGACGGCATTACCTCTATCTGCGCTGATTTAAAAGCCGGACGAAAAACAGAGGTGAATACCATCAGTGGTTCTGTAGTACGCGCCTCCCAAAAGTGCGGTGTTCCTGCCCCCACCCATCAGCTGATTGTAGAGCTGATTCACGCCATAGAAGATAGAAACAAAAAAACTGAAATAGTTCAGCCATGCGAAGCCGACAGGAAAATACACCGCTGAGCGGTTACGGAAAAGTGTGATCTCTAACAGAAAAAACACTTGTAATTTCTCCCCAATAATGCTACCATGATAGGCATTACGAACATTTTCGGGAGGAAAACCTATGGCACTGATTATACCGGAAAACTATAATCCCCACCTTTCTGTCCGCGAGACTCAGGAGGCGATCAAATACATTCGAGACACCTTTCAGAGAGAGCTTGGCAGAGAAATGCATCTGGAGCGTATTTCCGCACCTCTTTTTGTTGAAAAATCAAGCGGACTGAACGACGATTTAAACGGCGTGGAACGTCCTGTCCAGTTTGATCTTGCATCTATTCCTGGAGAAACCGTAGAAGTTGTCCATTCTCTGGCAAAATGGAAGCGTATGGCATTAAAGACCTACGGCTTCCAGCCGGGAGAAGGCCTTTATACCAATATGAACGCTATCCGCCGGGACGAGGAGCTGGACAATCTTCATTCCTGCTATGTGGATCAGTGGGACTGGGAAAAGGTGATTACCAGAGAGGAACGTACTGTGGAAACTCTTCAGGAAACCGTCCGCACGATTTTCAAGGTGATCAAGCACATGCAGCACGAGGTATGGTACAAGTACCCGGAAGCCGCAAAACGCCTTCCCAGCGACATTACCTTTGTTACAACTCAGGAACTGGAGGATCGCTGGCCTAACAAATCACCTAAGGAACGTGAGAATCTCATTACCCAGGAACACGGCTGTGTCTTCCTGATGAAAATAGGAGACAAGCTGAAAAGCGGCGAGCCCCATGACGGACGGGCGCCGGACTATGATGACTGGCAGTTAAACGGCGATATTCTGTTCTGGTTTGAGAAACTGGGCTGTGCTCTGGAAATCTCCAGCATGGGAATCCGTGTAGACGAGACCTCTCTGGCCGAGCAGTTAAAAAAGGCCGGCTGTGAGGAACGCAAAGATCTTCCCTATCACAAGATGCTCTTAAACGGCGAGCTTCCCTGTACCATTGGCGGCGGTATCGGACAGTCCCGTCTCTGCATGCTTCTTCTGGATCGCGTTCATGTTGGCGAGGTTCAGGCAAGCATCTGGCCGGAGGAGATGAGAAAAATCTGCCGCGAGCACAATATTATTTTGCTGTAGTATCCTGGAGTTCGGGATATTATACCAATATTGGGGCTGTTGCACAGTTCAAATTTGTGCGGCAGCCCCGTTTTCTTTTATCCTTTCTTTTGTTCCATTGTTTTCCTTCATTGATATTCTCTGTATCACCTTTTATTTGTGTTTCCAGAAAATCAAGGTTCCGCTGGAATCTACCTCCGGGCCTGTTTATTAGCATATGCATCTTGGAATCTTGTACAGGCTCCTGCAGTTTCCTTTCAAAATGCAAAATCTGCTTCTGATATTGTGTATAGAAAAATACCGCCAGCCTGTTATTCGGCTGACGGCAAAATCCATCATTTTTGTTATTCTCCAGGTGGCCCAGCTGTTCCAGTTTGCAGCCTTCCATCTGTTCTTTAATTTCCTTACCGGTTCTCAATCTCTCCCAGCATCTGGACTCTCCGCTCGTGACGGCCTCCTTCATATTTGTTGTCCAGCCACTCATCTACAATCATCTTTGCCATTTCCACGCCGATTACACGGGCGCCGAAGGTCAGCACATTTGTATTGTTGTGCATTCTGGAAAGTCTTGCGCTGTAAGGCTCGCTGCAGGTGCAGACACGAACCCCCTTTACCTTTCCTGCTGCAATGCCAATGCCGATGCCTGTACCGCAGATAGCAATACCATAATCTGCTTCACCTGATGCTACGGCACGGCCCACCTTTTCCCCAAACTCCGGATAGTCACAGCTTTCGGTTGAATTGGTTCCGAAATCAATAACCTCATATCCCTTGCTCTCTACATATGCCTTCATTGCTTCCTTCATCTCTACTGCACTGTGGTCATTTCCCATTGCAATTTTCATCTTCAAATCTCCTTTTCTTTCTTAATTTTACAGCCTTGCGCATCTGTTTTCCAAAATCAAATCCACAATCGTCAGAGCGGTCATGGCTTCCACAACAACAACAGCTCTGGGAACCACCACCGGATCATGACGTCCATGAATGGAGATTTCTACATTTTGGCCTGAACGATTTACCGTATTCTGCACTCTGGCAATGGACGGCGTAGGCTTAAAGGCTGCCCGCAGTACAATCTGGCTTCCATCGCTGATACCGCCTAAAATTCCGCCTGCATGATTGGTTTTCTTTCGTATCTTTCCATCCGTATCTGTATAAAATTCATCATTATTTTCAGAACCTAATGCCTTGGCTGCTTCAAAACCATCTCCTATTTCAAAGCCCTTCACTGCCCCAATGGACATCACTGCCCGAGCCAGACTGGCATCCAGCTTGTCAAATACAGGTTCTCCTATCCCCGCAGGCATCCCGTCCACCAAACATTCCACCACACCTCCGGCAGAATCATGGGCTTCCATCATTCGCTGAAGAAACTCTCCCGTCTCCTCCGCAGCCACAGCATCCGGCATATTAAGAGAATTCTTATCCCTTTCCTTTAAATCAAATCGTTGGGGATCGATTTCAAAAGGACCAATACTTTTTACATAGGCCGTTACCGTAATTCCGTAATGCTCAAGCAGCTTACATGCAACTGCTCCGGCTGCCACTCTGGCAATAGTTTCCCGTGCTGAGGCTCTGCCTCCTCCCCGATAATCCCGAAGCCCGTATTTTTGATCAAAACAGTAATCTGCATGCCCCGGACGGTATACATCCATAATAGCACTGTAATCATGAGAACGCTGATCTGTATTTTTTACCATCATGGCAATCGGCGTTCCTGTTGTTTTTCCCTCAAATACCCCAGACAAAATCTCCACCTGATCGCCTTCTTTTCTGGCAGTGGAGTACCGGCTCTGTCCCGGCTTTCTTCTGTTCAGGTATTTTTGAATATCCTCCTCACACAGAGCAAGTCCCGCGGGACAGCCATCAATGGTCACACCGATGCCTTTGCCGTGGGACTCTCCCCATGTCATAATTCGGAAGACGGTTCCATAGGTTGATCCTGCCATACTCTGTCACTCCTCCGTTGTTGACATCCTTTTAAATAAAGAAGCTCGCTCGCGAGCTTCTCCGCCTGCGGAGGGTCGCTTCTGCGACAAAATCCTCTTCCGCCACATGGCGATCCTCGCGGAGCGTTTTTTATGTCATAGGGCACAATTTCCTATGACAGAAAGAAGCTCGCTCGCGAGCTTCTCCGCCTGCGGAGGGTCGCTTCTGCGACAAAATCCTCTTCCGCCACATGGCGATCCTCGCGGAGCGTTTTTTATGTCATAGGGCACAATTTCCTATGACAGAAAGAAGCTCGCTCGCGAGCTTCTCCGCCTGCGGAGGGTCGCTTCTGCGACAAAATTCTCTTCCGACGCATGGCGATCCTCGCGGAGCGTTTTTCTGTCATAGGACACAATTTCCTATGACAGAAAAATTAGTCGCTGACCTTCACAATCACACAGCTGTTGGGCTCATTGCACTTAATTTCTGTAGAGCTCATAATCAGCAAGCCCTTCTCATAATCAATCTTAAAGAATGTAATACTATCACTTTCATGATTAATCGATGCCAAGTGTCTGTCATCCGGGAAAATTGCAATATCCTTGGGATATTCCCCGCTGATAGGTAAGCAGCACATCTCTTCAAGAAGCCCCGTCTTCTCATCACGCTTATACATCGACACCGTTTCATCTCCTGCATTGCTGCAGAACATATGCTTCTGATCCGGAGAAAAACGCAGGGAGCAGGCCGCTGTCAGCTGATTGTGCTTGGGCGCTGTGGTAGAAATCGTCTGAATCTTTTCAATCACCGGCACCCGATCTCCGCTTTCGTATGTATACACATCAATCACATTTTTCTGCTCATACATCAGATAGATAAATTTTCCGTCGTTGCTGAACCGGAAATTACGCGGCGCTGACTCCAGATCACAGCGGATCGCATCAACCTGCACCATATGTTCATCCCGCTCATTAAACCGGTAAATCTTCACCTGATCCAGACCAGAATCTGCTGCCATCACAAACTTGCCATCCGGCGTCCGTCTAAAGCAGGTAACGTGGGGACGGAAATTTCGATCTGCCACACTTCCCAGTCCCTTATGGAACACGCCGTCTACAATCTCACCTACGCCCCCGTCTCTGCGTAGCCGAAGAATCGTAGCCTTGCCATCGTGGAAACCGGAAACAAATATATACTTATCCTTCAGATCCGTAGAAAGATGACAGCCTCTCATTCCCTTAATCTTCGCACTGTTTAACCGGGACAGACTTCCGTTTTCAAGAATACGGAAGGCCACAACGCCCTCATCTGCAATGGAATACAGAGTTTTATTATCGTTTGACGCAATGACATAAGAGGAATTATCCACCTCCACCTCACAGCGCTTTATAAATTTGCCCTTTTCCACATCCACATCATACACGGTAATTCCCTTGGATTTTCCTGTATAGGAATAAGAGCCCACATAAGCCATATACTTCGCCATAGATTCTTCCTCCTGATGGTGTTTTTCCCGCAAATGACTCCCCATTTCCGGGCCTCGCCTTTCTGTGACAGAGTATACCACAGTTTTCAGAAAAAATCCATTGAGAATCTATTGACAAGCGGATATTTTTCAGTATAATGGAACTTGCTTTTTGTTTATGAATACTAAACTTTAAAGTTATTTTTACATTCATTTAATATCAGTAAACTTTTTGCTTAGTATAGTCACGAAACTCTGGAACGGACTGGAGGTACTTTTATGAATATTGACATCGGTTTAAAGCTGAAAGAGCTGCGTATCCTGAAAGGGCTGACCCAGGAGGAGCTGGCTGACCGTGCCGAGCTGTCCAAGGGATTTATCTCTCAGCTGGAACGGAACCTGACCTCCCCCTCCATTGCCACGCTGACTGACATTCTGCAGTGTCTGGGCAGTACCTTAAGCGAATTTTTCTATGAACCGCCGGAAGAACAGATTGTTTTCGGAAAATCGGATTATTTTGAAAAATATGATCCGGAGCTGAAAAACAATATCAAGTGGATTATTCCCAACGCTCAGAAAAACAGAATGGAACCCATTCTTCTGACGCTTGAGGCCGGCGGCGAAACCTATCCGGACACGCCCCACGAAGGCGAGGAATTTGGTTATGTTCTTCAAGGAACCGTAACCATCCATCTGGGCGGCAATACCTACCGGGCAAAAAAGGGAGAATCTTTCTATTATACGGCTGATAAGCAGCACAGGCTTTCCAGCAAATCCGGCGCCACGCTGATCTGGATCAGCTCCCCGCCCAACTTTTAAACCTTAACCTACTTCAGGAGGAATCGAACATGAACCAGCCTTTGATTGATTTAGTAAACATCTCCAAAAGCTTTGACGGGACAATGGTTCTGGATGATCTGAACCTTTCTGTTAAAGAAAATGAATTCGTCACACTTCTCGGCCCCAGCGGCTGCGGCAAGACCACAACCCTCCGCATTATCGGCGGCTTTGAAACTGCTGACACCGGCAAAGTTATTTTTGACGGCGCAGATATCAGCAAGCTGCCCCCCAATAAAAGACAGCTGAACACGGTTTTCCAGAAATATGCCCTGTTTACCCACATGACCATTGCGGAAAACATTGCCTTTGGCCTGAAAATCAAAGGAAAGTCAAAGGATTACATCAATGATAAAATCAAATATGCCTTAAAGCTGGTAAACCTGGACGGTTATGAAAAACGGTCTGTAGACTCCTTAAGCGGCGGACAGCAGCAGCGAATTGCCATTGCCCGCGCCATCGTCAACGAGCCACGGGTTCTGCTTCTGGACGAGCCCCTGGGCGCTCTGGATCTGAAACTCCGCCAGGACATGCAGTACGAGCTGATTCGTCTGAAAAACGAACTGGGCATTACCTTTATTTATGTAACTCATGATCAGGAAGAGGCGCTTACCATGTCCGACACCATCGTAGTCATGAACCAGGGTTACATTCAGCAGATGGGTACTCCGGAACAGATTTACAACGAACCGGAAAATGCATTTGTCGCTGACTTTATCGGAGAAAGCAACATTGTTCCCGGCATTATGCTGCAGGACGAGCTGGTAGAAATCTTCGGCGCTAAATTTGCCTGTGTAGACAAAGGCTTCGGAAGAAACCAGCCGGTAGACGTTGTAATCCGTCCGGAGGATATCGACCTGGTAGAGCCGGAAAAAGGAACCTTGACCGGAGTTTGCACCCATCTGATTTTCAAGGGAGTGCACTACGAAATGGAGGTCACCACACCAGACGGCTTTGAATGGCTGGTTCACAGCACGGATCTGTGTCCTGTTGGCCGAAAGGTCGGTCTTCATGTGGATCCCTTTGACATTCAGATTATGAATAAACCGGCTTCGGAGGATGAGGAGGCAGTGGGAGTCAATGAGTAAAAAACTGCTGGCAGGGCCTTACCTGCTTTGGATGGCCGGCTTTATTATCATTCCGCTGGCCCTGATCGTATATTATGGAGTTACTGACAAATCCGGCGCCTTTACTCTGGCAAACATCATGTCCATGGCTACTCCGGAGCATAGGAAGGCTCTGTGGCTTTCCCTGGAGCTGTCCTTCATCAGCACGGTCATCTGCCTGATCCTGGCCTATCCTCTGGCCATGATTCTCAGAAACCGCGGCATGGGACAGGGAAGCTTTATTGTATTTATTTTTATCCTTCCCATGTGGATGAACTTTCTGTTAAGAACTCTGGCATGGCAGACTCTGCTGGAAAAAAGCGGTGTCATCAATGGTATTTTAACCGCCCTGCACCTGCCCCGCCAGAACCTGATTAACACACCGAGCGCCATTGTGCTGGGTATGGTTTATAACTTCCTGCCCTTTATGGTGCTGCCGATTTACAATGTGCTCTGCAAAATTGAAGACAATACCATCAACGCTGCCAGAGATCTGGGAGCCAACTTTTTCCAGACTCTCATCTGGATCTGGCTTCCTTTAAGCGTTCCAGGCATTATCAGCGGAATTACCATGGTATTTGTGCCTGCCCTGACCACCTTTGTTATCTCCAACCTGCTGGGCGGCAGTAAGATTCTTCTTATCGGCAATGTGATTGAGCAGGAATTTACCAAAAGCAGCAACTGGAATCTGGGCTCCGGACTGTCTCTGGTACTGATGCTCTTTATTCTGCTGAGCATGGCGCTGATTGCCAAATACGATAAAAACGGAGAAGGGAGTGCATTCTGATGACTGGAATCAAAAAAAATTTTAGACGGTTTTTACAGGATTTCTATCTGGTTATCATAATGATCTTCCTGTATGCGCCGATTGCCACCATGGTGGTGCTTTCCTTTAACCAATCAAAATCCCGCACCGTATGGGGCGGCTTCACCCTGCAGTGGTACACCCAGATGTTCTCCAGCAGAAACATTATGGCAGCCCTGCAGAACACGCTGCTGATTGCCTTTTTATCTGCGCTGATTGCCACAATCATCGGCACAGCCGCAGCCATTGCCATCAACAGCATGAAGCCTGTTTCCAGAACCATTGTTATGGGCATTACCAACATTCCCATGCTGAATGCGGATATTGTAACCGGAATTTCCCTGATGCTGGCTTTTATCGCCTTCGGAATTTCCCTAGGCTTTAAAACCGTGCTGATTGCCCATATTACCTTTAATATCCCTTATGTGATTTTGAGCGTTATGCCAAAGCTGCGGCAGACAAGCCGCTATACCTACGAGGCTGCCCTGGATCTGGGCGCCAGCCCGATTTCCGCCTTCTTTAAGGTGGTATTTCCGGACATTCTCCCCGGAGTGCTGTCTGGATTTTTACTGGCTTTTACCATGTCTCTGGATGATTTTATTATCACTCACTTTACCAGAGGCGCGGGAATCAATACTCTGTCCACCCTGATTTACAGTGAGGTGCGCCGGGGTATTAAGCCATCTATGTACGCCCTGTCCACTGTCATTTTTGCAGCTGTGCTGATTCTTCTTCTCATCAGCAATTTTGCGCCAAAAAAGAGACAGGAAAAATAGCTTTTCACACTATCAGAGAACCTGCAAGGAGGATTTTAATTATGAAAAAAAGAGTATTTGCACTGTGCCTGACAGCTGCAGCCGCTGCTTCCCTGACCGCATGTGGAGGAGGTGCCGACAGCCCTGCCCAGAACACCGCTAACGGCGGCTCCAATGAGCTGTACGTTTACAACTGGGGCGAATATATTGATGAATCTGTGATTGAACAGTTTGAAGAGGAAACCGGTATTTCCGTCATTTACGACCTTTTTGAAACCAACGAGGAAATGTATCCCATCATTGAGGCAGGCGCTATCAACTACGATGTGGTATGTCCTTCTGATTACATGATTCAGAAAATGCGGGAAAATAACCTGCTGGCTGAAATCAATTTTGACAATGTTCCCAACATTGACCAGATCGCCCCGGCCTACATGGAGATGGCAACATCCTTTGATCCGGAAAACAAATACTCTGTTCCCTACTGCTGGGGGACTGTCGGCATCCTTTACAATCCGGCCCGTCTTGAGGAGCTTGGTGTAGAGCCGCCTACAACCTGGGCTGACCTGTGGGATGAGCGGTTAAGCGGAGAAATCCTTATGCAGGACAGTGTCCGCGACGCTTTTATGGTTGCTCTGAAGAAAGACGGCTTTTCCATGAACAGCACCAGCGAGGAGGAACTGCAGCAGGCAAAGCAGGCGCTGATTGATCAGAAGCCTCTGGTTCAGGCCTATGTAATTGACCAGGTCCGCGACAAGATGATCGGAGGAGAGGCTGCTGTAGGCGTGATTTATTCCGGAGAGATGCTGTATATCCAGGAAGAGGTTGCAAATCAGGGCGCTGATTTTACTCTGGAATATGTACTGCCAGAGGAAGGCACTAACCTGTGGCTGGACTGCTGGGTAATTCCGAAAAATGCAAAGAACAAAGAAAATGCAGAAAAATGGCTGGATTTCCTGTGCCGTCCGGAAATTGCCAAGGCAAACTTTGAGTATATTACCTACCCTACCCCCAACAAGGGTGCCTTTGAGCTGCTGGATGAGGAAATGCAGAATAATAAAGCAGTATTCCCGGATATTGACAGTTTAAAGAACTGTGAAGTTTTTGAATACATGGGCGATGAAGTCGATTCTGTATACAATGAACTTTGGAAAGAAGTAAAGGCAAATTAAAGAATTTTATCTTTGGCTCTGTCAGCATATTTTCTGACAGAGCCCTTGCTTTTTCCCCTGTTTTTTCCCTGAATTTTATGGTATGCTACTGAGTGAAGGTACATTACAAAACTATGAGGAGGACATTCATGAAAATCACATACATTCATCACAGCGGTTTTCTCGCAGAAACAAACCAGGCTCTGCTTTTATTTGATTTTGCCGGCGGCATCCTGCCTCCCCTTGATCCTGCCAAAACGCTGGTGGTTTTTGTCAGCCACCGCCATGAGGATCATTTTAACCCCGATATTTTTACCCTTGCAGATTCCCACCCGCACACTGTCTATGTTCTGTCTGACGATATCTGGCAGAACCGGGTGCCGGAAAAGCATTTTT
Source organism: Lachnoclostridium sp. Marseille-P6806 (assembly GCF_964238185.1). Classification (NCBI taxonomy): domain Bacteria; kingdom Bacillati; phylum Bacillota; class Clostridia; order Lachnospirales; family Lachnospiraceae; genus Lachnoclostridium; species Lachnoclostridium sp. Marseille-P6806. Next base: position 281,433 of record NZ_CAXSLG010000003.1, read on the forward strand.
CAAGAACACACTTTATTGATCCAGGCCGAATGATCCACCTGGCTGAGGGCGGCGGCATCCTGATCCATACGTTCCGCTCTACAGACGAGGGCGTGGCTTTTCTGGTGGAGGCCGGAGGCAAAACCATTTTCCACGCCGGCGATTTGAATGACTGGCAATGGAACGGAGAATCCCTTTCCTGGAATCATACCATGAAGGCCAATTACCAGAAGGAGCTGGAAACGATCCACCGGCTGGGAATCATTCCTGATGCAGCCATGGTTCCCCTGGACGGACGGCAGGAGGATCTGTTTTATCTGGGACTTCACGAATTTATGTGCCAGGTCGGCGCAGGCATGGTTTTTCCAATGCATTTCTGGAATGACTTTTCCGTTATCGACCGGCTGAAAAGCCTGGAGTGCTCTGACAGCTACCGGGATAAAATAGCAGAAATACAGACAGAAGGGCAGAGCTTTGAGATCTGACGCTCTTCTGAGGAGTAAGAAATGAATACTACACCACATCAGGACGACCGCTTAAACGCCCCTCCCGAAGACCGGGAAATCCGAGCCCAGAGGGAACGGGACATTCTCCTTCTTGCCCTGAAGGCAGGACAGATCCTTCTGGAAAACGGAGCTGAAATTTTCCGGGTAGAAGATACGGTCTACCGAATCTGCCATTACTATGGTCTGCATTCTGCAAATGTCTTTGTTCTCAGCAATGGAATTTTTCTCACCTCCGGCGATGAAAAAGAAACTCAGTTTGCAAAGGTTCTGCAGATCCCGGTCAACGTTGCCAATCTGAGCCGGGTGGCAGAGGTAAACCAGCTTTCCCGTCAGATTGAAGCCGGCCGCTTTACGCCGGAAGAGGCAAAGCTCCAGCTGGAGCGCATTGAAAATACCCCTGGATTTTCCAACCGGATTCAGATTATTTCAGCCGGATTTTCCGGCGCCTGCTTCAGCTTTATGTTCGGCGGCGCTCTCCAGGATTTTTTCTGTTCCATATGGATTGGCACGATTCTGCAGCTGTACCTTGTCAAAATCGCCAAGCCTCATTTTTCTAAAATTGTATGCAACATTACCGGCAGCGCACTGGTGACTGCTCTCAGCATTTTCTTTTATCAGACACGCCTGGGCCCTCATCTGGAATCCATGATGATCGGCGGCATTATTCTGATGGTTCCCGGAGTTGCCTTTACCAACGCTATCCGCGATATGGCAGACGAAGACTACATTTCCGGGTCTGTGCGAATGCTGGATGCAATCCTGGTCTTCCTGTGCATTGCCATGGGCGTGGGATTTGTCATCGCCCTCTGGAATCAGATAACGGGAGGTATCCTGCTTTGACAAACATTGGTTATCTTATTTTACAGACTCTGGCAGCGGCAGCCGGAACTGTGGGCTTTTCCCTGCTGTTTGGTGTTCCCGTCCGCTACTTCTGCCACTGCGGACTGATTGGCGGAGCCGGATGGTTCCTTTATCTTCTGACTCTTCCTGCCACCACATCTGCAGTCGCTACCTTTGCCGCTACAGTACTGGTAATCCTGATGTCCCGATGGTTTGCAGTTCGCAAGCAGTGCCCGGTGACTATTTTTCTGATTTCCGGTATTCTTCCCCTGGTTCCCGGGGCTGGCATCTACTGGGCCTCCTACTATGCCGTTACCGGTCATATGGCCAAAGCCTTTGACACAGGCCTTACTGCACTGAAGGTTGCCATTGCCATTGTTCTGGGCATTGTTTTTGTCTTTGAGCTTCCCCAGAAGCTGTTTTGCATCGGAACCAGGAAATCATAACCCTACAAGGAGGATTTATTTATGCTTTTTATTCAAAACAGCCGGGTCATTGACCCGAAAACCGGCACAGACGCAGTGCTGGATCTGATCATCGAAAATGGAAAAATCGTAGATATGGGGGAGAATCTGGCAGAGCGCTGTCAGGCTCTGGCCAGTGAAAATGGCTCTTCCCTCCAGATTCTTGACGGCAAGGGCTTGATCACTGCGCCTGGTCTCATTGACGTGCATGTTCATTTCCGGGATCCGGGCTTTACCTACAAGGAAGACATTCAAACCGGAGCAAGGGCTGCCGCTGCCGGCGGATTTACCACCGTTATCTGTATGGCCAATACCAAGCCGCCGGTTGACAACGTAGAAACCCTGGAATATGTCATTCAGGAGGGCAAAAAGACCCCCATTAACGTGCTGACCGCCGCCAATATCACAGTAGGCATGAAAGGTCAGGAGCTGACAGATATGGAGCTTTTAAAGGCTCACGGAGCCGCTGGTTTTACCGATGACGGTATCCCCTTAAAGGATGCTGCTCTTGTAAAAAAGGCCATGGAAGAGGCCGTGCGGCTGAACGTTCCATTAAGCTTCCACGAAGAGGATCCCTCTCTGATTTCCAACAACGGGATCAACCGCGGCGCTGTTTCTGAGGCGCTTGGCATCGGAGGTTCTCCTGCTGCCGCTGAAGATGTTATGGTGGCCCGCGACTGTATGCTGGCAATCCATACAGGCGCTACAGTTGATATTCAGCATATCAGCTCCGGCCGCTCTGTACGCATGGTAGAGCTGGCCAAGCAGCTGGGCGCTCATGTCATGGCAGAGGTAACGCCCCACCACTTCTCTCTCGATGAATCCGCTGTGTTAAAGCACGGTTCTCTTGCAAAAATGAATCCGCCTCTGCGGACTCTGGAAGATAAGCAGGAAATTCTCCGCGGCCTGAAGGAAGGCATTATTGATATTATTGCCACAGATCATGCTCCCCACAGCGCAGAAGAAAAGGGACGTCCTCTGACACAGGCTCCCAGCGGCATTATCGGACTGGAGACAGCACTTTCCCTGGGCATTACCAATCTGGTTGATACCGGCTGTCTGACCATGGTTCAGCTGATGGAAAAAATGAGCCTGAATCCGGCTATTCTCTATCGCCTGGAAGAACACAAGGGCTGGATCGGAAAAGGAGCTGATGCGGATCTGGTTATCTTTGATCCTGACGCCTCCTGGACAGTTGAGAATTTCCAGTCAAAATCCAGCAACTCTCCCTTTGTAGGAGAGACCCTGAAAGGCGTTGTAAAATATACCGTCTGCGGCGGAGAAATCGCATGGGAGAATCCGGCAGAATAACCAAGGATCCGCCATTTTGCACAGCTGATGCATTTTGATGATTGAAGTTCTCTCATATTACAGGTATAATAGACGCAGGAGCTGACCTCTGCAGGCGCTCTGACGCCATGCAGAGCAGCAAATATTCACCACAGTGGAAAAGGAGAAGAATTTCTATGAAAATCGCACTTATCAACGAAAACAGCCAGGCTGCAAAAAATGAGCTTATCGCTGCATCCCTGAAAAAGGTTGTTGAACCCATGGGACATACTGTATATAACTACGGCATGTACACCGCTGATGATGCTGCACAGCTGACCTACGTTCAGGTTGGTATTCTGGGTGCTGTCCTGTTAAACAGCGGAGCTGCTGACTATGTAATTACTGGCTGCGGCACCGGCGAGGGCGCTATGCTGGCAATGAACAGCTTCCCCAACGTTCTCTGCGGACATGTAGAAGATCCGGTTGACGCTTACACCTTTGCTCATGTAAACGACGGCAACGCAGTTGCTCTGCCTTTTGCAAAAGGCTTTGGCTGGGGCGGCGAGCTGAATCTGGAATACATTTTTGAAAAGCTATTCGGCTTTGGTCATGGCCAGGGATATCCGAAGGAGCGTGTTGTTCCGGAACAGCGCAACAAAAAAATCCTGGACGGCGTTCGTGCAGTAACCCTGCGCCCCATCATCGACTGTCTGAAGGACATTGATCAGGAGCTGGTAAAAGGCGCATTTGCCGGCGAGCAGTTCAAGGAGCTGTTCTTCGCTAACTGCCAGAACGAGGAGCTTGCTGAGTACATTAAGACTCTTCTGTAATCCTTATTTTGATAACGGAGCTTTCCAAAGGCCAGAAGCCGCTTTGCCGGTTTCCGGCCTTTTTCTCCCCTTTGGAAATGATTTTATCCCTTTTAGGAGGAACTTTACCGTCTGTATTGACTTCTTTCTTTTCCTGGATTATACTGCACTTATAATAATTAAACGGATAATTAATTGTTAAATCAGAAAACATTCCAGGAGGCTGCCACTATGAAAAAAACCTACAAAATCGAAGTTGACTGCGCAAACTGCGCCAATTTAATGGAGGATGCTGCCCGCAAGACTGCTGGTGTAGCAAACGCTACCGTAAACTTTATGACGCAGAAACTGATTGTCGAATTTGCAGAAGGTCAGGATCCCAAGACTGTTATGGCTAATGTCCTTGCTGCCTGCAAGAAGATCGAGCCAGACTCCGAAATCTTTCTGTAAAATCAAAGAAGGAAAAAATAGGAAGTACTTTCCTATACATTAAAAATGCCGCTGCTTCTGTACTCTTAAAGTCCAGAAGCAGCAGCATTAAAATTACAGCAGCTCTGTATTTAATTAAAATACTGATCCATCATATCCTGCACTCTCTCCATAGCTTCTTCGATATCAACCATACCGGCTACGATATTCTTTGTCATCGTTCCCAATATATTCAAAAAACGTTTTTCATCAAATGGTCTTAAATTATCCGCCGGAAGCCGCTCTGTTTTCGATAAAGAAAAACAATCCTTTGCCAGCTCCAGCCATGGGAATGCATCCACAATTTCATATATTTCATAGGTTCTCGAACAAGGAGAAACGCTTCCAAGGGTTGCCATAGCAGAAGCTACCGGATCTGAGGTGATCCATTTGATAAATGCCAAAGCATCCTCTGGATACCTGCAGTTTTTTGCAATTCCAAGAGTCCCGCCTCCCAGAATAGGATTTCCTCCAGGGACGATACTGTAACCAACTCTATCAATAATTTTTGATTTATATCCCAGTACCTCAGAGCCGTAATTACTGAACATAATCTGCATGGCAATGTCCCCGTTAGCAAACGTTTTTGCCGCATCCGTCCACCAGGAAATCCGTTTACTCACTGCATAATCCGCCGATTCCACCAGATTTTTCATTGCGCCTACAGCAATTTCATCATTCAGAATTATTTTTCCGTTATCCGAAAACAGATGCGGTTTGTAACTGAAATATCTTGTCAGAAATTCCGTTGCCGCTACCCCTGTATTTCCAAGATTCAGACTGGTTCCATATTGAACTCTTGAAGAAGGGTTCTGGCTCTTTGTAAAAAAGCCTGCTATTTTATTGAATTCATCAAAGGTTTTTGGAACCTCCAGTTCCCTTCTGTAGGTTTCCCAAAATTCCCTTTTCACTGCCGCATCCTCAAATAAATCCTTTCGGTAGAAAAGAATCTGTGCACTGGGTGTTACTGGCAGCGCATAGACTCTGTTATTCACTGTGGAGTATTTTCCCATTAATGCAGGAATATATTCCTGTGTTCCTTTCAAAATTCTGTCATCAATCTCTTCCAGCGGTAATAAAATCTTATCGGCAAACCAGGACAGCCAGGTCACATCTATTCGAAATATATCAAATATTCCAAAATTCTCTGCATTTACAAAGGCCTCATATATCTCATTATAAGATAAAACAGAAATATTGATTTGTGTCCCTGTTTTCTCCTCATAAAGCTTTGTCATTGCCTTCATCACTGATGCCTCCGGCCCCTCCAGGGCCAGAACATTCAGTGTGTCTGCCTTCCGATTGGATAATTTTATATTATGCCATTTTCTATAACCGTCATTTTTCAAAATATGACAGCTGTTTTTTGTTTTGCTTTTTCCAATACATTCTTCCGCAGCCTGTCTCCCCAGCAGACTGTAATTTAATTCATATTTGATATAATCCTTTTCCGGTAATGTAAACATTGGCGAAATTGTGTAAATCGGAAGCGCTTCTACCAGAATCAGCGAGTTGCATATCTGACGGATACGCTCTGCAAATCCAAGGTTTGTTGTCACAATTGCCTCGATTGTCTCATACTCTTCAAATACTGCCAGCAACGTATTATACAGTCTCAAGGAGTCTGTAGATACATCTATCACATTGCATGGAATGCCTGAAATTCTTTTATTGAAGGACTCTATGGTTTCCTTTTCGTTAGAATATCGCAGGGTACTGTGAATCAGCAGTACATTTTTATATTCATGCCTTATAATTGACTCCGCCAGCTCCTCCCCGCATCTTGTATAATCAAACCCATAATATACTGCAGGAAACTGCGGCTTTCGCTCTACATAACATACCTTTCCAAAACCGTCAAAAATCCCCTGTTCCTCCTTTTCTGTAAGGCAGGATACAATTGCGATTCCATCCAGAAGCATAGCCTTTGCCTGCTGGATCAAGGCGCGCTCAATATCTGGATTATCATTTGTAAGCATCAGCTCTGTAGAATATCCTTTTCTCTCTGCATATACCTTAAAGCTGGCATAAAAATCTCTGTACTGCTTGAATTGAATGTTGGGCAATATCACTGCCAGAGAATCGCTGGAGCCTTTTCGGAGCATTCTCGCTTTCTCATTCAGAGTAAATCCCAGCTTCTGCGCTGCTTCCTCCACCAGTCTGATTTTCTCGCTGCTTACATTTCCTTTCCTGTTGAGCACATTCGAAGCAGTTCCCTGAGAGACGCCTGCCAGTCTCGCCACATCCAAAATTGTTGCCATATATCTCACTCAGTTAATGCCTGCGGCAAATTAACTGATTTCCCCTTTCTCTTACACCTCTTCCACAAAACGAAGGCCTTCTAATTCCTGAATTTCCTTCAGAAGCTTATTATGACTCTGTCTGTGTTTCAATTCCAGTTCCATAATAACACAAATATCTTTTTTATACCATTTGTATTCTGAAGTTCTTATTACACTGGAAACACGAATATCCCGTTCTTTAAAAAATTCCAGCAGCCTCACCAGAAAGCCTTCATTCATTCCCTCTATACAGATTTTCATATGAGCGGCATTTCCTATAATAACACGATCAACTGCCCGAAAAATCTCAGATGAAAAACAGACTAAAATCGTCGCGGACACCGCTCCAAAATAAAATCCCGATCCAATTGCAATTCCTACTGCTGCATTCACCCACAACGCAGCGGCTGTTGTCAGACCTTTTACCTGATTGGCGCCTGTCACGATGATAGTACCTGCTCCTAAAAATCCAATTCCGCTGACAACCTGCGCTGCCATTCTGGCAGCATCTCCACTCCCTCCTGCTTTTATAGAAATATACTCATTCGTTACCATAACCAGAGTTGCTCCCACACAGACCAGCGAAAAGGTTTTCAGTCCTGCCGGTCGTCCTTTCAGCCCCCGCTCCAAGCCTATAATTCCTCCGCAAATGACTGCCGTAAACAGCCGGATCAATGCCGAAGCTTCAAATTCCCCCATAAATGACTGCAGTGCAATAAATACATTCTCCATAAAGCCCTCCTGTCTGATTTAACAACAAAAGGAAGGCTGCTCTCCTTCCTTTCTGTCGTTATCCATGTTTTTATGTAACAGTTCAGCCCTGCTTCGTCTTGTCCGGCTTTGCCGAACTGTTACGTTTTTATTATCTTTGCTGAGCTAAATATTTTTCTGCATTATTGAATCCCAGCTGTTCAATTTCCGCTGAAAAATCACAGCCAAAATGCATACAAAACACCTGTGCCCTCAGCTCCTCTGGAATCAGTTCCTTCAGCTCCGACAACGGGAAATGAGAACGATGAGAAGATACCTTATTGGTTGTATCCTGATAAATTTTCTCTATTCTCCTTTCAAGAAAACCGTTTATCACACGCTCTGGAATTTCATAGGAATCCCCACTGTAATAGATCCGTCTGCCCCCATCCTCAATAATATATCCATAGCAGTTCATATCCTCAGCATGTCTGACAGGAACCGCTTCAAACACAATTCCATCACTCTCATACCTGGTACATTGTTCAAAATAATAAGCATTCCGATCAATGCCGGTCAAATCCAAAAGCTGACGAACAGACTCCTCCGGATGAATAACCCGTATCTTTTTCCCAAGTACAAAATATGTATAAGAGATCAAAGATCCAAGACTTCCCACGTGATCCGCATGTAAATGAGTAATGATAGAATAAATTCTGTCATACCTTGTCAGCATTCCCCGCTCATACAGCTGATGAAATACCAGCTCGCCGCAGTCCAGCAGATAAAGATTATTATTTTTTATAAAATATGCGCTGGTATTTCCTAAAACAGGATAAAATGCCGCTCCGCATCCTAAAAATTTTAAAATACTATTCACCTCCCGGTCGCCGCCGTTTTTATCAGCACGCTCTGTTTTTTCTAATATAGGAGCAGCACTGTGCCGCCCAATCTGTCTGGATAATATCAAAGCCCTTGTCTGCCAGCCAGCCCCAGCCCTTATCTGGATGATCCAGAAGAGAAATATTATCACAGTGCCCTGCAGCCAACGGAATTTTATGATTATATTCCAGCGCATTTCCCCATAAAATTTTCCCTGCCTGATGCATACTGTGGATATATTCATCCTGAGCAACCGGAGATTTCTCGTCAGCAAAAACCAGCTCTGCGCCCACATAATTTATATTCATTTTTTCAATGATGCTGGTAGCTGTGTCTTTTTCCATGTAAATAGGCATAAACATATACTCTGACGCAAAAGCTTCCACTTTTTTCAGAGAATTTTCATCTGGTGCATTTTTCAGCAGAATCTGCTCCTTCATATTGTGACGCTCTACTGTCCGAATCACATCCTCCAGAAATCCAAAACACCTGTCCAGGTTCAAAATACAGCGATTTTTAAACTGCTCCAGAACCTCATCAAAGGTATTCAGCCCAAATGCAGTTTCATTAAAATCCACATTCACCAGCCGCAGCTGTCTGATTTGCGCAGATGACAATTTTGTAATATCGATATGTCTGTCCAACTGAAACGGTTCTTTTCCTGTATGAAAAATGAACAATTCTCCATCTGCCGATTTAAAAAGATCCATCTCCAGAATATCTGCTCCTGATTTTAAAGCCAGTTCAAAAGCAGGAATAGTATTGCAGGGAATATCTGCTCCTGCTACGCCTCTGTGAGCCGCTACCAAAACCTTCTTTTCCGCCAGCAGCGCATGTAATGCATTCATAGTAACACCTTCCTTTCCTGTCACCGTTCCGACAGGTCTATTTCTCATTATAAATGATTTCCAAATCAGTCTTTACCTCTCCATCGCAGTCCTCTGCGTATACCTGCGTTTCAAAGCCTTCCACCTGATTTCCTTCAATTACGCAATTCTCTGTTCTGAGTAGTTCAATTGCCTGCTCTGCCCCATTTGACTGAATGGTATTATTCATGATAGAAATATCTTTCGGCTTTTTAGGAGAACCGCCGTTTCCAAGAACTCCAACAGCTTTTACATCCGGAGCTTCTATGACAATTGTATTTTTCTCAATAACAAGCTCACTGGTGCTTGCCGCTCCGCCTTCCTCTATAACCGCGCCATAGGGATGGCTGTCTGCCAGAATTGCATACCTCTCTTTTTGCCCGGAGTCTGCTGTCATCCGGAACGTATTGTTTTTGATACTCACCCGGTCAAAAGCCCAAAATCGAATTCCGGCCCAGGCCGCATTTTCAAAGGTGCAGTTTTCTATCAAAATATCCGAACATTTTACACCGTTTTGCTGACCGTGGTTTCCCAGCCCGACCATATACTGCGGTGACTTTTCACTTCCTCCGAAATAACAGTTTCTAATCACTACATTCGTCGTAGGCCTCACATCCTGTACCTTTGTATAAGGATAGCCCTTAATCGATCCTGGTTCAATCTGAATCAGTTCCCTTGTTTTATTTCCCTCGCCCTTAAAGGCCTGCCCTTCAAACCGGCAGTTCTCAATCAAAACCTGATCTACTGCGGCCAGCTGCAAAACATGCCCATTATAGCTGTCAATAAAACGTATGTCCCTCAGCGTAATATTTTCGGCATAGGCAAGCCCCAAAGCGCCTGCCGTATCTGCCTCAGGGAGATTCGCAGGAACCCCATGGTCTCCAAGAGCTCCATTCATATCCCAGGTTCCTCCCTCAATCACAATATTACTGTTTCCTTCTGCTTTATCATGCTTTAAGGGATGATTAAAGCCCATCAATGCAGAGCTCCCCTGCACTTCATTCAAAAGCACCGCGTTTTCGCTGAGCTTTAATGTCATATTACTTTTTAGCTCCAGAGCCCTTGATATAGGATACGTTCCATCCTTTAAAAGCAATGTTCCGTTCTCCGGAAGATCGTTGATTGCCTTCTGAAGCACATCACTCACGTCAGATACTGCATTCAAATCAACCTTATATTTTTTTACAAAATCCACTTCTTTGTTTTCACTGCATCCGGATAAGGACAGTGCCAGCAGAACCAGACCACAAAAAGTCTTCATACCCGGATGATTCTTTTTATTTTTCCGCTTTTCCGCCAATTTTATTTACCGCCTTAACTGCAAAATTCTTAATTGCCTCAAAACCGCCAAATCTGCCAAGCCATAATGCAAAGGTAGAAATTATCATAAGAACAACAGTATAAACAAATGCCATCGCCTGTGCGTCGATCGTAGCTGTTTCGTCTGTTGCCAGCTTAATCTCAATACCAAGAGGCCGATAGGAAGGATGATATAAAAATACGGATAAGTCATATTCTGATAATAATGAAATAAAATTCATTACCACCACGGAAAGAACTACTGGCATGATGATCGGCAAAATCACTTTTCTCATAGTATAAAAAGGTTTTGCGCCCATTACCTGCGCCGCTTCTTCCAAATTCCCGTCCAGCCCCATAAATGCAGCTCTAACCATTCTGTAAGAAAACGGAATCTTAACAATAATATAGGCAATCAGCATAATAAGCGGCGTAGCAACCAAAACTTTATTTCCAATATTCCACCGCGGCTCATCATAGGTCATCATCATTCCCAATGCGATCATTGTTGATGGAAGCAGCCAGGGAATCAGTACCAACGGCTCCAGCATCTTATCAAGCTTATGCTTTGCCTTCGTAATCAGGCGTGCTGCCACCAATGCAACAATCACCACTACTACCGCTGCTATAATTGCATAAACCGTGCTGACAACATAGGGCTTATATGCTGCCGGAGACTGAAAAAGCTTTCTGTAATTAGCCAGAGTAAAAGAATCCGGTCTGATTTCTCCCGTCGTAATGGTCAGACCATCTGTAAAGGAAAATACCAGCACATTCAAAATCGGAAGCATATAAATTACAAACATGGAATATGCAACGATATGGGCTATCACATTTAATACGGGATTTTCTATTTTCTGCTTCACCAGCTTCGCCTTTGTCTTAGAAACAGAAATAAAATTCCCCTTTTTTTCAATGCGCTGCGAAATTACCAGAAGAACGCTCGTTGCAAGGCCCAGAATAATCGCCAGCAATGCTGCAATATCTCTGGATGTCATCATATTCGCAAAGGTTTTTATCATGGGGTTAATCGTCTGGAAATCAGGACCACCCACAATCAATGGGCCCGACATTGTACTTAAAGCCGACAGGAAGGTCAGGATTGTAACTGCAAAAATAGTTGGCTTTAATGTAGGAAGCACAATCTGGAACAATATTTTCATCTGGGAAGCGCCCATATTTTTTGCCGCCTCGATCGTATGATAGTCGATGCTTCTCAGAGAATTCGTCAAAAACATCATATGATTTGATGTTCCTGAAAATGTAATAATGAATAATACAGCCCAGAATCCTACAAACCAGGCAGGATCCATATTTGGAAAAATATTTAAAAGCACCTTTGTTGCAATACCTGTTTCTCCATATACAAACTTATATCCTGTAACAAGTACCACGCCTCCATATATCAAAGTAGACATAAATCCAAGCTTCAACAGTCGGGCGCCTTTAATATCAAAATACTCCGTAAACAATACAATTAAAACACCTGTAATATTTACAGTAACAACTGCGGCACATGCAAGAATAAAGCTGTTTTTCAAGCTTTTCAGCGCTCTTGCAGAAGATAGTATTTTAGAAACAGCGCTCAGCGTAAATTCCCCGTCTTTAATAAATACATTTAAAATCAAATTGACATTTGGAAATACCAGAAATGATAATACAAACCAGAGAATCGCTGCTCTCAGTAATATGCCGGGAACATTAACAGTGCCATTCTGTATTTTATCTTTAAAAAAATTCATATGGTACCTCCCTGCTTAAAACTGCATAATATCATGAGGATTAATATATAAATGAATAAAATCGCCCTTTTTATAAGAACGTAATCCATCATTCTTATCAATATATTTAATCGTTTCTCCCATGCAGTCCAGAGTATATTTTGTAAATACACCGCTGAACTCATGCTCCGTCACCTTACATTCTAATTTTGCATAACCCTCTGCCGGAGCATCCAGACATCGTTCAATTCTTACGAAGCCAGTTTTTTCCTGATCCAGCTTCGCTGCCGTCTGCTGGCTGACAGCTCTAATTGCAGCTGGATTCAGCCTGTTAATATCTCCTATAAAGTTACATACAAACTCACTGGCTGAGTGGTTATAGATTTCATAGGGCGTTCCTACCTGCTCCAGGAAGCCCTCATTAAATACAGCGATTCTGTCTGAAAGTGTCAGAGCCTCCTCCTGATCATGGGTAACATAAATCGTGGTAATTCCAATTTCCTTCTGAAGGCGTTTCAGTTCATCGCGTAAATCAATTCTTAATTTTGCATCAAGGTTTGACAACGGCTCATCCAGACATAAAATCTTCGGTTCCAGTACAATCGCTCTTGCAAGCGCTACTCTCTGCTGCTGTCCGCCTGATAAAGCCGCTACATTTTTCTTCAGCTGTTCATCTGTTATTTTAATTTTTGCAGCTACTGCTCTTACCTTTTTATCAATTTCATCCTTTGAAAGCTTCTGCACTCTTAATCCGAAGGCAATATTATCATAAACGGACATTGTAGGAAACAGAGCATAGCTCTGGAACACCATTCCAATTTCTCGTTTCTCTACCGGTAAATGCGTTACTTCTTTATCTGCAATTTTAATTTTTCCTTTTGACGGTGTAATAAAACCTACTAAAGTCCGTAAGGATGTGGTTTTTCCACATCCGCTGGGACCAAGGAAGGTGAAAAATTCACCCTCCTTGATGTGTAGGTTTAAGTCTCTGATTGCCACAAAATCTCCATATTTAATTTCAATCTGCTCAAATCTAATCATCTTAAACCCCCTGTAAAGTTTAGCCTTCTCAATCTTTATCTGTTACTGAACGTACTGAAGCTCTGCCTTTTCTACCCATGCGTCAATATTTTCTGCAATAAATCCCCAATCCAGCTCCTGCGGCTTTAAGGTAGACATTAACTCTTTTACATCCTCAGTTGCATTTGCAAGCGCCTCCTCCTGACAGGGAATGGTTCCGAAGTTATTTGACCACTCTAACTGGATTTCAGGACTTCCAAGCCAGTTCAGAAAATCTACGCAAAGATCATAATTTTCCGTTCCTTTTGCAATTGCAAGAGATTCCACTACATAGGGAACGCCAATTTCAGGAGATACAATATTAAATTTATAATTTCTCACCTTCTGCTCTGTCAGAACACCGGATGCCCAATGCATATCAATCGGCAGAGAACCATCGATTACTGCGCCAATGGAATCTTCTCCAGATGCAATCAGATGTGCATTGCCCAGATATTTTTCAGCGATTGCCCATCCCTCATCAGAAATACCCAAATCTCCATTCGGATCTGCATATCTTGTAATAATACTTGCAAATACCGTTTTTCCAGTTCCGCCGCTTAAACCGTGCAGCTGGTAAAGTCCCTTATATTCATCCTTTGTCAGATCCACCCAGTCTGTCGGAGGATTCTGGTATTCATTGTTTGTAATAATAACCAGAGGGGTTGTTGTTACTGGATAATAATAACCATCTGCATCTATCAGGGATGCATCTACCCCATCTGTCCAGTCTGGTTCCCAGGTCTGGAGCAAATCCTGTGCTTTCAGCTTTTCGAATTCGATACTGTTCAGACCAAAAACCACATCGCAGAGGGGATTGTTCTTTTCTGCAATCATTCGATTCGCTACATCTGAAGCGCCCAGGCCGACAACCTGCACATTATAACCTGCTTCAGCAGCTCGATCCATCAGCCACACATCCCGGCCTTCTGAACCATTGTTTGTATAAATGGTAATCAACTGGCTTTTATCAATCTCGCCTTCTGGTTGACCGCCAGCTGTGCTTTCCGCCTCTGCCGACGCTGCTGTTGTTGCTGCCGGAGCCTCTTCTTTTTTTCCTCCACAGCCGGCAAGAAGAGTGGTAACAGTTGTTGCTGCAAGCAGCAGAGATAACGCTTTCTTTTTCATTTTCCTTCTCCTTTTCTTTGGGAAATCGTATTACATTGCCTGACACTTTGAACTATATCTCATAAATTGAAACGTGTCAATATATTTTTGCCAATTTGCAAAACTTTATTTAGCCTTAACATTGTTTTTTCGTATTTTTTACCAATTAATCATATTACTTTTTATGCATATTGCACATTATATCTTTTTATTTCTCTTAATATTTTTAAAACGTATCATAATTTAGGCCGTATTGGATCTTATCATGCAAACAATACTGTTGCTAAAAAACGCACTTGTTTTAACAGGGACATTTTTCCGCCGCATAGCGATCCTGTCAGAGCGTTTTTTATGTCATAGAATGTGATTTCCTGTGAAATGGAAAGAAAATATACGCAAAAGTGCCGAAAAACCATCTGTCAATGATTTTTCGGCACTCCCTAAATTCTTTCTCTGATTCTATTTTTATTTGCTTCGTTTACTTGTGCGTTTTCTTCCAGCTGTGGTCTTTTTCGTCACCGGAGCTTTTGTTTCCGCTTTCTTTTCCAGCTCTGCCTTCTTTTCTGCTACTGCTTTCTTCTCCGGCTCTGCCTTCTTCTCTGGCTCCGTTTTCTTCTCTGGCTCTGCCTTCTTTTCTGCTGCCGCTTTCTTTTCCGGCTCTGCCTTCTTCTCTGCTGCTGCTTTCTTCTCCGGCTCTGCCTTCTTCTCTGGCTCCGTTTTCTTCTCTGGCTCTGCCTTCTTTTCTGCTGCCGCCTTCTTTACCGGCTCTGCCTTCTTCTCTGCTGCTTTCTTTCCTGCGCCTCCCGTTTTCTTTGCCGGCGCCGGAGTACAGCTGAATACAATAACAGACATGGGCGGAACATCAATGATCATGGAATTCTCTCTTCCATCATATTCCGCTGCCTTGCTGGTCTTCACCCGTGGGTTGCCCTTGCCGCTGCCGCCGAAGGCCTTGTCGTCACTGTTGAAAATCTCTTTATATTTTCCTGCAAAAGGAACACCAATCTGGAACTGCTCATGCTCTACCGGTGCAAAGTTGCACACGAACAGAAGAGTTTCTTCCTTCTTATCCGTTTTTCTCAGGAAGGATACCATATTGTCCTTGCCGGAAATACAGTTAATCCACTCAAAGCCTTCTGGGTTAAAGTCCTCCTGATACATAGCCGGATGGCTCTTGTAAAGGTTATTCAAAGCCTTTACATAATCCTGCATATTCTTGTGAACCGGATAATTCAGAATATCCCACGGAAGCTCCTCATTTTCATTCCACTCAGAAATCTGAGCAAACTCCTGTCCCATAAACAAAAGCTTCTTTCCCGGATGTCCGTACATAAAGCCGTAAGCTGCCCGCAGATTGTCGGACTTGGCCTCATAATCATCTCCCGGCATCTTGCACAGCATGGATGCCTTTCCGTGAACCACTTCATCATGGGAGAATACCAGAACAAAATTCTCGCTGTATGCATACAGCATACTAAAGGTCAGCTCACCGTAATGATGATTGCGGAAATAAGGATCACACTGCATATAGCCGGTAAAATCGTTCATCCAGCCCATATTCCATTTATAATCAAAGCCCAGGCCGTTTTCCTTTACATCACCGGTAATCTGCGGCCATGCTGTAGATTCCTCAGCAATCAGAACTGCGCCTCTGGTCTGCTTTTTAAAGACGCTGTTTAAATGCTTTAAGAACTCTACTGCCTCCAGATTCTCGTGGCCGCCGTAAATATTTGCAACCCACTCGCCGTCATTTTTACCGTAATCCAGATACAGCATAGAAGCAACTGCATCCATACGGATACCGTCAGCATGATACTCCTTAGCCCAGTAAAGTGCATTGGCAATCAGGAAGTTTGTCACCTGAGGACGTCCGTAGTTATAAATCAAAGTACCCCAGTGAGGATGAGAGCCCTGGCGGGGATCCCTGTGCTCATAAACACAGGTTCCGTCAAAGCAGGCCAGTCCATAGGCATCCCGCGGGAAATGAGCCGGAACCCAGTCCAAAATCACGCCGATTCCCTGACTGTGCATATAATCCATAAAGTACATAAAATCATCCGGCGTTCCGTAACGGCTGGTCGGTGCATAGTAGCCAGTTACCTGATATCCCCAGGAAGCGTCCAGCGGATGCTCCATCACCGGCATCAGTTCTACATGGGTATATCCCATACTCTTTACATATTCAGCCAGACGGGGCGCAATCTGCCGGTAATTGTAAAATTCTGATCCCACAATGTCATTGCCCTCTTCGTCCTTCTCCGTATGCTTGCGGATCCAGGAACCAAGATGCATTTCATAAATAGACATGGGCTTTTTCTTGGTATCTGTTTTTTCCCGTGCTGTCATCCACGCGTCATCGCTCCAGGAAAACTTATTCATATCCCACACAATAGATGCTGTATTGGGACGCAGCTCAGAATAATTTCCATAAGGATCTGCCTTTAACATAGGCTCGCCCTTCTGGTTTTTAATCTCAAATTTGTAAATTTCACCTTCTCCCAGCCCGGGAATAAACAGTTCAAACACACCAGAATCACCCAGACGGTTCATCTGGTAACGTCGTCCATCCCACTGACAGAAATCGCCCACTACGCTTACACGCATAGCGCAGGGAGCCCACACAGAAAAGCTGACTCCGGATACCCCGTTTATCACCATGGGATGTGCACCCATTTTTTTGTATACATCATAGAAAATACCTGCTTCGAACTTTTTCAGTTCTGCCTCGGTATACTGAGATGCAAAGGCATAGGGATCGTGTGTTTCCACTATTGTCCCATTGTCATAAGTAATCAGAAGCGTATAGGCAGCCTGATTCTTCCGCGGTATGAGAACTGCAAAAAATCCCGCCTCGTCCTGCTGCTCCATCGGATACTCTTTTCCTCCGGCTGTTATCTTCACTGTCACAGCCTGTGCATTGGGAATGAATGCCTGAACCAGAAATCCCGCATCTGTCATATGCGGCCCCAAAAGGCGTCCCGGCTCCGCGGCCTCTGAATAAACAATCTCTTCAATCCCTGCCCAATCCATCATATCATACAAAACCTTATCCATGAAGCACCCCCCTCACATTGAACGAAACCGTTCGAAGTCCCACCTTCTGACAATCAGAGTACCAGAAAGAACAAAAAGGCCCCAAACAGTTATAATCCGTCTTGTTACCATTTTTTCAAATTTTATTATACCTGATTTTCCGCTACATAGCAACGGCATTACCGTTTCTTTACTTCTTTTTTTCCGAAATTGCCCGAATGGCAATCTGGTCCCTTCCATCCGTAAATAAAAGGCAGAACATTAACTTTAAAAAATAATATGAACCGATGTATCCTGAACCAATTCTAAAAACAGAATATTATCAACCACTTCCGTTACTAAAATCACGGAATGATCATCCTGTACCTTACTGTAAGTAATTTTACGTATATCCTTCCTGTAATCTCCCAGATTTTCAATGCTTATTTTCCCATCACGGAAAAGCTGGCAAAGAATAGCATCATTACTCTTATATGAAACCGGTACCGGCGTTCCTAAAGTAAATAGTTCTCTTAAACTGGCCTCGGCTTTACGCTGAAATTCATAAGTATCACCATCTTGTGAATATATAGTCAATGCCTCTGTTTCCGGATAATACCAGGAAACCACTTCGGCCAAAATTGTGATAGAAACCTCTCCAGCATTCTTCTTTTTTATTCTGCCCGAAGATAACATTTGACCTGGTATCGGCCACTCGTCATAAAACTTGTTAATCCAGTCTTTATATGCATCCATATCAAGTACATCCGACTTTTCTACAAAACGACGCAATTTGTAATTCTCGTTATTGTCATCACTCACCCTTCCTCGTAATCATAAAGATTTCTTTCATAATATTTTTCAAAAATTCTTCATTATCTTTATGGTAATTAAGTTCTGGATTTGTGACCTCGCTTCTTCTTATCCGTTCCTGCAAGGACGATGCATTGACTACATAAGATGGTTTTACCAGACTATCATCCAGACCAAGTTCCTGAAATCTTTGTGGCATATCCTCAAATTCCACATCAAAAACTTCCTTTATTCTTTTTGCCAATGTTTCATTTTCGCTCCAAATCGCATATTCATAAAGAGAGAGCAACACTGCTTTATATGGGGCCTGAAATACTGACATACAGAGGAATATTTTTGAAACAAAATCCATCTCAGGAAGTTCTATAAAATATCTGTCAACGTCCGCTAACAGCATACTTGCTGCAAAGCATTCAGCCTTTCGTTCCTCTATCGTATTATCTCTTTCAATAAAATGATCAAATGACACCTTATCAAAAATAATATGATAAATTTCATGCCATGCTGTAAAATATTGATTTGCACGAGGCAGTGCTGTATTAAGAACAGGTATTATTTTCCCGTTTTTTACAAAAATTGCTCCACTCCAAAATTTGTCTTCAATAGGCATCTGAATCAGACCAAATCCCTGTAAAATCAGTAAAGCAAGCTGCGGTCTTGATGCAACCTTCATAATCGCAGGATTCATCTGTAATTTCATTGTCTGCCCTGACACTTCGTTTCTGATTTCATTATTCTTTTTTATAACGGAATCTATATTCGCAGCAGTTATTAATTCGCTCATACACACACATCCTTAATAATATATTGCACACAGATCAATAACATCAAGAAGCAGGTTGTACTGCTTCTTCGCTGTTTCGCTCATCTCATGTTCCAAAGGGGCATTCTGGGAAAACACTGCTGCTGTAACCGGCCTGGCAGATACAGAATGGTAAAACAACAACTCTTCTGCTGACATATTTAACACTTTCAAAATCTTCTGCAGATGACGATCAAATGTACTTTTATTGTCAATAGCACCATTTAACAATCTATCTAATGTCGGACGTGATATCTCTGCCTTACCGGCAAAGGACACTTTCGTGTAACCTTTATCTCTGATACATTCCTTTAACTTTGAAGCCACCAGACTTCTTTGTTCAAATAATTCATCAAACCTCATTATGATGACCTCCTTCTATTTTCTTATCATTATTATATGCCAAAACAGATGATTCATCAACGTGTATGTAAAATACTTTTTTACATTTTAACATTTATATTGAAATAAACAGGATATGTTTTTCTCTCCCCTCTGCATTATCCTCTATGAAGCAGCAATCCAGATGAGAAGGGCGGCCAGCCCTATGTAATTTCTTACAATGTAAGATTCTATCTCTCCTGTTTTTTATTTTTACCATAAAATATAGTTAAATGCACAATATGTACTATAACAGAAACAGGAGGATTACCTTTATGAAAGCTCTTTACAAATCTGCCCCTGGTCCCGGTCACCTGAGCCTGGAAAATCGGCCTGCTCCTGTCTTAAATGAGACAGACAACGTTCTAATCCGTGTCCGGGCCTGCGCTGTCTGCGGAATGGATCACAGAATTTTTCATGGCTCTTATCCCTGTACGCCTCCATTTATTATGGGGCATGAATTAATCGGTACAGTAGAGAAAGTTCTGAACAGTACAGACTCTGTTCAGCCGGGAGACCGTGTCACCATTCAGCCGCATCTGTACTCCTGCAGTGTCTGTCCTGTCTGTCAGTCCGGATTCCCGCAGTTCTGCAAAGACAAACGTACCGTTGGCATTGATCGTGACGGTGCAATGACCGATCTGGTTGCTGTTCCCTCATCCTGCGTCCATCTGGTTCCGGAAGAAATTCCAGACAGCCTGGCCTGTATTCTGGAACCCTTCTCTATGATCTATGGCAATCTGGTTCCCGCCATCCGCAAAGAAAAAGCAAAAAATGTTGTTATCATCGGAGCCGGACAGGTCGGTATGATGGCTCTCGTTTCCGCAAAAAGCACAGGCTGTCAGCAGGTCATCATCTCCGGAACCACAAAAGATACCGGATACCGATTCTCTGTCGCACAAAAGCTTGGCGCAGACCAGACTATCGACAGCCTTACCACCGATCTCCCAGGTCATATCCTGGAACTGACCGGGGGAACCGGCGCAGACATTATTCTGGATGCCAGCGGTTCTGACACTGCCATTTCTCAGGCAATCCAGGCTGTAAAAAAAGGCGGACTGATTCTGGCTATGGGCATGACAAGAAAGGAGAATATTCCCATACCCTGGGATACCTGTCTCAAAAAAGCCATCCGTCTCCAGTTTTTTATGCAAAGCAATTACGCCTATATGGATGAGGCAATTCAAGCCTTTTCTCATCCATATACGGATCTGTCTCCCCTAATCACAAAAGAAATGCCGCTCAGTCAGTGGAAAGAACTTTTTCAATATATGGATACCCACGATACCTTAAAAAACGTTCTCTATATCGACTGATAAATCAAAATCCCATAACAAACGGACCGCTGCAAAATGAATCATCATTCATGGAGCAGCGGCTCTGTTTTTATGCTTAAAACTGCAGGATTTCTATACATAAAACGAGGGGTATCGCTCAACCATCTGATTTCATGATGATTTCGCGACACCCCCCGTCTGTTTTATTCAGAGGAAATTTGTCATCACATTATCTGCATCTTGAACATACAAAAAGATGCTTTTTTCTTAAAAATTTTCGGTCTAGGAAACGGCACCTGCCGCTTTTTTAGCCTCCCACTGCCGGTATCCATAAAAGGCGGCAAACAGTACGATACCTGTCAGTGAGCTCCAGAAATTAGGTACAATTACCAGACAGATAATTCCCAGATAAACTGCCCGTTCCACCAGTGTAATCTTCTTCTCCACATATCCCTGGAATGCGATAGCCAGAGAGTATGCAACTACCAGACCGGAAAGCCAGGTCATCAGAGTCTGTATATCAAAATGGAACGTTATATAATCCGGATTCAAAGCAAAGGCAAACGGCAGGATAAATCCTGTAATTCCAAGCTTCACTGCCGTAAGTCCCAGTTGAACCGGATTTTCCTCTGCAATTCCCGCTGCCGCATAAGATGCTACTGCTACCGGCGGAGTAATTGCAGATAAGGATGCAAAGTACAACAGGAACAGGTTTGCTGCCAGAACCGGTACACCCAGTCCCGTCAGAGCCGGGGCAATCGCAGTTGCACAAACAATGTAGGCTGCGGTGGTAGGAAGACCCATACCAAGCACTGCACAAACCAGCATACTTAAAATCAGGCTTGGGATCAGCGCGTTGTTTCCAAGCTGAACAATAAAGTTACTGAACTTCAGACCCAAACCAGTCAGAGAAAATACGGATACTACAATTCCGGCAGTTGCACAGGCGCCAACTACTGCACAGAGAGATTTTGCAGCTGCCACAGCACCATCTACTACTCCTTTTATCGTCATCCTGTCTTTCTTATCTAAAAATCCCAGAACAAGAATTGCTGCAATCGACCAGATCGCTGCTTTCATCGGAGTAGTCTTTAATCCGATCATCATAATCAGCAGCACTGCCACCGGAACAAACAGCTTCATTCCTCTGGCCAGAGACTGCTTCAGATCCGGAATCTGATCCTCCGGAAGTCCCTTCAAATCAAAACGCACTGACTCTAAATCTACCATCTTAAACAGACATACATAGTACATCACTGCCGGCAATACTGCTGCAATACAGATTTCCGCATAAGAAATACCGGTAATATCTGCCATTACAAAAGCTGCTGCTCCCATAATCGGAGGCATAATCTGTCCTCCGGTAGATGCAACCGCCTCTACCGCGCCTGCGAATTTTGCCCGATACCCGTTCTTTTTCATCAGCGGAATCGTAAAAGCGCCTGTACTTACTACGTTAGCCACACAGCTTCCGGAAATGGTTCCGAAAAATGCGCTGGCAATTACTGCCATCTTCGCCGGACCGCCTCTCTTGCGCCCTGCTGCTGCAATAGCAATATCCTGGAAAATCTGATCTGCACCAGACACAGCCAGGTAAGCTGCAAACAGTAAAAACAGATATACATTTGTTGCCGAGGTTCCGATAGGAGTACCGTATACGCCCCGATCGCTGAAAATCGACAGGGTAATACGCTGTGTGTTATAGCCTCTGTGGCCAAACAGCCCCGGAATCTTATCACCAAAATACGCATATAAAATAGCAATAATGGCGATAATTGGAAGAACATTTCCCAAAACCCGGCGTCCGCTTTCCAGTGTTAAAAGTGTTACAATAATTCCCAGCACAAACATTTCCTGAGTCAGCTGGTTATTCTGCATCATCTGAGAATAGGCATCAAAATTAAGCACTACATAAAATCCAATAAGTAATGCCAGAGCAATCAGAATCCAGTCAATGATGCGGCATGCTATAATAAATCCTT
Organism: Lachnoclostridium sp. Marseille-P6806; assembly: GCF_964238185.1. NCBI lineage: Bacteria > Bacillati > Bacillota > Clostridia > Lachnospirales > Lachnospiraceae > Lachnoclostridium > Lachnoclostridium sp. Marseille-P6806. The sequence goes on from NZ_CAXSLG010000003.1 coordinate 303,944, forward strand.
TTGATTTGTTTTCCCGTTTTCGTCCCAGCGGATAGTACAGAAAAATCAGAACCATTCCAATCATCAAATGCCAAGCATAAAACATAATGCTGGGAAGGGTGAATATCGTATAGTTCCCTACATGAATGAATACAGCAAAAAGGGAAATTGCGATAATAATCCACTTAACTATTTTCTCATAAGATATTTTCTTCTCCAAACCATTTTCTCCTTTTGCTTACTGTAAAATATTCTGCATCTGTGCTGTCAGAAACCTGGCAGCACAGACACAGGCAGTCTGCCTGTAAAATTTTCTTTTTTATCCCTGATATTCTGCAGGAATCAGTTCCTGCGGAACCTCGATTCCCACTTCTTCCAGATATCTCACAACGCCTGCGTGAAGCGGGCAGTTAAAGTTCAGCGTATTTTCCGGAGTTACATTGGTCAGTCCCTTATAAACCTCAACCAGCGGAGGATTGTTTTCCATCAAAGTCTTGGTAATCAGATATACATAATCCTCCGGTACATCAGAACTGGTACATAATACATTCCACTCAATTACAACTGGCAGATCCTCTGTCACACCCTGGTAAGAACCAGCCGGCATATTTCCTGCTTTCATAAAGGAATAGGTGCTGGTCAGATAATTCTGCTCTTCCTCTGTCAGACCGATAAAGGTCAGTTCTTTGGTTGCTTCCAGCTCTGTAATTGCTGCGAAAGGCGGCAGAGAGTATAAGAGAGCTGCATCTACCTGGCCGTCACCTACAGCCGTTGCCGTAGCAGAATGACCGTCGTTAAAAATATCCTTCGGATTTACTCCCATAGCCGGGAAAGCTTCCCTGTATACAGAATCCATTGCTGCGCCCTTGGAACCAAATCCTACAATTTTACCGTTTAAGTCCTGAAGGGTATTCAGATTAGAGCTCTTCAAAGCATAAATTGTCAGGTAAGAGGGATACAACGGCAGCATACCGCGGATCTTATCTAATGGCTTTCCGTTCGTCCACTCTGCTGTTCCATTCATAGCCTCATCAATACAGGAGGTCATGGTTACGCCAAACTCTACATCTCCATTCTGAAGCATGGTAAGATTTGCCGTTCCTCCTCCAGTCTCCTCTGCTGTCATAACAAAATAATCAGGAAGCAGGTTATTCACTACCGTAGCAACACCGCCGCCTACGATATAGAAGTTTCCGCCCGCGGAACCGCCCCCTACGGAATACCGCTCCGGAGAACCAGGAGCTGCTACACCGGCGGTATCTACCGAAGCCGAATCACCGCTGCCTGCCGCTTCCGAAGCTGCGGTACTGCTTCCAGCAGCTTTTGTATCAGCAGGTTTCTCTCCTGACTGTCCTCCGCATGCAGTCAGCGACAGTGCCATTGCTGCGCTTAATACCAACGCCATCATTTTTCTCATATTGTAAGTCCCTCCTCAAGTTTATTCTTTTTCATCTAATGGTGTCAGAAATATACGAATTCCCCTAAATGCCTTTCCTTTCACCAGGCCTCCTCCGTACACCTTACCGTCTCCGGTGGCGCAACTGGCATGGATATGGACAAACAGGGGGCTGGTTTTATCCGGATAGACCTTTGCCAGATTTTCATCCATCCGCTCCCGTTTCATCACCTCGCCGTTAAAGCTTAACAGCTCAGCGGCCCTTGGACATTCATTTGTTGCCAGATTCATTGGAATACTGTTGTCAATCGGTGCGTTGTAAGCGCTGTCAATAATGGATCCTACGGCACCTACAATAAAGACCTCCTCCCAGCCTTTCTCCAGAATATAACCAGAGATCACCTGGCGAATATCCTCTCCCCGGTTGACCGTCACCTCATATAACCCTTTCATTCCTTTCTCCTTAATGCTCCACCTTTTTCATTGCCTGACTGGCTGCTATCAGAATCGGATCATAAACCGGTGCCACGGACGGAGAATAGACCAGATCCAGCTCATTAATCTCTTCTACTGTCATTCCGCAGGTTATTGCCACCACAAAAACATTCATTCGTCCGGCAACACTTTCGCTTCCGATTCCCTGGGCACCCAACAGACGCCCGGTCTTTTTATCCAGTATCAGACAAAGCTTATTGTCCCGGCTTCCCGGATAGTAGGATGCCCGATCGCCTTTGGTAATAACAGAACTTACTGCATCATAACCGGCTGCCTTTGCCTGGCTGAGAGTAAGACCGGTTGCTGCAATATACAAATCAAACACCTTTGTCACCATGGAGCCTAAAACTCCTTTAAAGGTTTCATGGCCGCCTGCCACATTGCCCCCGGCAATTCTGCCCTGCTTATTGGCTGTAGTCCCCATGGGAACATAAGCTGCCTCCCCGGTAATTCGATTCTTCATCTGCACACAATCTCCGCATGCATAAATACTGGGATCTGATGTCTGCATCTCATCATTCACTGCAATTCCACCCTTTATTCCCAGCTCCAGTCCGGCTTTCTTCGCCAATTCTGAATTCGGCATTACTCCAATACTCATTAAAATCAGATCTACCTGTATCTCCTGGCCGTTTCCATCCCTGACTCCTGAAGCCGTTTTTCCGTCTGTCAGGATTTCCTGGACACCTGTTCCCAGATGAACGTGGACACCATGATTCTCCAATGTTCTTAAAACCTCCTCAGAAAAGCTTTCCTCTAAAAACGGAAGCAGTCTGGGCATCATTTCATAAATGTGAACCTCTACACCGGACAATGCCATTTCCTCTGCCACTTCCAGTCCGATGAATCCGCCGCCTACAATCACAGCCCGCCCTTTGGACTCTGCCCTGACTGCATGCTTTAATCTGATTCCATCCTCTACTGTCCGCAGATAATACACACCCTCCGCATCCACTCCGGGAATATCAGGCCGAATCGGACGGGCTCCGGCTGCAATCACCAGTTTATCATAGGTATGTACCGTTTCCTCTCCATTGTCCAGATTTTTTACAGTCACTGTTTTTCCATCCCGGTCAATGTCTGTCACCTCAGCATGGATATACGTCGGCACTCCCCGCTTATTCGTCATCTGCTCTACAGTCAGGCTCACCAGATCATCCGGCTCTGCAATCATTCCTCCCACAAAATATGGTAAGCCGCAGGCACCGTAACTGATATATCCAGATTTTTCAAAAACCTGAATCTCCATCTCCGGTTTCACACGCTTTGCTTTGGAGGCGGCGCTGAGACCAGCCGCCGTACCTCCAATTACAATCAGTTTTTCAGACATATGGATTTCCCTTTCCGGTTTGCTTATTTTACACCATACTTATCAATAACGCCCATCTCGCCCATCATCTTTTCCAGATTTGCCAGTTTCTGTCCTGTATACTCCTCATAAGGCTTTCTTAAATGACCGCCCGGAAGTCCCAGCACCCGTAAAGCTGCTTTAATAACAATCGGGTTGCTGAAGGTGTAAAGCTCCTGCAGAAGCGGGAACCACTTAAAATATTCGCTCCGGCACTCTTCAATAATCTCCATGCTGGTCCACGGTCTGGAATATAATGCTGCTTCTTCCGGAATAATATTTCCTCCAATGTTTGCAGTTCCGGTTCCGCCTACACCCAGAGTCGGGATTACGATAGAATAGTGCGGATAATCACAGCACATGATCTTCACTTTTCCTTCGCACAGTCGCTGTACCTGCACTAACTGCTCTACGCTGGGCATTGCCTCTTTATCTACTACAAAATTAGGATGTGCATCAGAAAGCTTTTTAATCGTTTCCGGCATTACCTGTACACCAAGACGGCTGGGGTTATTATAAATACCGCAGGGAATGTCTACTGCACTCATACAGGTATCCAGATGCGTGTGAGCTGCATGCTGATTAATCAGAACATAAGGAGGAACTGTGAAAATTACGCCATCTGCCCCTTCTTTCTCACAGTACTGAGCAAACTCTACACTCATTTCGGTAGTGAAAGAAGCTGCACTGAAGAACACCGGAATTTTTCCCTTTGTCATAGAAATAACTTCTTTTACAATAGCCTTCTTTTCTTCCTGTGTCAACAGCGTTACTTCGCCGGCAGAACCCAGAATAAATAACTGGGATGTGCCGTACTTGATCTGACGATTGATCAGTGTCTCAAATCCCTGAAAATCAATTTTGTTGTCCTCCGTAAACGGAGTCGGCATTGCTACCCAAGAACCCTGTAAATTTGTCATAACGATTCCCTCTCTTTTCTTTTTGATTTTTATAATTATTTTCATTCTGCAATCCTTTAGAACCGGCTCTGAACAGCTGCAGAATTTATTTCAGTGCAAACCGATTGGTATCAAAACCTTCCGCTGCAGGAACCTCTGTTTTTCCATCTACAATTAAATCTGATACCAGCTTTCCTGTAGCAGGCGCCAAACTGATTCCGTCTCCTTCATGACCAGCTGCCATAAAGAATCCGGGAACCCCGTCCACATAACCAATCAAAGGCCGTCCATCTGGAGTGTAAGGCCGCAAACCGCCCATAGTCCGGATGATATTGAGATTTTTCAAACCAGGAACCAGGTGTACGGCATTACTCAGAATGGTACTCAAACCATCTACCGTATTGGAGACATCATACCCTACAAATTCTCTGGTTGCTCCAAACATCACATTGCCTTTTTCTGACTGGGTCAGACATAAGCCAACTCCCAGCTTTGCTTTCATTGATGTATCTTTCTTTAAAACCTCCGGATGATGCTTCGCTACAATATATCTTGCATTGATCACGCTTCTGTGAATAAATTCAGGCACTGCCTCTGTTATAAATGCCTGGCCGCGTCTCGGTGTAATGGGAATCTTCAGTCCAGCCATTGCTCCGATTTCCGGTGCCCATACGCCTGCTGCATTGACTACTGTATCTGCGTAAATGGTACCCTCCTGCGTTTCTACGCCTTTTACAGCACCATCTTCCATCACCAGTCCGGTTACCGGACATCCTGTTTTAATAACAGCCCCTAACTCTTCCGCCTTATCTGCAAATGCCATGGTCAGCATATACGGATTTACCTCACCGTCCCAGTCACAGCAGGCTGCTGCAACAAAGGCATCCGGATTCAAACCGGGCTGCATTGCAAGAGCTTCCTCTTTTGTAATAATTTTAGAAGGCAGTCCCAGTTCATTCTGCTTTTGTACAATTTCCTGCATTACCTTCAGTTCCGGTTCTGATTCAATCAAAACCAGGTATCCCTTTTGTACAAACTCCAGTTTTCGTCCCAGCTCCTGTTCCAGCTTCTTAAACATCTCCAGGCTGTAAATGCCCAGAACCAAATGTTCATTGGGAGCCTTGGACTGCAGAAGAATTCCCTGATCACAGGCTCCGCTCGAACCATTTACCAGGTACTTTTTTTCCAGCAGAATGACTTTTTTTCCTCTCTTCGTCAGATAATAGGCAATGGCACTTCCAATCACTCCACCGCCGATAATGACTACATCAGTCCTCATGCGCTGCCTCCCTTCCCTCCTCTTCCAGTCCTGCGGCCATATCTCCAATATTCAAAAGACGTACAGGAAAACGCTGGAAATGGCCGTGGCAAAGATCCAGATCTATTTTCTGCTCCCGCAGCATTTTTTCAATGTTTTTTCTGCAGGTCATCCCCTGACATACCCCCATGCCTGCATGGGTTCTCATCTTAATCGCCTTTAAACTGTCTGCTCCTGCGGCAATCGCCCGCTTAATATCTCCCACTGTAACCTCTTCGCAGCGGCATACATAAATATTATCATCCTCCGGCTTCCACTCATTCATCTGCGTTCACCTCCTGCCCGGCAACAAAATGGCGATTAATAAAGCGAACTTCCATCACATATTCTTTCGGGATTTCTACTGTAACAATTGCCGTATGATCAAATGCCTTCGCTGTTCTCACCTGATGAACCACTCCCTTTGTCACAAACTGTCCCAGACGATCCGTACAGTCTACTGTCTGGCCTTTAACCGGCAACGGCACATATTCATAAGGGAAGCTCACTAACGCTGTTTTCTCACTGTATACTGCATTTAAACCGAAAATAGCCAGTCCGGGACATCTCGTCATACAGATTCCGCAGCCGTTACATTTTTCCTCGTCCAGTGTAGGAAGACCTGTGATTTCTTTTCCTACAGTTATGGCTCCCCTTGGGCATGCCTCTTCACAGGGGTTGCAAGGAATCTGCTGAAGACATTCAATACAGGCCACCGGTCCCAGCTTCATCCGCTCTTCTGACGGGATTCCAGGTCCACTCAATCTCGTTTTATTCATACCTGCACCCCACTTTCTTCCCATTCCTCATAATCCCGCTCTATTTTTGCCTTGGCATCTGCCCTGCGGCTTCCAAACTGTCCGCTTCTCAGAAGATTTAAACGCTCATGAATTTCCCGCTGCTTTTCTTTGGCTGTTTCTTTATCTAAATAGCCCAGGCTTTCTGCCGCTGTTACGCCTGCCAGCCTTCCTTCCTCCATAGCGGTACTGGCTTCCTCTACTCCTGCAATATCACCGGCAACATATATATCCGGGTTTGTGGTTTTCATTCCATCATCATGCATTGGCACTACGCCGCCCAGAGCAGGACTTACAGTCATTTCACAGCCTCCCAGCTCTGCCAGTTCCGTCATGGGAGTCAGTCCCACTGCCATACAAACCGTATCTGCCTCCAGTACCTTTTCTGTTCCCGGCACCGGATGGAACTGCTGGTCAAGCTGAACAAGCTCTACTTTTTCCACCCCGTCCTTGCCTGTTACCTTCTGAACTGTGTGAGAAAGATAAAAAGGAACGCCGGCCCTCTTCAGCTTATTGGCATGTACCCCATAACCTCCAATCGCCGGAGCTGCCTCAACCAGTCCCACAACCTCTGCTCCGGCCTGAAGCAGCTGATAGGAAACAATCAGTCCCACATTTCCGGATCCTACCATAACCACTTTCTGTCCCGGCAGCACATGATGCAGATTGATCATGGTCTGCGCTGCTCCTGCCGTCATAACACCCGGTAAAATGGAACCCTCAAAGCACAGATTGTTTTCATTGGCTCCTGTAGCCAGAATAATCTTTTTTGCATGAAGCTTTTTCACGCCATCCCTGCTTCCATAAAGCACATGGTTTTCTGAAAAAATTCCATATACCGGATATCCCAGCTGCACCTCTACTCCCAGTTCCTCAGTTTCCTTCAAAAGCATTTCTCCAATTCGAAATCCTCTTGTTCCCGCCCGGTGTACTCTGGAACCGAAAAATTTATGAATCTGTTTAAAAAGCTGTCCTCCCGGTCTTAAATTCTCATCAATTATCATAACCTGAACACCGGCCTTTGCTGCCTCACAGGCTGCAGACAGACCAGCCGGACCAGCACCTACAATCAAGAGTTCTACTTCCCTCATTCTCGTCCCTCCCATTGTCCAAGGCCTTTCTGAGTTTCCACTACCATTCCCTCACGAACCGGAGTCACGCAGGTTCTGGTGTTCGGAACTCCATCTACCACCATTTTGCAGTCATTGCAGCGTCCGATTCCACAAAAAATTCCTCTTGGCTGATCCTTTTTTTCCGTGTGTCTCATAATGCGTACACCTGCTGCCAAAAGAGCCGCTGCCACCGGTTCTCCCGACACTGCCGGAATTTTTTTCCCGTCATAGATGATGTATGTATCCGGCTCACGAAGCTCTTCCAGAATCGGATGCTCCATCACCCGATATGTTTCTCCCATGTAAAATCCCCCTTTCTTTTTCGTTTCGGCATTTTGTCTGTAATGCCAGTATTTTCACTCATCCCGCTTTTCTTATCATGTCATTTTGCACTGTTTTTTAATTTTTTTATTGATTTTATAGTGCAAAAAATAAGTTCATGTACGTATCATACATGAACTTCTTTATTTATTCTATCTATTGAAAAACATTGTTGCAATCGACTATTTGTATAAAATGTTACACTTTTCGCTTTCTTGTTCTATTTCTTTTACCTCAGCTAATATTTATCATCCTCCATATTCTTGGCAAATTTTCTATACTCTGCCGCATTGATCTGAATCTTATGATTCAGCATTCGGATAAAACCTTCTGCACACATCTCACTGATCAATTTGCTCACCGTTACTCTGGCGCCGCCCACAATCGTACTGAGTTCGTACTGCGTATAAGAAACATTCATTCCATACCAGGCTCCCTCAATCAGCCTGGACGTATCTGCTGCTGAACAGAATAAAAGCTTCAGCCTGTCCTTGCAGGAATTAAATGTAATGTTCTCAATCTCATGGCGCATAATCAGCATCTTCTTGGAATAGCTGCACAAAATAGTTTCACGAAACAGCTTATTCGTGTCCATCAGATAATCATACTCCTGAAGCGGAAGCTTATAAAGAACACTTTTTACCTCTGTTTTTGAATACAAACCTGTGGGTTCTGACAAAGAACAGGGCGTTTCTCCATAAAACCAGCCTGCTGCCAGTGTATATAGAATCTTTTCTGTTCCATCCAGCGACATCATATAATGGCAGGTACGCCCGCTGGCAACATAATATACCCCATCCAGAATCATTCCAGGCTCTAAAAACACCTTTTTTGCCGGATAAGTTAAAATTGTAGATCGCTCCTGAATTAATTTCTCTAAATCCTTTTGTGTCTCGTTCGGTTTTGTCAAACTTGATTTACTCCACAACATACCCTGTTTCACTCCCTTTTCGGAAAAATGTTTCAATCTATTTTAAGTATTTTATCATGATTTACAGGCTTCGTCAAATTCCATGGAGCAATAAATTGTATCTGAATTCCATAAGAAAAACCCTGGAGTTACATCCCCAGGGCTTTCTGTTAAGCCAGCTGTCACTATCCATCCATTTCAAATGCAGAAGCTGGTTTCTTTACTTCTTTTTTTCCGAAATTGCCCGAATGGCAATCCAAATCAGAAGAGCTGCCAGTCCAATCTGAACGACCAGACTGACGGATGCCCAGTGGGTAATTACCGCTCCCTCCATTTCATTTCCAAACCACTGACCTGCGTTGACTGATACCCGTTCCCGTCCGGTCAGACGACTGATAATCAAAAGAAAGGTTGCTGCCGGATTGGCCAGCAGAAGATAAAGGCAACCGCCGGAGCCCCTCTGAATCACCGCCTGTCCGGCAGATGCCAGATACGCATCCAGCCGCATACTTCTCATATACCAGACAAAATAATTAACTGCGCAGGTTCCTACCATTACAACTGCTGTAATTCCGTAGGTTGCCACTGTCGCAATCGTTGTGCGGCTCGCCAGGGCAGAGCAGCACACACCCAGACTGCCAACCAGCAGGGCTGCTGCCGCAAAGCACAGCAGAAGAATCAGAATATCCGCCAGGGTAATCCCCCCATATACAAATACCATGGCAAGAACCGGAAAACTGGATGCCACCAAAAGAGCCATAGTGCTCAAAGCTGCCATCAGCTTTCCCACTACAATCTCCCATGGGCGCATTTTCGTAGCCATCATCAGCTCCAGCGTTTTTCTCTCCCGTTCTCCACTGATACTTCCTGCCGTTATGGCCGGCATAATACAGATCAGCATCATAAACTCCAGGGCAGCCACAAACAGATACAAATCCAGAAAGCTGGTATACTGCACCTCTGCAGTCAGCCGAACCTGTGCCAGAGTCGAATACATATTCAGCAGGGCAACCAGAGCCAGAATTCCGTTAAAAACCAGAAGAACCAAAGCCAGACGAATGCTTCTGGCGCTGACCATAATCTCCCGCTTATAAACCGGATTCGTCTTCATAGGACAACACCACCTTTTCTTTCTGATCATCTGTAATTTCCATGAAAACTGCTTCCAGGCTTCCAGGCTCCCGGCTAAAGCCAAGAACCTGAACGTCCGCCTCAACCAGCTGCCGCAAAAGCTCACTTTCCTGTCCGGCACTTCCTGTAAAACCTGCCATAATACTTCTATCCTTTACGGTAATTGTCCGCACCAGCGGATGCTCCTTTAATACCCTCAGCGCTGTTTCCATATTTTTGTGAATCGTAATCATCACCGGTCTGGAGGTCTGAATCCGCTCTACAATCTCCGTCATGCTTCCGCTGATTACCATTTTCCCGCTTTCAATAATCCCAATGTGACTGCAAAGCTCCGACAGCTCTGACAGCAGATGCGAACTGATTAGAATGGTTTTTCCCTGCTCATTCAGTTCTCTGACAACTCCCCGAAACTCGATCCTGGTTCTGGGATCCAGCCCGCTGGTAGGCTCATCCATAATCAGCAGCGACGGATTGTGGAGCAAAGCTCTGGCCAGCCCAAGACGCTGCTTCATTCCCCGGGAAAGGCTTTCAACAAAAAAGTCTGCCTTTTCCCCCAGTCCTACCTGTTCCAGCAGCATACTGGAACGTTTTCTTGCCTGAAAGCCCTCCATACCGTAGCAGGCAGCGAAAAACTCCATATACTCAGACACCTTCAAATTGTCATATACCCCAAAGGAATCCGGCACATAGCCGATTTTCTCTCTGAGGCCATAGGGATCTGCGGCTGCGTCCATTCCGTCTATCTCTACAGTTCCGCTGTCGGCTCGCAAAAGTCCTGTCATAATCCGGATCGCAGTAGTCTTTCCCGCTCCGTTCGGCCCTACAAAGCCATAGAGCGCCCCGTCAGCAATCTCCATATCCAGTCCGTTTAAGGCATGGTATCCTCCATATGCCTTCCGAAGATTTCTGATTTTCAGCATCAGCGTTCCCTCCCTGCAACCATCGGCATCGGAAGCTGCAGATCATTGTAGCCTGCAATGCCGTCATATACATACCGCACAGTCAGCGTATTTCCCGGAGACAAATAGGGGCGAAGCTCCTCCACATCCAGCGTCTGTCCCTCCAGCTCCATTAAATCAAAATTACCCGTTCCGTAATTATAAAAATAAATACTTCCGGTAAACGCATCAGTAAAGCTGTTTCTGTCTGCCTCCAGAAATTCTTCATTAACAGATTCAAAAGTCAGGCTCTCTACATCTATATCCTCACCCAGCTGATACTCCAGCGTCAGCGGCTCCATACCCGCCATGGAATTAACAGCGGAATCATAGCTTCCACTCACTACCTTTGGCTCCTTCATCAGCACAGACCGATACAGAGAGCGATCTCTGGATGCATTGACCTCCATCGATGACGTCAGCATGGTAACTCCATAGGTTTCCGCTGCCTTGTCCTTCAAAAACAGAGTTTCCTCCTTCTGACTGCTGAATGCAATCAGCCGCGCATCTGCCGTATAACCGGTCAGATAGTTGTCCATGTAAAACTTCAGCAGATTTGACCGCTCCATAGCCAGCAGATATTCTTTATTGTTAATATCCGTTGCGCCAAAATCCCGCTCTCCGGTAATCCGGTCAGCCACCACGTAGGAATTGCCCAGCGGGAACCGCATCAGCTCATAATCTGCCAGATTTTTTGTCTCTCCCGCCTCCATATGGCCTAACAGCACCATGTTTCCATACAGCATTACTGCCGCATTCTCTACAGGGAACGGGAAATGGTTGGTCACACTTCCTCCGATTTCCCCTTCAAAATAATCCACCGTTCCGTCAAATCCAATCTGCTCCACATTGTCCGACTTGTTCTCCAGCCGGAAATACCGGGAGGTAAAGGCCGGAATGTTCTGTCCCTGAATCCGAACATGCTCCTCTGTAGCTACGATTTCAGTCTGCCAGGGAGTTTCCGCTGTCAGCTCCTCCCAGTTGCCATATCCGCCCCAATAGCTGCTGGTAATGGGAAGAACCGAATACTCCGGAGCCAAATCCACATAATAAGGACGGTTATAAGGATTTCTTACATTGACATAAGTAGTGTCCGTAACATAATCGCTGGTCACATCACGGATCGATGCATAAGTAAAAAATGTAGAACGGAATCTGGTGGAAATACCCATCATATAAATAATACCTGCAAATACCAGCGAAAGAACCAGCACGCCCCGCCGATAATAGATCTGCAGATCCCAGTTTTTCAAAAACAGATACAGGCCCGGCCCCAGCAAAACCAGATATATGGCCGTCACTGCCATATATAAAAACAGATTCGGCAGCTTATCTACATCGCCAGTATCAATCAGCGTCTGCACAGACCAGTATCGATCAGAATTGCCGCTGTACACCAGCTCTGCCAGACGGTTAATCCTGTTTTCGCCCAGGAGACTGGTAAACATAAAATCAAGAAAGGATGAGTTTTTCTCACAAAACGCTCCGATATCCCCCAGATCAAAGGCTGCCACAGCAATAATTCCCTGTTCCTTGGCCGCTGCTGTAAGAAGCGGAAAACCGCTGCTGGAAAGAATCACATTGCCCCCGTGAAGAGAAACATCCACACAGGAAACCGCCAGCATTCCGGCCCCCGGCTCATCCAGAGCAAAATTCTCCCCCAGATTAATATGGCGCAGATTCGGAGCCCCATAAGACTCGTCAAGCAGCTCCGGTGCAAACCGCCCCAGAGTATCGTCCACCCGCTCTCCTGTTCCCAGAATCAGTATGCCGCCGCCATGTACCCAGTACATAATCGCCGCAATCTGTTTTTCCGAAAGATTGCGAAGCTTATAGTCATTTACAACCAGAACGTCCAGAAGATCCAGACCTATCTCCTCCTCCGGAAAATCGGCTTCATCCAGCTCAAAGGTTCTGGTTCTCAGGGTACTGTAATTGATTCCTGCTCCGTCCAGATACGACAGCTCTCCCGGATCATCCGACAGAAGGCCGATATACATTTCCGGCACATCCCTGCTTACATTCAGATTCACAGGCTTATACACCAGAGTTTTTCCCTCTTCTCCTGAAACAGTGAAAAGGATCTGATCCCCGCCGGTTCCCAAGGGAATATAATACCTGGCACTCATCACCTCTCCAGCTCCAGCCTGCACCTGATACTCGTACTGGTACACCGTACCGTCTGATTCCATCGTTTTTGCCTGGAGCATTCCAGAGAAGGCTTCTGTTCCGCTGTTAGAAAGCTCCACATCCACTGGAAGGTATCGTCCGCCCTTAGCATTATTTCCATAGCCATAGCTGACCTCCAGAGAAAGCTTTGCTTCCCCTCTGCTGTTGTCAGATTCTCTTCCTGCTGCACCAGTTACCTGCGGCAGTTCCTGCCTGTCCTGAGCCACCGTGCCACTTACTTCCGGCAGTTCCCGGCCCGCCGTGCCCGCTTCAGCTGCCTTTGTTTCCGGCGCTGCCATGGCTGTTTCCGTCATATATAAAGCACAAAAAGCCAGCCCACCAGCCAGCAGAACAGCCGCCCCCCTGACGGCCCATCCTGCCTTCGATGTTCTGACTGAAAAGTTTCTTTCTTCCTGAGAATTTCGAATGCGGCGTCTCAAATTCATCACCCGGCCTTTCCGAAATGCTCTTTGTTTACATCAAAATTAACCAGAAGCGTTACAGTAAATACTGTACCGTTCAAATCACTTTTCACGTCAATGGTACCTCCGTGCATATCTACGATATTTTTTACAATGGCCAGCCCCAGCCCGGTTCCTCCTGTATGAGTTGAACGGGACTGCTCCACGCGGTAAAACTTGTTAAAAATCAGAGGCAGCTCCTCTGCCGGAATTACATATCCGTAATTGGTCACAGATACCGTCACCGTCTCCGGCCCTGCCGCAACCTTCACCATCACCCGCTTGCCGTCAGCTCCGTACTTAATGGCATTGTTGATCAGGTTGTCAAAAAGGCGGGCCAGCAGATTGCCGTCAGCTGTAATAACCTTGGCCGGAACATTGCTCTGCAGCTCGTAAGAAAGTCCCTTATCTGCAAAATTCGGATAGGATTCCTCCAAAAGCTGTCCTAACAGCTTGATAATATCCACCTGCGACACATGCATAGAAAGTCTGCCATAATTCATCTTAGTAAAGCCAAACAGATCCTCAATCAGCTTTTCCAGCCGCTTTGCCTTGCTGTATGCAATGTCTATGTATTTTTTCTGCATCTCCGGCGGCAGCTCTACCTTTCCGGAAAGCAGCTCCAGATATCCGATAATCGATGTAAGAGGCGTTCTGAGATCGTGCGCCACATTGGTAATCAGCTCATTTTTCGTCCGCTCTGACTCCCGCTCCTTGTCCATCAGCCAGCGGATATCCTCCACCATCTTATTCAGACTGGACGCCATAGAAGAAAACTCATCATCTCCCAGAACCTCCACCGTAGTATTCAAATCTCCTTCAGAAATACTGGTAACAGCATCTGAGATTCTGCTGATGTAGGCAATGGATTTCTCCTGGAGAATCAGAAAAGTCACAGCAAAGATCACAATCCCCACCAGTACATAGCCCAGAACAATCACAGTATCAAAGCGATTTGCCATAGACAAAAATGCATTGCTCCACCGGGCCTCCTCTGCATATCCGGCCAGCATGGAAATATTCGTCACCAGAAATATCTCCACCAGAAAAGCCACCAGAGCGCTGTACACTACATTGGCAATAATCCGGGTGTGGTATCTGTGTCTTAAATCATTTTTTCCCGGAGCCTGATTCTTATTTTTCAATTTTGTATCCTACCCCCCACACTGTGGTGATAATCTTGTCCTGGCGCTCATCCTCCTTCATCTTGCCCCGCAAACGGCGGATATGTACCATAACTGTATTGTTGGCCTCATAAACCTTCTCATTCCACACCTTTTCAAAAATTTCATCGGTGCTGAATACCTTTCCTGCATTGGAAGCCAGCAGATACAGAATATCAAACTCAATGGGCGTCAGCTTAATCTCCTCGTCATAAACCGTTACCTTATGATTGTCCTTGTTAATCGTCAGCCCACGAATGCTGATCTCATTTTTGGAGCTTTCATGGACATTGCTGTTGGGATTCAGCTGGGTATAACGGCGCAGCTGGGATTTCACCCGGGCAGTCAGCTCCAGCGGATTAAATGGCTTTACTACATAGTCATCTGCCCCTGTTCCCAGTCCCAGAATCTTATCCAGATCCGTAGACTTGGCACTCAGCATAATAATGGGAATATTGTTGGTTTCCCGGATCTTCTTGCACATCTCCAGACCATTCATCCCCGGCATCATAATGTCCAGAAGGACCAGATGAATGTCCTCCTTATCCAAAATTGCCAGCCCGTCCTGGGCGTTGGACGCCTTAAATACTTTATATCCATCGCTGACCAGATAGATCTCCACCAGATCCGCGATCTCCTGCTCATCATCAACTACCAGAATATTAGTCTCTGCCATATTGGCTTCCTCCTTGTGTGATTCTTCTCTGTCCGTATGCGGGAATCTGCAGAAGCTGCTGTTTCCCGATGCTTCACTCTATTCATAAGTGTAACATAAAATACAGGTTTATGCCTTACTTTTTTCTGACAAAAGGTGTAAGAATTCCCATTTTCCGCGTTTTTTCTGCAAGAGATCTTCAAGGCTAAAGCAGAGAAGCCTGCCTGCTCTGTTTTAGAGCAGGCAGGCTTCTCTTTTGCCCCCATAACGCTTTATATTATTTCCTATGCCTCAGCCGGCACAAATACTCTGGTATTGTGCACATCATGGCCGGCTTCCTCCGCCGCTTTTTTTGCCATGGCAATGGCTTCCTCACAGAACTGCTCCTGTGCACACACCAGAACCTTTCCGCGCTTGTCAATCTTTTCATAGGTTCCGTCCGGCTGCAGCACATGAGCCTTTACATTATCCTCCAGCTGAACCTGAAGGATATGGATTACCTGTTTCTTTAACTCCGGATCCTCTACCGGGAACATAATCTCCACGCGCTTGTCGAGATTTCTGGGCATCCAGTCTGCGCTTCCCATATATACCTCTGGACTGCCGTCATTTTCCACATAAAGAATCCGGGCATGCTCCAGGAAATTTCCCACAATAGAATGCACCGTAATATTCTCGCTGAGACCAGGAATTCCCGCCTTCAGGCAGCAGATACCCCGGATAACCAGTTCTATCTTCACACCAGCGCAGGAGGCCTCATACAGATTTGCAATCACCTCTTTATCACAAAGTGAATTCATCTTTGCCATAATCCGGGCCGGCTTTCCTGCCCGGGCATGCTCCGCTTCCCGCTTAATCATCCGGATACAGCGGCTTCTCAGCCACAAAGGAGCCAGCGCCAGCTTATTCCAGGTCGGCGGCTCTGAATATCCGGAAAGCATATTGAAAACAGCAGTAGCATCTTCGCCAATCTGAGGATGACATGTCATCAGACCGCAGTCTGTATACAGCTTTGCCGTAGAATCGTTGTAGTTTCCCGTTCCCAGGTGGACATAACGGCGAATACCGTCCTCCTCCCGGCGAACCACCAGCGTAATCTTACAGTGCGTTTTCAGTCCTACCAGACCATAAATAACATGACAGCCCGCCTTCTCCAGCTTTTTTGCCCAGTTAATATTATTCTCCTCATCAAATCTGGCCTTTAGCTCCACCAGAACTGAAACCTGCTTTCCCCGTTCCGCTGCCTCGGCAAGAGCCGCCACAATGGGGGAATGGCCGCTTACCCGGTACAAGGTCTGCTTAATCGCCAGCACATCCGGATCCTTTGCCGCCTGACGGACAAACTCTACCACAGGTTCAAAGGTCTGGTAGGGATGGTGCAGAAGAATATCACCCTTCCGCATATTGGTAAAAATATCATCATCATTCATAAAAGCCGGTATCGGCTGAGGCGTATAAGACGGCGTTTTCAGCTCATCAAATCCGCTCATCCCGTACATTTTCATCAAAAACGTCAGATCCAGAGGACCGTTGATCTCATAAATATCATCGTTTCCTACAGAAAGCTCCCGTTTCAGAATCTTTAAGAGGCGTTTGTCAACCTTTTCCTCTACCTCCAGACGGATAACCTCGCCCCACTGGCGCTTCTTCAGCTGCTTCTGGATCTCCTCCAAAAGATCCTCTGCCTCCTCCTCATCCAGAGTAAAATCTGCATTTCTCATAATCCGGAAGGGGTGAGCAGACACAATATTATAATTCAGGAACAGCTCCTTCATATTTCGTTCAATAATCTCTTCCAGCAAAATCACCCGGCGCTCCCCGTTTCCATCCGCAGGAAGCTCCACAATCCGGGGAAGGCCGGAAGGAACCTGAACCATGGCAAACTCCAGCCCATCCGCTCCATTTTTCTTCTGTACCAGAGCTGCAATATTCAGAGACTTATTGCGAATCAGAGGAAATGGACGGGAAGAATCCACGGCCATCGGCGTCAGCACCGGGTAGACATTGTCGTGGAAAAAACGATCCACAAAGTTTCCATCTTTCTCTGTCAGCTCTTCATGCTCAGAAACAATCTGAAGTCCCTGCTGCTTTAAAGCCGGAAGTAGAGAACGATTGTAGGTGGAGTACTGAAGCGCCACCAGCTCATGGGTCTTTTCTCCGATCAACTCCAGCTGCTCCTCCGGCCTCAGACCTGCAATATCCGTCTTTTTGTATTTTGCATGTACCATATCCTTCAAAGACGCCACCCGAACCATAAAAAACTCATCCAGGTTTGACGCCGTAATGCTTAGAAATTTCAGCCGCTCAAACAGCGGAATAGACTTGTCCCGGGCCTCATTCAAAATACGAAAATCAAACTCCAGCCAACTCAGCTCCCGGTTTACATAATTTTTTGAATCCAGATAATTTAATCCTGTATCAGCCATATTTTATACCCTCTTTTTCTGTTTTAACACTGGACGAATGCCAAAAATTTCCTCAAAAAAGTCCCCCTTTTCCGCAATAGACATGGCTTCCAGCGTTACATCACCATCATATTCCGTGGAAATCACCAACATGTTTCCTTTTACGCTTAAACGGCAGTCAGACAGCTTTCCCGCATGTCCCCGATCCATAGAATTAGCCAGACGAAGAATCGCTGTCAGCTTTCCTATGATCAAAGGCAGAT
Source organism: Lachnoclostridium sp. Marseille-P6806 (assembly GCF_964238185.1). Lineage (NCBI taxonomy): Bacteria > Bacillati > Bacillota > Clostridia > Lachnospirales > Lachnospiraceae > Lachnoclostridium > Lachnoclostridium sp. Marseille-P6806. Next base: position 321,683 of record NZ_CAXSLG010000003.1, read on the forward strand.
TTTCCGGATTGGCCAGACGACTGTCCCTTGACAGTCTTGCCTGCAGCTCCACCTCATTGTATCGGAACTTCTGAATATGATACTTTACCACATTCGCCACAATTTCCCGCTCCACATGAGACAGGCCAATAATCTCCGTACCCATAATAATATTATAAGCACATTCCGTAGCGTCCCGCATGGTTACAAACTTTCCACAGGAATGAAGATCTGCTGCGATCTGAAGCAGCAGACGTTCCCGCTCCTTCAGTCCGTGATATTTTTTCAGGCTGTCAAATACCTTCAGTGCCGCCAGCTCCACAGCCTGAATATGGGGCATATGGCATTTGTACCGCTTTGCCATATTCCGGGAAGCCGCAATAATATCATTGGAAAAATTGTGTTCAAACCGAATCAGCTTTTTTTCTTCTGCATACTCCGCCGCTGTCCCGTCTGCCATACGAATACCCGGAACCCAGAGAATCTCCGCCCCGGTCACCTCCAGCATTCTTTTGTAAATAGCAACTGTAGGAAACATCATAGATGCATATTCTCCGTTTACGTCAAAGGCATCCTCCAGCTGGGCGCGGGTTTTGGTGCGCATCCACTCAAAAAAGCTGTTAAACTTTTCTGCTGTCAGACGATCGCTGCGGGTAATTCCATTCAGCTTGTAATACATGGTCAGAATCGGATCTCCAATTGCAATCAGATGTTTGATTTCCCGATCCTTTAAATACATCTTTCGGAAGGTCAACAGCTCATTATCAATCAGCTCCATAACAAGAGACTGTTCTGCCTGAGCCGACAGTTTTGCATGAGTCAGAATCTGACGCAGCTTTAAAACGCCAAGAGGCAGGTTCTGAGTAGAAATCAGGGAATCCTTATCAAAAACCGATGCCTGCATACTGCCAAATCCCACATCTGCAATCGCTGTTCCCTTCTGGATGGTCTTCTGAAACTCCGAGGCCTTGATCGCAATCGCTTTATAGCGGATAAATCGCTGCTCCGAATTGCTCAGTACCTTTACCTGGATTCCCGTCCTGACCCGGATCTGCTCCAGCACAATCTGACTGTTTTTTGCCTCCCGCATAGCCGTTGTGGCATAAGCCCGATACTCGTTTACCTGGTATCCCTTCATAATGGATGCAAAATCCTTCAAAACCCGGCAGGTTTCCTCTACCATCTGGTAGCTGATTTTCCCGTCCTCAAAGGTATCCTTTCCCAGAGCAATCATATGCTTCACATGATCAATGGAACGGACGCCTGTCTTTTCAGAAATCTCATAAATTCCCATCTCCAGTTCAAATGACCCTACATCAATCGCTGCAAATGTTCGTACCATAGCCCCTCACTCCTCTCTGTCTGTTCCTCCTGCCCAGGCTCTTTCGCAAAACCTGCTGCTTCTTTTCAATATACAAAACAAACATAAAATTTGCGTAAAATCCAGGTTAAATATTCAGAGGCATCCTCGCTTCTGTAATATTTCCCTGGATTTTTCCTTTGTCTCAAATGTTCAGTTTTTCTCAATAATTTCCAAGGATTCTCAAATTCAGCGCCTCGGCTCCAATGCCCTTCAATGCATTTTTTACTGCCGCATCCTCCAGATTTCCCTCGATATCCACAAAGAACCGATACTCCCAGTTCCGTCCCGGTATAGGCCGCGATTCAATCATAACCATATTGACATGATTGAAAATAAAATGACCCAGTATATTATACAGAGTACCGCTGCGGTGAGGAAGCTCAAAACAGATGCTGATCTTTCCTGCATCCCGGCGATATACCTGTTCTCTGGCAAGAATCACAAACCGGGTGGTATTTCCTTTGTTGTTCTGAATCGATGGTTTTAACACCTTTAATCCATACAGTCTTCCGGCAATCTCGCTGGCAACTGCCGCCTGTGTGGGATCTCCATCCTCCAGAACCTTTCTGGCAGCCACTGCCGTATTCTCCATACTGATCTGCTTCCAGTCTCTATGACTGTTTAAGTATTCTGAGCTCTGCATCAGCGCCTGAGGGTGAGAATATACAGTTTTAATCTGCTCCTCTTCAGCCTCTGCTGTTCCCAAAAGAGCGTGATTTACTGGAAGAAATGTCTCTGCCACAATCGAATTGGAATAGCGGGTCAGAATGTCATACAAATCCACAACTGCCCCCGCAGAGGAATTCTCAATGGGAAGAACTGCAAAATCTGCCCGTCCTGCCTGAACCTCCTCCATAGCGTCTCCAAAATGCTCCACATGGTACACATCTGCTTCTTCTCCAAAATACTGAAGGGCAGCGCCATGGCTGTAAGCGCCCTCCACGCCCTGATATACAATTCTGGCCCCTTTGGCAGGAAGACCTTCTACCCTGCGAAAGCCCAGATCCTCACTTTTTCCGCCTTCCTCAAGCAGCTTATACTGATACCTTCTGCTGATGGTCATCATCTGTGAAAACAGCTCTGTCACTGCCGTTCTGTTGAAATCTCCATGGGCCATCGCCTCTACGGCCTCCAGCTTCTGCCTTTCCCGCTCACCGTCATACACGGCTTTTCCTGATGCCAGCTTAGATTCTGCCACATGTCCGCAGATTTCCATTCTTTTTTCAAACAGTTCTACTATCTGCCGGTCAATCCCGTCCAGTTCTTTTCTGCACTCCAGTAAATCCACTATTTTCCAGACCTCCGAATCTGCTGCTCCGCCTTCAGCATTTCTATAATTTTATTTCGCGTGTAGGCCCCTGCATGCTTTCTTTCCTCCAGAGGAAGCTCCTTTGCATAAAACGGCTCTCCAAATTCAATCGTCACTTGAGAACGGCGGATAAAAGGAATATGCTTCTCAAAAACCTCTGAGGTGCCGGTAATGGCTACCGGAACAATGGGACAGCCTGCCTTTTCCGCAATTTTCAGGCTTCCCTCCTTAAAAGGAAGAAGCTCTGTCACATCCTCATTGATATTGCGCGTTCCCTCCGGGAAAATCCACACAGAAATTCCTGCTTTTATTTTCTGAATTCCATCCAGAATCGTCTTCATTCCTGCTTTAATGTCCGTTCTGTCCAGAAACAGACAGTTTACATTCCGCATCCAGTCTCTCAGCAAAATATAACGTTCCATTTCTTTCTTCGCAACAAAGCCCAGCAGGGTAGGAACTGTGGTATATCCCACAAGAATGTCAAAATAGCTTTGGTGGTTTCCTACATAAAGTACCGGGCCTTCCGGAATCCGCTCCTGCCCCCTGACTGTAACCTGCACTCCGCTGATACGCAGAATCAGACGAAACATCGCCTGCACAATCTTCAGGCTATGCGCCTGCTGCTTCTCCGGATCCTGTTTCCCTACGTGATTTTCCCACAAAAGCAGGGGAATACTGAAAATCAGAAATCCCACAACCAGCAGAGCCACTAAAATAAATCGTATCATGTCTTACCTCTTCTTCTGACGTTGCTGTCATTTTCTTTTTGTCCTGCCGCCGTCATTTGATCCATTCCTCGACAGATTGTTTATTTTTCCAGTATATAAAAAAAGAGAAGCAAAAACAAGTCATTTGCTTCTCTTTTTTGTAATTTGTTCAAACAACAATCCTGTGGCAAACCACAAAGGCGCAAAATCCAGACGGATCAGACCGTTGACACTGGCGCGGCTTGCGCTGTAATCCCAGGGACACATTCCTCTCGCCCTCAGCCAGGCACCGGAAATGTATTCCGCTGTAAAAATCAGCACCATGTCAATCATACCATGGCGAATCAGCTGTTCCGGAAGGCTGACCTTCTGATCCCCAATCCAGAAATCAATCAGCTTCAGCGCAGGAGACAGAAAGGCGCCGCAGCCATAAATAGGAAACATCAGAAGAGAGGTTCTTCCCATAAGCCGCCAGTCCCTGGCCAGCACTGATTCTACAGAGGTAAACATCACCTCCAGGCACCAGCCTGCAATGCCGCATTTCATAAAATTACCGGGCAGTTCTTTTAAAACATTCAAATATTCCATAACAACAGTCTGCCCCCAAAATCCCGTTCCTATACCTGCTCTTTATTCTTTATAAGTAACGGTTCAGGTCGGGGCAGTTACCTTTATAAAAGAGGTGACAGCAGACGGCAGCCCTGCTCACGAATTCGAATCCAGAGATTTCTGGATGCATAAACCTCCTTTGTAATCTCACGGCAATCATCCAGATCCCTTAAAAACGCCTCCTCCAGAGTTTCCGTCGTATTCTCATCATAAATCGTAGCATTGACCTCAAAATTCAACTCAAAGCTGCGAATATCCATGTTGGCAGTACCGCAGCAGCTAACCCGGCCATCTGTCATCAGGCATTTTGCATGAAGAAAGCCCTTTTCATAGGTATAGCATCTGGCCCCGGCCCCTATCAGCTCACCGATATAAGAATAAGTGGCCCAGTAAACAAAGGGATGATCCGGCTTACAGGGAATCATAACCCGTACATCCAGACCGGAGCCGGCTGCCATTTTCAGAGCGCTCAGCACTGCGTCATCCGGGACAAAATAAGGTGTCTGAATATAAATATGATGGCGTGCTCTGTGAATCAACTGAAGATAGTTGTCACGAATCTGCCGGTTAGAGGAGTCCGGTCCACTGGTAATGATCTGAATCCCCAGAGGCTCCCAGGCAGGACAAACCGGCATACCATCCGCCTTCTCTGCCCTTATCCCATAAAAGAGGGTTCGCTGATCCATAAAATAACGAATCTGCTTAAAAAGATTCTCTCCCGCTGCATAATTCCAATCCAAAGCAAAACGGATCTGAAGGCTGATCACCGCATCTCCCGTAATCCGCAGATGAGTATCCCGCCAGTATCCAAACTTGGGATCCCGCCCCAGATACTCCCTTCCCACATTGAAACCGCCTACATAGCCTGTATGACCGTCAATTACAACTATCTTTCTGTGATTTCTGTAATTCACGCGGAGATTTAACCGCCCCAGCACCGGCGGAAAGAAGCAGGCTGTGCGGATTCCTGCTGCCTCCAGCTCCTTCCATTTTCTCTTTGGCATAAAGCGTCCGCCCATTCCGTCATAAAGGATTCTGACCTCCACTCCAGCCCGAACCCGCTCCTTTAATATGGGAACAATCGAATCAAAAAGCTCGTCATTTTTTATAATATAATACTGAATATGGATAAAATGAGATGCCTTTCTCAGCTCCGTCCGCAGATCCTCGAATTTTTCTTCTCCGTCTGTAAATACCCTGACCTGATTGGCTGCCGTCAGCACAGCGCCGGACTGCTCCAGATTATAGTAAATCAAATCTGAATAATCCTGCGCCAGTTCATCTCTCGAAAACGGACCGACCCGCCGCAGATATTCTTCCTGGGTCCGGATAGGACGCCGGAACCGATCCTCGACCTCCTTAACCCGAAACATTCTGCTTTTTCTGAAATCCTGGGCAAAAATCAAATAGAAAAAGAATCCAAAAACAGGAATAAAATACAGTAGCATCAGCCAGGTCCAGACGGCCTTGGGATCCCGCCTCTGAAAAAATACAATCACTACGGATAACACCAGATTGATATACAGAAGATGCTCCATAAGCCATCCCCAAATCTCTGCTGCAAACTCCATTCCCCCACTCCTCTCTGCCGATTCCCGTTCCTCGCAGCTTCTGCTTCTTGAGGCTTGCTCTTCTCTCCTTCCACAGCTTACTGCTTCTCGCCGATTCCCGGCTCTCACAGCTTCTGCTTCTTAAATCTTCACTTCTCGAGCCTTGCTCTTCTCGCCCTGCTTTCAAACCTCTACACAAATTGATTTTTTCCAGGATCATACCGGTAATCTATAGTTTCCAGCTTTTTTTCCAGCTCCGCCTGATCTGCCTCCAGATCCTGGCAAAGCTCCTCCAATGACGAATACCGATCACGAAGCTTTGTATTTAAAAAGCTCATCAACATAACCGGATCCTTGGGAATTCCTGCCATACCTATCCATCCTTTCCTCTGGCGCCTAACAGAAAATCCCTCTGTTCTGCGTCAATTTTCTGTGATATGATGTAACAGTTCAAACTTGCGGGGATTCGGTCAGAAAAACTCGTTGAAAGCTTGCTTTCATAAGATTTTTTCTGACCGAATCCACATAAGGCGGACGCCTAAAGCCTCTTGTCCGCTGTAAGCGGGCAAGAAGATGCAAAGCTGAACTGTTACAATATTATGATGAATCTGTCCGAAGCAAAAACTTTCAGACAGTTCTTTATCAGTTTACAATGTTTCCAGACAAAAAACAAGAGACATTCCCTTCCCATTCGAAATATTTACCCAAAGGAGCCCTATACCATGAACCAGGAAAATAAACGGATTCTGATGATTGCCACAGGCGGAACCATTGCCTCCAAACGAAGCGAAACTGGGCTGAAGCCGCTGATTACCTCAGACGAGCTTTTGAGCTATGTGCCTGACGCCCGCCATTTTTGTCAGGCTGATGCCATTCAGGTCCTGAACATTGACAGCACCAATATCCAGCCGGAGCACTGGCTGCTTATAGCCCGCACGATTGAGGACCACTATAACCAGTATGACGGCTTTGTTATCTGCCACGGTACAGACACCATGGCCTACACCGCCGCAGCTCTTTCCTACCTTATCCAGAACTCACCCAAGCCTATTGTAATTACCGGCGCCCAAAAACCGATTGATCTGGAAATTACAGATGCAAAAACAAATCTGCTGGACAGCCTGCGCTTTGCCTCCTGCAGCCGCGCCCACGGTGTAAATCTTGTCTTTGACGGCAAGGTTATTGCCGGAACCCGCGCCAAAAAGGAACGAACCAAAAGCTACAATGCATTTTCCAGCATTAATTTTCCCTATGTGGCAGTGATTCATGATGACCACATTATTTTCTATCTGGACGACAAGGATCATGTTACCGGCCCGGCAGTCTTTTATCACCACCTGGACAGTAAGGTGGCTCTGCTGAAGCTGATTCCTTCTATGGATGCCGGAGTTCTTGATTATATGGCAGAACATTACGATGCTGTCATTATTGAATCCTTCGGCGTCGGCGGTATTCCCGCCCGGGAAACCGGAGATTTCCACAGCGCCATTGAACGGCTTGTCCGCTCCGGAAAGACCCTCGTTATGACAACCCAGGTCACCAATGAAGGCAGCAATATGTCTGTTTATGAAATCGGGAAAAATATTAAACAGGAATTCGGACTTTTAGAAGCCTATGACATGACTCTGGAAGCCGTTGTCACAAAGCTGATGTGGATTCTTGGCCAGACTCAGGATCCGCAAATGGTGCGGGAACTGCTGTACCGCACCATTAACCGTGATATTTTATATCCTGTATAGCTTCAGGCGTCTTTTTTCTCCATGGGCAGGCGGCCGCGGAAAAACCGTTTCTTCACCTCATTCCACTGGAAAGGAATCAGAGGATAGATATAGCTTTTTCCTGCAATGGTTTTATTAAACACAACTGCACATATGGATAAAACTACCCCGACTCCGTATCCCCATACATCAAAGATACTGGTAAGAATCAGGATCATTACCCGCATAAACTTCAGAGCATAGCCCAGTTCAAAACTGGACTGACTGTAATTGGCTATGGTTACAAAAGCCATATACAGCATCGTTTCTGAATTGAACCAGCCGGACTTTACGGAATATTCCCCCAGCACAATACCAGCAATCACACTGAGAGGCGTTGTCAGCATATTGGGCGTATTGATGGCCGCCAGCCGCAGACCGTCAATGGCAAATTCCAGAATCAGAAGCTGAAAAATCAGAGGAACATAGGTCTGATCCGCCAGCTTGGTAAATTCCAGCCAGTCCGGCAGCGCCTCCGGATGCATCATCATCAAAAGCCAGGTAGGCGTCAGAAACAGTGAAAGCACAGCTGTCAGCATTCTGGAAAGCCGCAGATAGGTTCCTGTTATCGGCGGAAAATAATAATCATCTGCCTCCTCAATAATATCAAATACCGATGACGGCAGCACCATAGCCGCCGGAGAATTGTCCACCAGAATGACAATATTTCCCTCCAAAATACAGGCTGCCGCTGTATCCGGCCGTTCTGAAAATTTGAATTTCGGAAAAGGGTTATACCATTTATAGGGATAAATTCCCTCTGCCAGACTCTCCTGATTCATGGTCAGCGCATCGGCATGAAGCTGCTGGATTCGCTTTTTCACTCCTTTCAAAAGATTTTCATCTACTCTTCCATCCATATAACAGACTGCAATATCTGTATGAGAGCTTTCTCCTGCTGACAAAATCTCCATTATAAGTCTGGGATCCCGAATTCTTCGCCGGATCAATGCTGTATTAAATATAAGAGTCTCTACAAATCCATCTCTGGAGCCCCGCATCACCTTATCTTTTTCTGGCTCTCCTACACCTCTGGCCGGATAAGTCCGGCAGTCCAGTGTCAGGCATTTGTCATATCCATCCAGAAAAATACAGGTAATTCCCGACAGAAGCTGAACAATCACATCCTTCTCCTGTTCCAGAACTCCTACCTCGCCATAAGGCATATATTTCTTGGAAAACCCATCTGCATCCTCCGGCATATCCTCCGGCTGAATGCTCCACCAGGACTGCAGCACCTTTAACAGCACCTCATCCTTAGTAAATCCGTCTACACAAAACAGACATCCCTTTCGCCCCGCTATATCAATTACTCGATATACTACATCAAAATTTTTATCCGTCTGAAGAATCTGTTTAAAATGCTCCAGATTTTCTGTCATCTGTTTTGAAAATGCCATAGCCTTCTGCTCCTCTCGCATTATTCTCTCTGCTCATTATGTACCGCTTCCTGACAAATTATCCAAAGGCAGACAGAATTGGCGTTTCTATCGAAAATCCTCCTTCGATTCCCAGAAAATCCTATGTATTTTTTGCACACTTTGTCGATTTGTCGGGAAATTTTCTGATAAAATATGCACAAATATCATTGACTTAAAAAGAAAGAAATGGTATATTATACCATGTAAGAAATAAAAGCGAACGTTGATTTTTCGACATCCTTAATTTTCTTAAGATTGGTATGGGGATACCAGCGTATAATGTACGGTTTATTGTTCGTGACCGGAGGAGCTGCTTTCTGTGGGGGAAAGGCAGCTCCACTTTTTATGTATTATTTTTATATTCCATTCCAGAAAATAAAGAAAGAACTGTCGCTTCACGATCAATCATAAAACAACAGTTCCCTCTCCATTTCTATTAATAAAACAATCACATTCTCTCAGACAACAATAACTGTAAGCTTACACAATTTCCTCATAGGGCACACGGTTGATTCCCTCTTTGACAGCCTCCTGCGCCACTGCATTGGCAACTGCCAGGGCTACCCGCTTATCAAAGGATGACGGAATCACATACTCCGCCGTCAGTTCTTCCTCCGGAATCACTGCTGCAATGGCATGAGCTGCAGCAATCTTCATTCCCTCTGTAATATCTCTCGCGCGCACAGCCAGAACTCCCTTAAACAGTCCCGGGAATACCAGCACATTGTTAATCTGGTTTGGATAATCTGAGCGTCCGGTTCCCACAACAACCGCTCCACCTGCCTTTGCCTCATCTGGCATAATCTCAGGCACCGGATTTGCCATAGCAAATACAATTCCCTGGTTCATAGACGCAACCATTTCCTTTGTTACCAGATTTGGACGGGAAACGCCGACAAAAATATCCGCTCCCTTTAAGGCATCTGCCAGAGTTCCATGCTCCTTGTTCTGGTTGCTGATATGAGAAATCTCCTCCTGTCCGGAATTTAAGTTTTCATCACCCTCACAGATAATGCCATGAATATCACACATAATAATATTTCCAAAGCCCATAGCAATCAAAAGCTTTCCAATAGAAACACCGGCTGCACCTGCGCCGTTAATTACCACACGCAGCTGTCCCATGGTTTTTCCGGTCACCTTCACTGCATTCAGAAGCGCTGCTCCCACAACAATCGCAGTTCCATGCTGATCATCGTGGAACACCGGAATATCGCAAACCTCTTTCAGCTTCTTCTCAATTTCAAAGCAGCGAGGCGCCGCAATATCCTCCAGATTGATTCCGCCGAAGCTCTTAGAAATCAAAGCAATCGTATTCACAATCGTATCTACATCCTTGGAATTCACGCATAAAGGAAATGCATCCACATCCGCAAAGGTTTTAAACAGAGCACACTTTCCTTCCATAACCGGCATTCCTGCAGAAGGGCCAATATCTCCCAGTCCCAGCACTGCCGTACCATCTGTGATAACAGCAACCAGGTTGCCCTTTCTTGTATAATCATAAGCCTTCTCTTCATCCTCGGCAATCAGCAGACAGGGTTCCGCCACGCCAGGCGTATAGGCAAGAGCCAGCTCCTCTCTGTTGGTTACAGGTGCCCGGGAAATCACTTCGATTTTCCCTTTCCATTCTTTATGCTTCTCAATTGCCAGCTGTTTTTTATCCACAAAAGTATCCTCCCGTAAAATGTAGATTCGCCTGATTCTTGGCTGACTTCATTTTAATACAAATGCATCCCTGCGTCAACGCAAAAACGGGGCGCCGGATAACCCGGCGCCCCTGAAAGGACTTCTCCTCTAATGCACTTTGTCAGCGCTTCTGTCAGCCTTCGATAGAAATATACTTCTTCTCTTCCACTGCTGGCTGAACCTCCTTTTTCGGAATATGCAGCTTCAAAATGCCATGCTTAAACTCACCTTTAATATCCGCCTCTGTCACATCCTCACCTACATAGAAGGAACGCTGGCAGGCTCCGGCATAACGCTCTCTGCGAATATATTTGTGGGTTTCTTTTTCCTGCTCATCCTTATCCACGCCCTTGGCCGCAGTAATCGTCAAATAACCATTTTCCACAGAAGCAGAAACCTCGTCCTTCGTAAATCCCGGCAGATCCATCTCCAGCTCATATTCTGTATCCGTCTCCTTCACATCGGTCTTCATCAGATTTCTACCTCGGCGGCCATACAGCTTTTTCTCCAGTCGGCGCTCCGCCTTATCATCGAAAAACGGAAAATCACTCATAAAATCGTCAAACAAATCTTCTCCAAAAATACTAGGCATTAACATAAGTCATCTCTCCTTCTCTATTGATGCAAAATCACCTTGTTTTTCTGGAACCGGAAATCCGGAGGAAGAAAATCCATCGACCAATGCCGGTCATTGAATTCTTATCTCTTCCTTTTGTTCTATCTGTAATATAACACTTATTTCTGTGAATGTCAAGCGCATCTTTGTGAATTTTCTGTGTCTTTTATCGGCATTGTACCCATTTTCAGTCAGGCCTGTGAACCATAACCTAACACCTTCCGTCTGCTGCAGCCTTCTCCAAAAAGCACTTACTCCACATAAGCAATCAGCTTTTGTCCATCCTGGGAACTGTCAATAACAATGGTCTGTCCCTCGCTGATATTACCTTCCAGGATAATCCGTGCTGCCAGGGTTTCTACATGCTTCTGCAGGTATCGTCTCAAAGGACGGGCGCCATAAGCGGGATCGTATCCATTTTCCGTAACAAAGCTCTTGGCTCCGTCTGTAAGTTCTACCTTCAGCTCCCGATCTGCCAGACGCCTGTTTACATCTGCCACCATCAAATCTACGATATGGCTGATATTGTCTTTGGTCAACGGCTTAAATAAAATCGTTTCATCCAGCCGGTTCAAAAATTCCGGGCGGAAATGAGCGCGCAGCTCCTGCATTACCATCTGTTCTGCCTCCGAACGAATCTGTCCGGCCTCATCAATTCCATCCAGCAGATATTGAGAACCTATGTTGGAGGTCATAATAAGAATCGTATTCTTAAAATCCACCGTCTTGCCTGTGGAATCTGTAATACGGCCGTCATCCAGCACCTGAAGCAGTACATTGAATACATCCGGGTGAGCCTTCTCCACCTCGTCAAACAGCACTACCGAATACGGTTTCCGGCGCACAGCCTCTGTCAGCTGGCCGCCTTCATCATAGCCCACATATCCTGGAGGCGCTCCGATCAGACGGGCTACCGAATGCTTCTCCATGTACTCACTCATATCAATACGGACCATATTGTTCTCATCATCAAACAACGCCTCTGCCAGAGCCTTGGCCAGCTCTGTTTTTCCCACGCCGGTAGGTCCTAAAAACAGGAAGGAGCCAATCGGCTTGGTAGGATCCTTGATTCCGGCCTTGGAACGAAGAATGGCCTCTGTTACCTTCTCCACGCCCTCGTCCTGGCCTACTACCCGTTTATGCAGCACATCATCCAGATGCAGAATTTTGCTGCGTTCGCTTTCATTCAGCTTGCTTACAGGAATTCCTGTCCACCGGGAAATAATCCGGGCAATCTCATCTTCTGTAACACTTTCATGAACCAGACTCAAATCCTGAGTTTTCACCTTCTCTTCCTCTGCCGCCAGCTCCTTCTGCAGCTGAGGAAGCCGTCCATACTGCAGCTCTGCCGCTTTATTCAAATCATACTGCTGCTGGGCTGTGGCAATATCCCGGTTCACCTGCTCTATCTCTTCACGAAGAGCCGACAAACGGTCTACAGAAGATTTCTCATTCTCCCACTGTGCCTTCTTTCCTGCAAACTCCTCATGAAGCTCTGCCAGATTCTTCTGCAGCGTCTCCAGACGCTCCTTACTCAAATGATCCGTCTCTTTTTTCAGAGCCGTCTCTTCAATCTCCAGCTGCATAATTTTACGGGACAGCTCATCCAACTCTGCAGGCATGGAATCCAGCTCCGTCTTAATCAGAGCGCAGGCCTCATCCACCAGGTCAATGGCCTTATCCGGCAGGAATCGATCCGTAATGTAACGATCCGACAAAACAGCTGCAGAAACAAGTGCAGAGTCCGTAATCTTCACTCCGTGGAAGACCTCATACCGATCCTTAATTCCACGAAGAATAGAAATCGTATCCTCTACTGTCGGCTGATCCACCAGAACCGGCTGAAAACGACGTTCCAGAGCCGCATCCTTTTCAATATATTTTCTGTATTCGTCCAGAGTCGTCGCACCGATACAGTGCAGCTCACCACGAGCCAGCATGGGCTTTAACAGATTGCCGGCATCCATGGAACCCTCTGTCTTTCCAGCGCCAACAATGGTATGAAGCTCGTCGATGAACAGAATAATCTGCCCCTCGCTCTTTTTTACCTCCTCCAGAACTGCCTTCAAACGTTCCTCAAACTCGCCCCTGTACTTGGCTCCTGCCACAAGCGCACCCATATCAAGGGCAAACAGCCTGCGGTTTTTCAAGCCCTCCGGCACATCACCACGGACAATTCGCTGAGCCAGTCCCTCTACGACAGCCGTCTTTCCGACGCCAGGTTCACCAATCAGGACAGGATTATTTTTTGTCTTTCTGGACAGAATCTGAACCACATTCCGGATCTCACTGTCACGGCCAATCACCGGATCCAGCTTCTGATCCCTGGCCCGCTCCACCAGATCATATCCATATTTTTCCAAAGTGTCATAGGTTGCCTCCGGATTGTCACTGACCACCCGCTGATTTCCCCGCACCGTAGACAGGGCCTGCAAAAACGAATCCCTGCTGATGCTGTACTGCCTGAACAGCTCCTTCAAGGTTCTGTCTGCATACTTCATCATAGCCAGGAAAATATGCTCTACCGATACATATTCATCTCCCATGCCCTTCGATTCATCCTCTGCATGAATCAGCACCTTGTTCAGATCACTGCTGATATATACCTGACTGCTGCCGCTTACCTTCGGAAGTCCCGCCAGCTTCTGCTCTGCCTCATTGACAATCATCTCTTTGGAAATTCCCATTTTCGTCAGCAGTTTCAGAATCAGGCTGTCCTCCAAAGTCAGAAGGCTGTAAAACAAATGCTCCTGCTCAATCTGCTGATTTCCGTACTCATAGGCATATTTCTCACAGTTCTGTACCGCTTCCATAGACTTCTGAGTAAATTTATTAATATTCATAGCTGTTCCTCCTTTCGGAACATGTGCATTTCTTGCATTTCCTTGTTCTATACGAAATATAACACATGTTGTTAGCCATGTCAAGAGGTGAGTGCTAATTATTTTGTGAAGATTTTGTGAAGCCTTGATTTTATGGGCTTCACAGGGATTTTTCACTTGCTTTCCTTTATTGCGGTTATTCTACATCATTCACTTTCCAGTTTGCCAAAGATTTTAATTCGATCTTTGTTCCACCGGGAAGTAAAAACCAATGATCATTGATTGCCTTCACCGGATAAGCCTTAATCCTCTCCATGATCTCTGACTCAGATTCTACCGCAATTGAAATATGATCGTAGCCATTCTCTACGCCTGTATTAATTGCTTCTGTTTCACAGAGCTGGATTCCTTCTTTATACCAGCACTTGCGTTCTGGCTTTTCCCCAGTTTCTCTCCACATATGCATTTCAAATACATCTTCAAAAAATTTCTGTGCCTCCTCATAAGATGTTGTGCGAATTGCCGCATGATCTATTTTTGCCATTTTCTTTCTCCTTTACTACCGCATTTCAGGCACTTTCTCCTCATATTCCTGTTTCAGTTCCTCTGCCAAATACGCATCGCTCATGCAGTGCATATCAGAAACACCGTCACGGATCAGCTGATAAACCTGGGAATGATAAAAGAAATCCAATGCCTCATCCAGCGAGAGTCCCTGCTGCTTCGCAAAGCATTCAATAACACGGCTATATTTTTTCTGAAGCAAAATCGGATTCGCTGTCATAGTGTTTCACTCCCTTCAAAATGCAACAGAGACAGTGCTTTCTCTGTGCGGAAACATATTTGCAGATTCGGCTTTTCATAACGCAGGCGGTTGATAGCTTCCGTCTTATCAATCAGCCCGTCAAAGAACAGCTCCACAGTATTGAACACCTTATCATTGGCAACACCGCCCACAACCAGGTCGTAATCGGTCGAATCTTTCCCGCTACGGCAGTTCAAAATAAAGTCCAGCCATTCTTCGGAATAAGAATCGAATTTCAGCGTTTTCAGTTCAACTTCCCGACTTTCATCGTATTCATACCGGGAAATAATACCGTCTTTCCCACGACGTTTGAACTTGCCGCACCACTTTGCAGCCTGTTCATATAGCGGCGTGACATAGAAGCCACGCCCGAAGTCCACATTGGGGCGGGAATGAGCTAAATCTGGCTTAGCAATCTCTAAGAAAGAACCATGATAGAGAATCATACTTCCACACCCCTTTCTTTCATCACATCAAGGAGGTCATCAACGATATATTCCCGGCTCTGGGTATGCAGCACTTCATATTCCGGCACGATGTAGCCGTTCAAAATATCACTCTGTCCGGTAAATGCCTGATAAACACGCTCTGCATCCACACCCAGCTTTGCCGCTACATTTTCAATGCAAAATACAGCAAACTCCAGTTCATTGGAATTTTTGATTTTTTCATCCGTCATCATACGCAAGCCCTCCTTTTACGATAAGCAGGTTCTCTTTGAACTCTACATTCTTCGATTCTCCTGCGAGAATTTCTTCTATGATTATAATAACACTTCCCAATAGTATAACCATCTGTGCTTTGCCCATTCACAAACTGAGCTGCTGTTGAAGGGCTAGTAAGCTCACAATTTTTAAGAATATTACCATCCCCATCTACATACTCTGGATTATCTCGATACGCTTTAGCGGTTTTCCTACCTTTAATGTGATTTGCAAAATCTAGACTCATTTTGCCACCTGCCAGAACGGTAATTATTTTTCCATTATACACAAGACAGGACAAAAATCAACTTCCATTATCAAGAGGTACGTGCTAATTTCTTTGTGAATTTTCTGCAAACCCTTTCAGCTGCTTTTTATGGCAGTACATCATACCGTCCGCCCGTTTAATCATATCTCCCACCCGGGTATCCCCCGGTTCTGCCGCAGCATATCCACAGGCAATCTGCATACAGATATACTCTGAATTCCGATTATAATCCTGCTGCATCAAATCCAGCTTTTTCAGACACTGTTCCATTGCATATGGAAAAGAGTCTGGCTTTCTTTCCCATACAACCAGAAATTCATCACCGCCAATGCGGTAACAGGTTCCCTCCCTGCCGCAAGCTTCCTGAATCAGACCGGCAGCATCCACAATATAGCGATCTCCGACTTCATGTCCAAATGTGTCATTATAATATTTGAGATTATTCAAATCACACACCGCAAGCCCAATCTCCCCTAGCATCCCCTGACAGCTCTGCTCCCAGCGTTCATAAGCATTTCGGTTATACAGGCCTGTCAGCAAATCCGTCACCGCCAGTCTTTTGTAAATTGCATTTTCCTGTCCCTCCTTCAGCTGTATGGAAAGATCGTAAATAACACTCCAGGAAACACAGCCCACAAACAGCAGGCTTGCCAGACCGCCAGCCCTGTAAGTATCCAGAGTATTGTGATAAAATCCCCAAAAATCCCAGGCTGTAGAAACCAGGATAATCATGGTAGGAAAAAAAGTAGCCTTTACTTTATAATCAGCCCCATGCTTTCTAAAATAAAAAAACATCCCTGCAAACATCGTTCCAAATGCAGCCAGCAAAAGAAGATGCGTTGTAAACACCGTTTCCTTGAACTCCCGGATTCCGTTCACGTGAAGCCCAACGCTGACAGCCATATTCAGCAGACACAGGAAAAAATACAAATTCTCCCACCAAAGCTTTATCTTCATATCCCAATAGTAAATGGAAAAACAGAAACACAGAATTGGAATCTGTAGAAACAGAAGATATCCCGCATAAGACAGGGCAATGTGATTAGAGGCCAGAAGATTGACCAGCTCACTTCCCCTGATAAACCACAGCCCGACCACAATCAGCAGTGCAGAAAAATAAAAGCTTTCCCGGCTGTTTTTTAACTCTCTGCGGACAATCCCCCAAAACAAAAGCACCATTACGCCAATCACAAAAGTCAGAAAATAAATAACCGCCGCAGGCAGAGCATGAATCAGCCGCTCCTTAAACATCTGCTGCCGATCCCCTAACCAGAATACAGGAGAAACATTCTCATCATGGTAATAATGATACTGAATCTCAACCAGAACCTGGCTCTCGGCCTGGGAAAGTTTTACAAAATGAAAAAACTTCCCAGGAACCCTTCCCACTGCCGTAGTTCCATTATCCAGAGAATGTATCAGCCCCCCGTTCTGGTAAACCTTTACGGTCTGCCGATCAGAAACAAAATGCAGACACCGTCCGGCATCTCTTGAAAAATCAAAACCAAATTCGTATGTAATCGTCCTGTTCTCTCCCCTCCATACCTTTTCCGGAAAAATCTGCCGGGTTCCCGGCACATCCAAGCCATATCGATCCGCCTGGGAATACAAAAAACCCCAACAAATAAGAACTGCCCCGATTATCCCAGTAATAATAATAATTTTTTTATATCTGTCCACATGAAATCCTTTCTGACGACATTTCCTTTTCTAATATTTTACCTTATTTTCTCAGAACATACAATAAACTCTTTCTTTCCCTAATGCCGCTTCTTTCTATTGAAGCTGTTCCGGACTTGTGATAAAATGTATGGGTGAAATGCAAAGGTTCAGGACGGCACATCGTTTTTCCGCCGTCCTGAATTTCTGCCGTTAAATGTGACTATACAGGACGTGGCATCTTCTTGTCCGGCAAAGCCGAACAAGAAGCATCGGAGATTCCTCCGATGTGAGTTCTGACTGAAAAATCCGCTTACAAGCAAGCTTGACACGGATTTTTCTGCCAGCTCTCCCGCCGTCCTGAATTTTTACCGTTAAAATATGCTTAGAAAGAGAGGGTGCAAATTATGCGAAAAAATCGTCTTGTTGCGCCTGTTGTAAAGTGGGTTGGCGGGAAACGCCAGCTTTTAGATGATTTAACACCGCTGTTTCCAAAACGGGTCTCCTCCTACTGCGAACCTTTTTTAGGAGGCGGCGCCGTTTTATTTCAGCTGCAGCCCAACACGGCCCATGTGAATGACATTAACTCCGAGCTGATTCAGATGTACGAGGTCATCCGCGACAACGTAGACGAGCTGATTGAAGCCCTTGGAACCCACCCCAATGAGGCGGAACACTTTTATCAGGTTCGAGACTGGGATCGGGATCGGGAAAAATACCAGCAGCTCAGCCCTGTGGATCGGGCCGCCCGGATTATTTATTTAAACAAAACCTGTTACAACGGGCTTTTCCGGGTAAACAATGCCGGACAGTTCAACACGCCTTTCGGTCATTACAAAAATCCGAATATTATCAATGAGCCGACCCTGCGGGCTGTCAGCTCCTACTTTCAGAAGGCCAGCCTGACCTTTACCAGCATGGACTATGCCGAGGTTCTTTCCAGTGTAAAAAAAGGAACCTTTGTCTATCTGGATCCGCCCTATGACCCTGTTTCTGATACCGCCAACTTCACTGGCTACGCCAAAGGCGGCTTTGGGCGTCCGGAGCAGATTCGCCTTCGGGAATGCTGTGATGAGCTGAATCGCCGGGGAATCCGGTTTATGCTTTCCAACTCAGCCACAGACTTTATCCGGGAACAATATGCCGCCTATGATATCACCATTGTTAAGGCCAAACGCGCCATCAACTCCAACGCAGCCAAGCGGGGACAGGTAGACGAGGTGGTTGTAAGAAACTACAAATAAAAGAAAAGGCTGCACAGGGCCAGGTCTGGCAGTAAGCCGGACTTTCCAGGTTCTGCAGCTTAGGAGTAAGCCCATGAGTGAAAAAGCAAAAGGCCAGAACGATCGGGCCTGGGAGGCTCTGTTTGAAAAATATGATATTCTTTCCCACATCCGTCAGGAGGGAAAGTTCGTGATTTCTGCGGCGCAGATCAAAGAATACCGGGAACCGCGGCTTATGGCCAAATTCGATCACCGGATCAATCTGCCGCAGATTTTTTCTGAGCATCAGCTGGCGATTCTTCCCATTTCCCGAGGCGATTATGTCATTTCCCATTTTGACGCCTATCAGTCATTTCCGGAACCGGTTTCTTCCATTATCCATCTGTCTCTCCCCTCCGGGCTTCAAAGCCTGAATGCCAATCACATCCCCAGCGAAGCCATCGCCATCAACTGCGCCCTGGCATCTGGAATGCTGGCAGATTTTCTGGAGGAGGATGGGCTTTTACCTACCGTTTCCGGACGGATGGGTTCCGGACAGTTTGATTTTCATATTCAAAACCGTATAACCCAGCTCCCTGTTCCTGTCTCTGTCAATAATTCACAGATTGAAATTGATGCTGCCTTTGAAAGCGCCTTCAGCCTCTCTCTTCTGGAGGCAAAGCGGGATCTTTCCGAGGATTTTCTGATCCGCCAGCTGTACTATCCATTCCGTACCTGGTCTGGCCGGATGACAAAAAAAATCAGGCCGATCTTTCTCGTCTATTCCAACGGAATTTTCAGCCTGTACGAATATAAATTTGAAAATCCGGAATCTTACAATTCCCTGATTCTCGTTAAACAAAAAAACTATTCCATAGAAGATACTGCCATCAGTCTTCAGGATTTAAAGGAGGTACTCCAGAGGACAAATACGGTTCCGGAACCGGAGATTTCCTTTCCTCAGGCAAACAGCATGAAACGAATCATTAACCTGTGCGAGCTTCTCTCCGCCCAGGAGCTGAGTCAGGATCAGGTAACAGAACAATATGCCTTCGATATCCGGCAGACCAGCTACTACACCGACGCAGCCCGGTATCTCGGTCTTCTTGACCGCCGCTACGGAGACGGACGCCGGCCTGTCTACTTCCTCACTCCTCTGGGAAGAAAAATGATGAACCTGGGCTACCGCCAACGTCAGCTGGCTCTCTGCGAAGCCATTTTAAAGCATCGGCCTTTCCGGGAAACCTTTCGCCTGTATCTGGAAACCGGCATCATGCCGGACGCCTCAGCCATTGTTTCTGTCATGAAGCAGTCCGGCCTTTACAAGGTAGAAAGCATGAGCACCTACAAACGCCGTTCCTCCACTGTCAGCGGTTGGATTCACTGGATGCTGTCTCTTGCAGAGGGGTGAAAGCCCCTCTCACATTCACATCTACCTGGTTAAACGGAATTTCAATTCCGTTCTTGTCAAATTCCTCCTTAATGCGCTCAATCATCTCCCAGCGCACAGTCCAGTAATCCGCTGTTTTTGTCCAGCCCCGGATTCCCACAGTCACGGAGCTGTCTCCCAGATTTCCTACATAGGCTGTGATCCCATCCTCCTTCAGTACCAGCGGATTATTTTCAAACAGACGGTACATAATCTCCTTGGCCAGCTTCATATCAGAGGTATATCCAATCCCTACTTCCAGATCGACTCTCCGTTTTTCCTGACCGGTTACATTAACTACCACTCCATTGGAAATGCTGCCATTGGGAATCGTGACCTTTTTATTATCTACGGTAAGCAGTGTTGTATAAATCAGTCCTACACTGACAACTGTTCCCTCAATATCTCCAAAAATAATATATTCTCCTATAACAAAGGGACGGCTGATCATAATCATCAGACTTCCTGCCACATTTTTCAGGCTTTCCTGCAGCGCCAGACCGATTGCAAGGCCTGCGGAACCTAACAGGGCAATAATCGATGCAGAAGGAATGCCCATATTGTCAGCTGCAATAAATACAGCCAGCGTATAAATCGCCACCTCGGTCAAGGTGGTAAGCATCCGCATCACATTCACATCCAGGGACGCCCGCTCCATGGCATTGTTCATAATACGGCTGATAATCTTCACAATCCGGCTGGCAATAAAAAGAATCAGCAGGGCAATCAAAAGTCTTACTATAAAATCAAGGATTCCCGGGCCCCAGCCCTTCATTGTGTTCATCATCGCTTCCGTATCCAGCCTGGGAAGCGTCCGATACCAGATTCCTGTTCTCAATCCATTCATATTGATATCTTATCCCTTCTCGTTTTCCACAAAGAGCAGGCGGCTGCCTTGTGTTTTCCACATGCTCTCTGTTTTCTCCACATTACTGTCCCAAAACCTTCCCCAACAGCTCCTCTTCTCTGGAGAACAGCAGGTTTTTATTATACTGATAATACCGTTCACAATCATATTCCTGCAGAAACTCAATACTGTAGAAGCCCGTATTCAGCTCCGTTACAAACAAAACCATTTCCTGGCTTCCCCCAAAGGCCGCCTCCATAAAATCAAAGGCATGTTCTAATTTTTCTCCGGCAGCCTCTGCCATATCCTCATATCGATCACTGTCCTGCCCGAAATTTTTCCGCAGAGCTTCCCATACCTGCATCCCATCTGCAAAATCTCCGGCACGAAGCTTTTGCAGATCCTCCTCAAAATACGCCAGCACCGCCCGCCGGGTACGGTATTCCATTCTGGAAATCAGCCCCTGCTCCAGGCGCGTCTCCATTTGCTCCTGAAACTCTGCCGTCATGGCTGCAAAGGCCTCAATGCCATTTCCTTCAAAAGCTCCGCTTTTGTGCAGCTCCTTCATCCATTCCATCCGCATAGCCATAATCCGCCCCATCCGGCTTACCTGGCGAAACTCCTCATTCAGTCCGGAGAGAAGAAGCCCTACCACACTGATCCGCTCGTCAAAGGCCGCCCGCTCCAGCTTTTCCACTGCTGCTTCGGAAATTTCTCCCTCCAGAATCCGCTCTACCTGATAATCATTTTTATACTTATAATGAAGCTCCAGATAATTGGCAAAATCCTTGGCAATTTTGGGGAACTGGATATATTCCTGGATCAGCTCCCGGTCTGCCTTTTTCCCCAGTTCCTCATACACCTGAATCAGCTGAGAAAGATCCTCCCAGCCCCGGGGCGTGACAAAAAGCCGCCCATCTACCGTTGTTTCAATCTGACAGAAGTTCTGCCGGCGGATATTCAGATATTCCCGCACTGCCGGATGAATGTCTGCCTTTACTGCATATTCCTTCCAGACGTCAAAATCCGGCTCCACATCAATTCTGCGGATACGATCCAGGGTTACAATATCAAAATCCCGTACAGACTTATTGTATTCCGGCGGATTTCCTGCAGCTACGATGATCCAGCCCTTCGGAATCCGGTGATTGCCGAAGGTCTTTCCCTGAAGGAACTGGAGCATGGTCGGAGCAAGGGTTTCTGATACACAGTTAATCTCATCTATAAACAGAATGCCCTCAGCCAGCCCAGTCTGCTGGATTTTATTATAAACAGCCGCCACAATCTCACTCATGGTATATTCTGTTACTGCATACTCTCTGCCTCCATACTCTTTCTTCTCAATAAAAGGAAGACCGATGGCGCTTTGCCTTGTGTGATGAGTAATGGTATAGGCCACCAGACCGATTCCGCATTCCTGGGAAATCTGCTCCATAATCTGTGTTTTTCCTACTCCCGGCGGACCAATCAACAATACAGGTCTTTGCCGGACGGATCCAATGACATAGGAGCCAAACTCATCCTTTTTCAGATAAGCCTCTATGGTATCCTTTATTTCCTGCTTTGCACGTTTAATGTTCATTTCTTTTCTCCTGCTATTCTATCTCTATAGGTTTCTCCTGTTTCATCTCCAACAGCTGTTCCGGCTCCAGAATTACCTTCATGGCCCAGGCCGGGACGGAAATGTCCGTATACTGCTCCTTCACAAACACAAAAGCAGTATCATACACAGGACGCTTTACCGGATAAATCCCCTCTCCATCCGTAAAATACAAAAGTCCTTTCAGCCGGTGAAACTCACCCCGACCAAGCATCTGATTTACATACTCAAAGGCCGGACGGAAATCCGTTCCGCCCTGTCCGATAATCGAAAACTCCTGCATATACGCTTCCATCTCCTGACGGCAGGTGATCCTTCTGTCCTGCTGCACCTGATCATCACATTGGATAATATGAATATTGGTCTTTTTAAAATAGCTGTCTGACTGACACAGCACACTGTAGGTTTCCTCCAGAAACCGCCGAACCAGATCTCCAGAACAGGACATGGAGGTGTCAATCACCAGAACAAAATCCTCAATCCGGCTGACCTCCTTTGATTCCAACGGCTCTACCAGCGGCATGTTTCCGTACAGGGAAAGACCATAGGTATAAAACACATAATCAAAGGAATCCTCATCCACCAGCATTTCTTCCCGCAGTACAGAAAATTTCTGCAGAAATCTGCGATAATCATAGCGGCTTCTGTTTTCCACCTGCACCTGCTCCAGAAGGCTTTTTGTGTCCTCATCCTGCCGGTTTCCCATGGTCTCCATTTCAGTCTGAAGCTTCTCCCGGTTATTGCTCCACTGGTTCTGCCGCACAACACCTGTTTTCGGCGCATCTGGCGGAAGCTGCCAGTACTGATGATCATCCACCAGAAATTCCGCCTCCAGACGCTCCAGCTGCCGTTCTGTCAGCTTCATTTCTTCCAGGGCCTTATACACGCCTTCTGCGTTCAGAACCTGCAGACGCTGCCTCAGACGCCCGTACCAGTCCATCCGAAAGGGCGGTGTCTGTATATGAACGCATTTTAGATAAAGACCGTCTATCACAGATTCCGCCGCAATATCACAGGCCAGATTCCACATCCTGCCATCCCGCCTGCCCATGGTATCCATATGGCAAAACAGACAGTGAAGTACCATGTGAAGATATGCCCGATTCACGAGCACCCGGCCTCTCCGGTACAAATCACAGAGATATTCTCCATGATAATAGATCACAAAGCCATCTGTTCCCAGCCCCCGACAGGCCGGATCCATCTCAAAGCCAAGGCTGCTGAGTGAAAGATCCAGATAGCGCATATTCAAATATAATTCATTTCTGGAATTCTGAAGAATCCGCGTACACAGTCCCACTACATCCAGCTCCTGGAGCTGCCTGTGTCTTGTAGGATCGATCATATATTTGCCTCCGTCCTTTATGATTTCTCTCTGCTGCAGCTTTCATGCTGGTTTACAGTTCAAATCTTCTGCGCCGACGGCCCTTAGAACCATCCTCTGCCGCCTGTCCCCCGGCATTTTCTCTGCCGACCTCACCAATCTGCTTTTCGTCTTTCCGTTCATGCCGGTAATCCATCAGCCAGCTGACCATCTCCGTATCCTCTGCCTCTCTGGCCAGAGCAATCAGTGCTTCTATCCGATCCGTCAGCTGATTTTTTCCCTCTTCCGCTGGACCCGACTCTTCACCGTCTCCTGCCCTCTCCAGAATTTCTGTTACCAGCCATGGCAGCCGCCCCGGCTCCAGACTGGCTCTCCGCCCTTTCTGAGGACTGTCCGCTTCAATCAAAAGCCGCCCTGCCGCATTCCAGTGCTCTTTTACATATTCCCGGTACATAGCTTCAAAGCGAGGTGTCAGCTCCACAGGATATAGAAGACGTCCCAACGCCAGCTCTGTCACCAGCTCTTCTGATTCCTGTACCTTCACATGAGGAAACAGCTCATCATAGCCTCGAAACTGAAACTGACGGTTTACAAAACAGTAACGGTACCGATGACCGCAGCCATGGGTTTCAATAAACAAAACGCGGGCTGGTGTATTTTCCACAGACTCCTCATAATACTCCGGAAAAATAAGCCGCGCCTGGGTGATTTTTCCATCTGCCTCCCTCCTCCAAAGCGTTACCCGGAGAGTCTGACGAAGTTCTGACAAAAGCTCCTTAAAGCCGGATCGTTCTCCTGCAAATTCTGTAAATTCCAGATGTTCTACGCCCTGAACCCCGGCAAACAGTCCGGTTCCCAGATCCGTAAGGCGACCGTAAGCATGAAGCCGCCTCAGCTCCTCACAGCCGTAAAACCCGTAAGCACCGATTTTCACCAGATGAGACGGGAGATAAACCTCCTCCACGCTGCTCCCTGAAAGCACATAAGCGCCCAGTTCAGTTACCGGACGCCCCTCCACTTCCTCCGGGACTACCACAACAGTCCCGGGATTTTCTATTTTATCAATACAAACCGTTTCTTTTACAATCCGGTAAGAAATTTCCATCTTCCTGCCTTTCTGTCCTCTGCAGCCTTTTTATGCAGCTTACATCTATTTTATATCAGAATCCGAACAAAAAACCAACCATTTTCTTCCCCGCAGTCCAGAATTCCGCCCCATTTCTCTACACAGGAAGCAACGCTTCCCATGCCCAGTCCGTGTCCTTCTCCCCGCTGGGACAAAGGAAGCCCTGTCTCTGAATCAAATTGAATTCTTCCTGCATAAGTATTTCGGATCTCAAAGATAATCTGTCTGCGGATCTGCTGTACCTTAATGGTCAGCTTTCTGCTTCCCCATTTTTCCACCTCAGTACAGGCCCGCACTGCATTGTCCAGAAGATTGCCCAGCATCACTGCGATTTCCCACTCATATTCCCCGATATTTTCCGGAATCTCTGCCTTTACAGTTACATGAATCCAGTTTTTTCTGGCCATTCTGACATAGTAGGAAATCACACCGCTGATTGGAAGATTCTGGCAATAGCGCTTTACAGAAAGTCTGGCAGGCAGCTCCTGCATCTGCGCCAGAAGCTGATCCATCTGTTCATAACAGCCTGTCTCCATCAACGCTTCCGCTTTGGCAATAAACTGGCGGTTATCCAGGTTAAACTGCGTAATCCGCCGCTCCACCCGCTGAATTTCCTCTGTTTCCTGCTTCAGAATCTGACCGCTTGCCTCTAACACCCGCACAGCCTGCTCCCGGCTCTGCTCCCGTTCCAGGCGATCCAGCACCCGGAAGGCCATTACAATCATTCCAAATACATTCAGCAAATATAAAAGCGGAACTACATTGCGGATACAGGCTATGGGCAGTCCCCGCATAGCACCAAGCATCAGATAATTCCCTGTAATAAACATGATAAGAATTAAACTGAAAAGTCCCCATTCCTTCCGATACACCTCCTGAGCTTTCCAGTAGGCCGGACGAAAATGGCAGCACAAAATCACCAGAAGCAGTACATGAAAAATTACCACAGCTGTAATTCCCAGACTCAGGGAATGATTGAGACAGTAAACGGTTCGAACTACAAGTCCCCCCAGATTTCCATAAAACACTCCGGCCAGCGCCGTAAAAACACCTCTTGCATCCCAATATTCTGACAGAAAAATTCCCACAACTATCACCGGCAGCCTTCCTATCAGAACATTTTCATAACAATGCTCCCCTGTTCCGTTTATATATCGCATATACTCAAAAAACCAGAGCCCCAGCTCCATAAAACTCAACGCAGCTATGGTTATTTTCCAGCTGAATCTTCTCTTTAAAAAAAGAGCCATATAGATCCCCAGAAATACATTCGCCAGACAGAATGTGATCAAACGATACTCTGCCATCGCCGTCCTCCTCTACAACACAATCCGGGCCAGAAAGGTTTCATTTTCCCGCCTGCACTGAAAATCTGCTCTATTTCTTTCTGCATAATAAGCCGCGCTTTGAAGACCGCTTCCATAATCCACTCCTCTCTTCGTGACAGGAAGCCCTGTTTCCGGATGAAGCCGGATATCATTTCTGCAGCTGCAGGAAACCTCTATTCCCAGCATATTCTTTCTTCCCCACAGCCTCACATTCATCCAGCGCTTCTCCGGATTCTCCAGTTCTCTGCACATTCGGATGGCATTGGCCATCAATCCCCCTGTGATAGCAGCCGCATCCCAGTCATCCAGCTTCAGTTCATCTGAAAACTCAATGCGCAGATCCGTCCGAATTCCCAGGTCCTTTGCCTCAGCCTCATAGGACGCCATAATTCCGTTGATAGCCGGATTGGCACATCGTCTGTTTCCTGCCGTCAGCTCTGTCATCTGCTTCATCTGATTTAAGACCTGCTTCACCTGCTCATAGTCTCCATCTGCCATCAGCTGCTGCATCAGGCGGATAAGATGTCTTCTGTCATGAACGTGAACTGCGATTCTGTTTTCCGTTTCGTGCAGCTCCTGAAGCTCGTATTTCAAAGCCCGGATTCCCCGTTCCAGCAGTTCTCCTGATTTCATAGCCTGACGTTCCTTATGAAGACGCCACACCATCCAGAACATTATGACATAAAGGCTGTATACTGTTAAAATAACAAACACCACTGCCCAGAAAGCCTCCGCTGCCCGGGATGTTCCATACATAACCACCCCGATTCCCCATGCTGCGAAGTAAAAGCCTGCTGTAGCCACACAGCTTTTTCCCCAGCCGCTCTTCGAAGCTCTCTGGTTTTCCCGGTAAACCGGCACAAAAAAATGCCACAGTAAAAACAGGATACTCAGATGAATGGGAATTCCCAGAAACGGAATCCAGACCGGATATCCCACAGCTGCTCCCAGATACTCCGGAATCATCATCCCCGCCAGCAGACACATGCTGGACAGGACTCCTGTAAATATGCCTCTGGAATCTCTGTATTCTGAAAGATACAGAGCCACCCCCTGAGCTGCAAGAATCCGCAGTCCCGCCATCAGGAAAAAAAAACCCTTATTACTGTCCCACGGAAGCGCCGCGATCTCCACTGCTATCAGAAGGATTACGGTTCCCAGAAGAATACTCCCAGTCTTCTTCAGAGAATATCTCCTCGCAGAAAAAATCATCAAAAAAAAGCCGAGGAAAATATGGGCAATGCAGCTTATAATAAAATGCCTGATTTCCATGTTTCATTCTTCCCCCATAAACCAGAAAGGCCGGAACGGAAAATCCGCTTCCGGCTGTCCTGTAAATGTCCCATGCTCTTTCCTATCTGCGATCCATTCTGGAAAGGAACTCCAGATATCCCCGCTTTGTTTGAGACAGACTGTTTCTGCTGATTGGAATAATACTTCCATCTGACATCAGAAAATCATGAGCCATCATTTTTTCTACATGATCCATATTCACTACAAAGGATTTGTGCGGCTGAATGAAGCGGCTGTCCCGAAGAAGCCGATCCAGCTCCTGCTCAAACGGTTTACGAATATATACACTTTCATACACCTTTCCCTGTTCCATATAAAAATGCATAACCCGAGCTACATTCTCCACCGCAATCAACTGCTCCAGTTCAATGCTCACAATTCCATTGCGTCCCTTAAAGGTATAAATATCCTCTTTTTTAGGACGCAGCTGAGATACAATCCGATCCATGCATTCTGTAAATTTCTGCGGCTCTACCGGCTTTAACAAATATCCGCTTGCAAATACATCGAACGCTCCCATAGCGTATTCCGGCGATCCGGTCACATAGACAATCGCACTGCGCAGGCTGTATTTGCGGATTGTCTGCCCCAGACTGATTCCATCCTGCTCATCCATGATAATATCCAGAATATAAATATCATACCGTTTTCCCCGTTCCAACTGTGCTACCAGCTCAGATGCTGTATCAACCCGCTCTACAGAAAACGGCTGTTCCTGATGGGTACTGCGATACTCATCAACCAATTCTGTAATCTGATTTAAGTCGCGTTCGTCATCATCACACACGATAATCTTTAGCATAAGTCTGTCCCTTCTCCAAAACTGTGTTAATATGCTCGTATTCTCCCCATTTCACTCTATTGTACCATTGCATCTCTATATTTGCAATCGGAGCAGATTCTGTCTGTTTCCCCGCCCGCAAGCTTCTCCGCCTGCGGCGGATCGCTTCTGCGACGAAATTCTCTACCGCCGCATGGCGATCCCCGCAGAGTGTTTTTATTTCATAGGACGTAATTTGTTCC
Organism: Lachnoclostridium sp. Marseille-P6806; assembly: GCF_964238185.1. NCBI lineage: Bacteria > Bacillati > Bacillota > Clostridia > Lachnospirales > Lachnospiraceae > Lachnoclostridium > Lachnoclostridium sp. Marseille-P6806. The sequence continues at coordinate 350,113 of NZ_CAXSLG010000003.1, forward strand.
TATGAAATAAAAAAATACAGACTCCTGAAACAGAAATCTGTATTTTGATAATAAAAAGAGCGCGAGACGGGACTCGAACCCGCGACCCCGACCTTGGCAAGGTCGTACTCCACCAACTGAGCCACTCGCGCATTATGTTTTATCCGTTGTTTATTGAATCTCCGGACGCTATTTATAATAACACAGATTCTGATTATTTGCAAGCGCTTTTTATTTAATATTTAGTTTAATTAGCTTATGGCTTATCTACCTTCTCCCTTCCATTTTTCAATTTCTGGCCAGGCTGCCTGAATGCGTCTTTCCTTCCGCATCAAACCGCCTGACCAAAAATCGCTTAAGTCCTGTCAGACTATTCTCTTACTGCTTTGCAGCCTCAACAATTGCTGCAATGTAGCCCTGAGTATCTACCAGAGTTGCACTGGACACGGCATCTACCACTTCTTCCGGGGTCTTTCCAGAGAAAGCCTCCAGTTCTTCAATAGCCTTACCGTTTACAAAGCTCTGAATCCCGTCAAAATTCTCTGCAATATTCTTAGTGGAGCCTGCCTTCTTCATCATCTCAGAATAATAGGCATCGTTTACTCTTTTAGATGCCAGAACCTTGCCCTCTGCTACTGCGCCGCTCTCTGCAAAGCTTTCGCTATTGGGAACGCCTACTTCATTTGTTGTCAGGAACTGATACTCATCCAGGTAAGAAAGTACTACATTTGTTCCATCTGTCAGTGCTGCTGCAACTGTAAAGCACTTGTCTCCATGAGCAGCTGCCTCAATGCGCTTCAGGCTCAGGCTGTCCACATCACCCTCATAAACCACTGCGTCATTTTCCTGGGCTGCCTTTGCTGCATCAACAATTGCCGCCACATAGCCCTGAGTATCTACCAGAGTCGCGCTGGACACAGCATCTACTACTTCCTCCGGAGTCTTTCCAGAAAGCTCCTCCAGCTCTGCAATGGTCTTGCCGTCTGCATAATTCTGAATCTCATCAAAGTTCGCTGCAATATTCTTGGTGGAACCTGCTTTTTTCATCATCTCAGAATAGTAGGCATCATTTACTCTCTTAGATGCCAGAACCTTGTCTGCTGCCACAGCTCCGCTCTCTGCAAAGCTCTCGCTGTTGGGAACACCGGTCTCATTGGTAGACAGGAACTGATATTCATCAATATAGGACGCTACAATGGTGTCGTTGCTGTCAATAACTGCTGTCACAATAGCAAAGCACTTGTCACCATGAGCAGCTGCCTCAACCTGGCCAATTCTCAGCTCTGCTGTGCCTTCTGTCTTTTCCTCTGCCTCTGTGGTTTCTTCAGCAGCTGTCTCTGCTGCAGTTGTCTCCTCAGCAGTTGTCTCTGCTGCCGCAGCTGTTGTTGCTGCTGCAGTTGTTTCTGCCTTCTGTCCGCCGCCGCATGCTGTTAAAACCACTGTGCCTGCCAGAACTGCCGCAGCCACTGCCAGATTTCTTTTTTTCATATACTGTCTCCTTTAACGAAAAATTTATGCAGTTTTTAGTATACACTATATTTCCTATCGGATCAATCATAATTATTTTCAAGCTTTATTGATTTTCTTTGCTTGCTCACGAGCTTCTCCGCCTGCGGCGGGTCGTCTCATCAGCCCAATTCTCTTCCAACCCATGGCGATCCCCGCGGAGCGTTTTTATGTCATAGGATGAACTTTCCTATGACATAAAAAAAGTCCTGCTTAAACAGGACTTCCGTCTTTCATATACAAATAAAAAGAGCGGGTGATGGGAATCGAACCCACGTATCCAGCTTGGAAGGCTGGTGTTCTACCATTGAACTACACCCGCATACTTATGAGAAACGCTGTATCTCAAATATCTTTACAGACATTCCGCCTTTCTCAATGCCTTGGACCGGAATCGAACCAGTGACACGAGGATTTTCAGTCCTCTGCTCTACCAACTGAGCTACCAAGGCCCGTTTGTCAAAACCACAATGCCGCAGGCCGGAATCGAACCGGCACGGGAGATTAGTCCCGCAGGATTTTAAGTCCTGTGCGTCTGCCAGTTCCGCCACTGCGGCGAAATGGGCGGAGATGGATTCGAACCATCGAAAGCACTGCTAACAGATTTACAGTCTGCCCCCTTTGGCCACTCGGGAACCCGCCCATACCGGCTTTAACAAGCAGAGTTATCTTATCACAGCATGGATAAAAAATCAAGACGTTTTTTCAAATACTTTTTTTATTTTTCAAACATTCCTGTTATTTTATTATTCTGCTCTGTTTTTTTCATCCGATCCTGTTCCTGCCTCGTCCACTCCAGCCACCAGCAAAATGCTGCTGTGAGCAGGCATTTCCAAAGCCAGAATGCCATCTCTGGCATAATATTCCAGAAATCCCGCATTGTATCCCTTTTCTTCCGTCAGCATGACGCGCATGATTTTTTCCTCATCCGTAATTCCCAGTTCCCATACCGGAAGCTGAATCTCGCGTCTGTTGTTGCGGTTATTGACTGCTACGACACATTTGTTCTTTCCGCGAATCCGTCCGTAGGCAATCAGCTGGCGATCAGCCAGAAGCTGTTTTATCGAGCCCCGCCGAAGAGCCGGCATTCCCTTATGGATCCGGATCATGTAGCTATAAAATTCTATCAGTTCAAAATTCTCATGGCCCCAGGGATAGGTTCTCCGATTATCCGGATCCGTCCAGCCGCACACGCCTGCCTCATCGCCATAATAAAGAGTAGGAGCACCCGGCCAGGTCATCTGTACCATCACTGCTTCCCGAAACACACCGTAATGAATGCCCTCTTCTGCTTTCTTCGCTCCGGCGGTAGCCAGACGTCCCACCGTCTGGTTGGTTCTGGTCAGAAAACGGCTGTGATCATGATTGGAAAGCTGATTCATTGCCGTAAGAAGAGACGGCGTTTTCATTCTCGCCATATGATAATTCATCGAACGGAAAAAGCTTACTCCATCCCCGAACAGAATTCCATTATACTCATCGCTATGCTTTTCCATTCCCGTAAGAAACCAGGTAAGCGGCTCCATAAAAGCATCATAATTCATCACCGTATCCCACTGATCCCCGGCAAGCCAGCTTCCCGGATCTCCGTAATGCTCTGCCAAAATGATTGCCTCTGGATTGGCCTCTTTCACATTCTTCCGGAAATCTCTCCAGAATTTGTGGTTATACTCGCTGCTATGGCCCAAATCTGCCGCCACATCCAGCCGCCATCCGTCCACGTTAAAGGGCGGAGACACCCATTTGCGGGCAATGGACATTACATAGTCATATAACTGGTCAGATTCCTCATAATTCAGCTTAGGAAGAGTATCATGGCCCCACCAGCCGTCATAAGAATCATTGTCCGGCCATGCTGTCTCATCATTAAACCGGAAAAAGCTGCGGTAAGGGCTGTCCTCGCTGACGTATGCCCCTGTTTCATAGCCGCCCATTTTCTCATAAATCTTTTCCCGATCCAGCCATTTATTAAAAGAACCACAGTGATTAAACACACCGTCTATGATCACCCGCATTCCCCGCCGGTGAAGCTCTTCCACAAATTCTGCAAAAAACGCGTCGCTGGCTGTAAGATTTTCCGGCGCTGCGCTGCGGAGTCTGTAACGGGACGCATCCTCATTAGATACAGCTCCCTGGGGAACAGCCTGTCCTCCATCACGGACAATCACACCAAAGTGCGGATCAATATGCTCATAATCCTGGCTGTCATACTTGTGATTCGATGGGGACACAAAAAGTGGATTGAAATAAATCACCTCAATCCCCAGATACTGCAGATAATCCAGCTTATCCCAGACACCCTGCAGATCTCCTCCGTAAAATTTTCCCACATCCATTGCCTCCGGGCCGGCATTCCAGTCTTTCACCTGCTGCACCGGACATCCAATATAAATATATTCGTCATCCGTCACATCATTGTCCGGATCTCCATTGCAGAAGCGGTCAATGTAAATCTGATACATAACCGCACCCTTGGCCCACTCCGGCGTATGAAAGCCCGGAGTAATGCAGAAGGCATGACTTCCTTTGGGATCCGCATCCGTTCCCAGTCTGTCATAAAAGCAGACCTGACCATCCTTTTCTGCCTGAAAATAATAATAAAGGGGGTTCTCCCCTGCTGTTATCTGAATTTCATAATAATCAAACAAAGAATCGGATGAGGTTTTTTTCATCTGCATTTTTCCCTCATCCGAAATACAATACACATGATCCGTATTATCTTTTCCTGTACGGAACCGGAGGACTACACTGTCTCCTTCATCCGGCTCTTCCGGTATCCGGTAGTCCAGAGTCTCGTCTGCGAACAGCGCCCGCTTATTCAGTCTTTCCATCTGTTGTTCTGGCATCATCTACAATACTCCCTCTGCGTCATTACTGTTATTTTATCCCATCCCCTGACAAGATACAACTGTTTTTTCACAGAACGCACTTTCCTATGACATGAAAAAGAGAAAGAGCCGACGGGGCAGTCGGCTCTTTCAGGAGAAGGTATTTCGTTTCTTATGGGGTGTAGCAAAAACTATATAATGTATTGGGGGGTTTACGTTAATTATAGTACCATAAAGATGAAAATAAGTGTGCACAAACTTCCATAAATTTCATTTTATTTTTTATGCAGAATGACGGAACGGTATTTCATATATAAAATTTCTGTGAAATTTTCCTGCACTCCGCATAAACTCAACACTCTTTCGCTTCCCCTTCTGCCTCTGCAAACAGACCTTCAAACTCCTCCTGCCCAATTTTTTCTTTTTCCATCAGTAGGCTGCAGCAGCGTTCCAGCACATCTCTGTGCTGTTCGATGATTGCTCTGGCCTCTTTGTAGCAGTCGTCAATAATCCGCTTCACCTCGCGGTCTATCATGGATGCTACCTCCTCGCCATATCCCTTGGTGTGTCCAAAGTCACGGCCAATAAATACCTCATCATCATCGCCGTAATCAATCATACCCATCTGTTCAGACATTCCGTAACGGGTTACCATCGCCCGGGCAATCTTGGTTGCCTGCTTAATATCCTGAGACGCACCGGTTGTCACATCATCGAAAATAATCTCCTCGGCAATTCGGCCGCCCAGAGATACCATAATATCCTGGAGCATTTTTCCCTTGGTATTAAACATCTCATCTTCCCCAGGCAGCGGCATGGTATATCCGGCTGCGCCAACTCCTGTAGGGATAATAGAAACCGTATGCACCGGTCCCACATCCGGCAGAACATGGAATAAAATTGCATGGCCGGCCTCATGGTATGCCGTAATTTTCTTTTCCTTCTCAGAAATCACACGGCTCTTCTTCTCCGCGCCGATTCCCACCTTAACAAAGGAACGATCAATATCAGACTGGCGGATAAAGCTTCTGTTTTCCTTGGCAGCCAGAATCGCTGCCTCATTCAGCAGATTTTCCAGATCTGCGCCGGTAAAGCCTGACGTAGTCTTTGCCACCCGCAGAAGATCCACATCCTCGCCTAAGGGCTTGGACTTGGAATGAACCTGCAAAATTTCCTGACGGCCCTTCACATCCGGCCGTCCTACCATTACCTTCCGGTCAAAACGGCCTGGCCTAAGAATCGCCGGATCCAGAATATCCACCCGGTTTGTAGCCGCCATAACAATGATTCCCTCATTTACACCAAAGCCGTCCATCTCTACCAGAAGCTGGTTTAAGGTCTGTTCTCTCTCATCATGGCCGCCGCCCATTCCGCTTCCTCTGCGGCGCGCTACGGCGTCAATCTCATCGATAAATACAATACAGGGAGCATTTTTCTTAGCATCCTCAAACAGATCGCGGACACGGGACGCACCCACACCCACAAACATTTCCACAAAATCAGAACCAGAAATAGAGAAGAAAGGTACGCCTGCCTCTCCTGCAACCGCCTTGGCAAGAAGGGTTTTACCTGTTCCGGGAGGGCCCACTAAAATGACACCCTTGGGAATCCGGGCGCCTACGCTGGTATATTTCTGAGGATTCCGCAGGAAATCTACCATCTCCTCCAGATCCTCCTTCTCCTCCATCAGGCCAGCTACATTCTTAAAATTGATATTGCTGGTATGAGTCATCCGGGCGCGGCTCTTTCCAAAATTCATCATCTTGGCATTGGCTCCGCCGCCTCCGGCCGCCCTCATATTCATCATAAACACCAGAACCAGCACGGTTCCTACCATCATAATCACCGGCAGCGCCAGGCTGATCCAGTAATTGACCCGCGGTACATCTCTGGTAACATAATCAACGCCCTTTTCATCCAAAAGTTCCTGGGCAGATCTTACATCCGGCACATTAACTTCGTAGTAATTACCGTCATTTAACATCATCCGAATCACTCCGGTAGGCGCCTGCTCATTCTGCTTAATCTCTGCCGCCATAATCTCGTTCTGCTCCAGAACCTCCTGGAACTGCTGGCTGCTCAGCTCATTTTGTCTTCCGCCGGATGTATAAAGCATCCAGGCAAACATTCCAAACAGCAGCAGAATAAATAACCAGCTGCTGCGAAAATAGGTCTGCTGTTTCACTTACTTTCCTCCTTACTGCTCCACAACTCCAATATACGGCAGGTTGCGGTATTTCTGGGCATAATCCAGGCCGTATCCTACTACAAATTCATCCGGAATCGTAAAGCAGGTGTAGTCTACAGTCACCTGTTTTTTCACGCGGCGCTCCGGCTTATCCAGAAGCGTACACAGACGAATGCTTTCAGGCCCTCTCTGCTTCAATACCTCAATCAGATAGGACAGGGTCCGTCCAGAGTCAATAATATCCTCTACAATCAGCACGTCCTTTCCTGCCAGCGGCTCATCCAGATCCTTTACGATACGAACCACTCCACTAGATTTGGTGTCATTGCCATAGCTGGATACAGACATGAAGTCCAGAGTAACCGGAAGCTCCAGTCTTTTCGCCAATTCACAGGTAAAAAATACACCGCCCTTTAAAATACAGATCAGGTGAATCTCTTTTCCCTGATAATCCCGGCTGATCTGTGCGGCAACCTCGCTGATTCGTTTGTTTACTTCATCTTCTGACAACAATACTCTGATTTTATCTGCCATGTTCTTCTCCTCCATTATATGTGACCTGTAAAATGGTTTTTGTCTGGTCTGTTATTTTATAATATTCACTGATACGGCCTCCCACCACCCAAAGTACGTGATTTCCTTCAGCCAGCACAGGAATCTGCTCTCTCTCACCGCGGGGAATCTTGTCATCAATCATACAGCGGGCCACGGTCTTTTTTCCGCCGCCTCCCAAGGTAAGAAAATCCCCTGGACGCCGGTGCCTGTAAGAAAGCATATTTTTAATCTTATCATAATCAAACCATTTCGTATACTGGTTTTTGGGAATTTCTCCTGCTTTTTCCCTGGAAAGCGTACAAATCTGAATACGTTCTTCAGGAATTTCCAGTTCCAGGCACAACGTCCCGTCTGCTGTGATATATCTTCTTTCTAAGGAAATCCGCTTCCCTTTCTCTGCGTTTTTTTCATTCGTATTCTTTCTGAAAATGCGAAGAGTCTCATAAGTTTTTTCTGCTGCCAGACCACAGGGCAGATCCAGCCTGCTTCCTGCCTGATTGCGGGCCAGAGCTGCCAGGGCTGCAAAATGGCGGCTGGTAATATCCTTCCAGCCCGGCGCTGTCACATCCAGCATTCTTCTGAGAAGGTAGGTCTGGATAATCTCCTCCTGCTGAAGAAACAGCTTGCCGTCTATTTCCGCAAAAATCTGGGAACAACTGCCTTCCGGATTCTGCCTGCTCTCCGGATCTGCACATCTGTTTTCCAGCTCTGCATGTCTGTTTTCTGGCTCCTGTCGTCCGCCCTCTTCCCAGACCCGTTCTGCCTGCTGCTCCAGATACCGATCCGCCTGAGCCATAATATCCGCCGCCCGAAGAATGTTTTCCTCTGCCCTTTGATTCACTGTTTCTCTCATCAACGGAAGAATCCTGCGCCGGATAACATTGCGGGTATACTCCTCTGACTGGTTGGTTGAATCCTCGCACCAGGAAACTCCCTCTGCTTCCAGCCATGCGCAGATCTCCTCCCTGCTCACAGAAAGCAGGGGGCGAATCAACCGTCCCTGTACCGGGCGGATCCCCGACAGCCCCCGCAATCCGCTGCCCCGCAGAAGATTATGAAGAACCGTCTCTGCACTGTCCTCCCTGTGATGAGCCACTGCGATTTTCACCGGACAGTCAGAAACAGCGCCAGTCTCTTTCTCCCAACATTCCGCAGCCTGCTCCAGCGCCTCATAACGCAGCACACGCCCGGCCTCCTCTGTAGACATTCCATGGTCTCTGGCATATTCTGCCGCATTGCAGCGCACAGTCTGAAAAGGAATTCCAAGTTTCCGGCACAATTCCTCCACAAACCGTTCGTCCCGGTCAGCCTCTGCCCCCCGCAGTCCATGGTGTACGTGAACCACACGCAGAAATGCCGGGAACTCCGAAGCAATTTTCTGCAGTGCCCACAGCAGGCAAACTGAATCTGCCCCTCCTGACACTGCTGCAATTACCCTGTCTCCCGGCCTCAGCATTTTATAAGCCTCCATATAAGACCTGATTTCCATTATCATTGATTTCTGCATGTATCTCTCCATTATTCATAACCGTTCAGCCATGCACCTTCCTGCCCGCTTACAGCGGACAAGAGGCGCCGGGCGCTTGTCCTCTGTCTTTTCTATTTCCACTATAGCCCACACTGACCGCAAAGTAAAGACCCTTTTACCTCTTCCAGATTCCCGCTGTCAGAATCGTCATGTCATCCTTTGGGCCATCTCCCCACTGGCAGGCAAACTGAAGCATTTCCTCTGCCATCTCCTGCGGGCCTTTCAGTATCATCCCCTCCAGATACTCCTTCACCGCTTTTTCCTTGTCTTCTCCAGGCCAGGAATCCAGCACACCATCTGTCATCATAACAATCCGATCCCCGTCCCACAGCTTTTTTGACAAAAGCAGCGGCTCTGCCTGACCAATCACACCAACCGGCACCTGACCGGCCTCCAGAATGTCCGCACTCCCTTCATGAAGCAGAAAAGCTGCGACAGCCCCCATTTTCATTGCTTCCAGAACCCCTGTATGCAGATCCACACAACACAGATCCATCGTAGCCGGATGCTGCTGGGCTCCTGTCAGAAGCAGAATGGTATTCACCATTTTCAGCGCTGATCTGGCAGAAAAGCCGGCTTCCAGAAGCTGTTGGGTCAGCTCCACCACACGACCGCTTTCCCGGCATGCCGTTTCTCCGCTTCCCAGACCATCTGAAAGGCTCAATACTGCCTGTCCTGGCAAATTTATAAAGGTATAATTATCTCCAGACACGCGCTCTCCTTCTCTTGGCAGACGGGCAGCTCCGCAGACCATCCGATACTGTCCTGTTTCAACAAATCGAATCGTTCCAAGCTGCCGGGTAATCAGATTCCTCGTATCCGCAGGCGCATACCAGGTTCCGCTTCCCATAGCCTGTCCAAACAGCTCCGCCGCATCTCTGGCAGTCATACATTTGCCGCCCAGCATCCGAACCGTAAGGTAAGCCTCCCTGCGCCTGTTTTCATATTCCAGCACCAGCATATTTTCCACCACGGCCCGGTGAAGCCGAAATGTCCGTGTGACCGCAGCAGCTCTTCTCTCAGTAATATCTGTGGCCTGCTCCATCTGATGAGCAAACTCATCCAGTATGAGAGCCAGTTCCCGAAACTGTACCATCACTGTATCACGGCTTTCCAGAAATCGGTTCTTCCATTCCAGATTCATAGTCGCTCTGCCCAGATTTCTGTTTAGATGCATCATATAATCATCCTTCTGACGGCAGGTTTCCAAAAACAGCCTGGGCATGTCCTCGTCCTCAACCCGCCCCTTCTGTTCAAAAGCCCGAAGCAGATAATAGATATAATAGCTGTCCTCTTTTTCACTGTCTCGGTACAGATTGCACCGGCTGCAGCCCCCGCACACCAGAGCCCCCGCCATCTGCATGGCTGCCAGCGCATCCTCCCTGGTAAGCCCGTTTTCCTCTTCCAGACTGTCCGTGCAGGATCTGGCTAAAAGCCCCAGTGAACGGGCCATCTCACTGAGACGTCCTGCTGTATATACATTCACATCCGCCATATCGCGGCGTCTTGTCCGTTTCCACACAAAAATCCCCTCCTAAGCCACATTATATGCGGCGGAAGGGGATTCTATGCCTGTCCTTATTCTTTTGGCGCCGGCTTTAACAGAATCTCATCAGGATTCACCAGTCCCAGCTTCTGTTTGGCGATTTCCTCTATGTACTGCTTTGTCTGTACATACACCCGGTACTCCTCCAGCTCTCTGGCCCGATTTTCCTCCTCGGTCTTCTGCTTCTCCAGAGCCTCCTCGCGGATTTGATACTCCAGCTCCTTCTTCCTCATAGAGGTGCTTTTCAAATTCACTACAACCGCCAGGCTGGCCACCACCACGGTGATTCCCACAATGGCCATCCGGTTGCCCCATCGATCCCTTTTCTTTCTCCGGGTGTTTCCGCGTCCTCTCATACTAATCACCAGCCTTAAATCCTCGTTGCCCTGTTACCTCTTACGTTTTATTTTAATCCATCTCCCAGCCTTTTTCAATAGCTTCATAAAATTTGCGCTGAAAACCCGGTCATATGCAATCATTGCAGCCAACACTCCTCCAATTACGCAAAAACGCAGGCCTCCGTCATTCTCCCTGTAAAGAAGATAAAAGGTGGCAAAGCCTGCAAAAATCCAGTATAAAAAATCCTCCAGCCCTACCCACAGCCAGCTGTGGCGTACCAGAAGACGAAAAATCCTCAGACAGTCATAAACTGCCATCAGCCCTGCTCCGGCTGCTGCGCTGACTAAAATCAGCCTTGCCTCTGTCTGAATACTGGGACTCATGCTTCACGCTCCTGACAATTTATTTAAACAGGCGAGAAAGCAGCGACTCTCCGGCCTTTCGGTATGCTTCATTAGAAGAGTAAACCAGACTGTCCACAGTTCCCTCCAGATCCACCTCTCCCTGCTCTACCGTCAGACGGCTTACATGGAGATCCTTTCCCTTTATCGTCAGAAGCCCCATATCTGTATCCATAACAGCCTGCTGCTCGTCAAAAGATACCACCTCACGAATTCCGGTCAGCCTGACTGACGAACGGTTCTGTACCTGACAGGAGTGAGGACGGATTCCCTCTTTTTCTTCCATATAAATCAAAACCTCCCCATATCCGAACCTCTGGTTCAGTATATGGGGAGATGAAAAAATTTATGATAATGACTTTTAAAGATAACGGTACAGTTCTTTGGCATCGTCCTTGCGCACGGTTTCCTGCACATCAAGAACCTCCACTTTTACGGAGCTTGTTCCAAACTGTATTTCAATAATATCCCCGGCTTTTACACTGGCCGATGCCCTGGCCGGCCGGTCGTTGAGCAGCACCCGTCCTGCATCGCAGGCTTCATTGGCCACCGTCCTGCGCTTAATCAGTCGGGAAACCTTCAGATATTTGTCCAGCCTCATAAATTATGCGTTTACCAGATCCTTCAGAGCCTTACCTGCTTTGAACTTCGGAGTCTTGCAGGCTTCGATCTTCATGCTCTCACCAGTCTTCGGATTTCTTCCTTCTCTTGCTGCTCTCTCAGATACCTCGAATGTACCAAAGCCTACCAGCTGAATCTTATCACCATTCTTTAAAGCATCAGCAACCACATCTGTGAAAGCCTTTACTGCTGCCTCTGCATCCTTACGAGAAAGACCAGCCTGCTCAGCTACTGCTGCAACTAATTCTGTCTTGTTCATTATTAATTCCTCCTGCAATGGTCCGACAAGCCCTGCCGGACACTAATCAAATAAAAAATGTACTCTTCCATTTATATATGGTTTACTGCTCTTTGTCAAGTTTTTTTGGCTTTTTCCTGCTTTTTAATCTCATTCCATAAATCCAGACTTTCCTCCGGTGTCGCGGCTACTGCATCTCCAAATACATGGGGGTGGCGGCGAATCATTTTCTCGCATAAGCCATCGATCACATCCTCTACAGTAAAGAGTCCCTGCTCGCTGGCAATCTGGCTCTGAATCATAACCTGATAAAGCACATCCCCCAGCTCCTCACAGAGATTTTCCATATCGTGATGATCAATGGCCGCAAGCACCTCCCCGCTTTCCTCCAGCAGGTAAGGCTTCAGACTCTCCAGGGTTTGCTTTCTGTCCCAGGGACATCCGTGATCCGAACGCAATACCGCAACGATCTCTTTCAAATCCTCAAATGTGCGCATCTTCCTCCCCCTCCTGCTTTCCCGGTTCTGCCTCATTCACAGGTTCTTCTGCTTTTGCGGGCTTTCCCATTTTTCCCGGCTTTGCGTTCTTCCTGCACCTCTCCTCTTTCCCCTGATCCGGCACCGGTTTTCCTACAAATACAATAATCGAACGGTAGGGTACCATATACCGCTTCTGATTTTCCAGTTCCCGTTCCTGCCCCGCTTCATAATACCCGCTTCCGCTGCTGTCGCTGGTATCAAAAGCAATCTTCCACTGCTGGGATCTGGGCAAATGAGGAAGGGCAAATTCATGAGGCTCCCAATGCATATTATATGCGACAAAAAAGGTTTCATCCGCGGTTCCGTCTGCTTTTTTCCCATAAGGTCCCCAATACATAATGCCGATCTGCCGGCGGAAATTCTCAAACTCCGGCTTCCAGGCATTGACTCCGTGGTAGGAAATATCCGGCTTTCCTACTGCCCGATAATCCATTACCTTGGGCTCTTCCTTCATGTGAAATACAGGATGGGCTTTTCTGAAAGCAATCAGATACTTTACAAAGGCCAGCAGTTCCCGGTTGGTTTTCTGGAGCTTCCAGTTCAGCCAGGAAATCTCATTATCCTGACAGTATGCGTTATTATTGCCGCCCTGACTGTGGCCAAATTCATCTCCTGCCTGAAGCAGCGGCGTACCCTGGCTTAAAAATACCATCAAAAGGGCATTGCGAAGCTGCTGTCTGCGCATTTGAACCAGCTTTTTCTTCCGACTGGGGCCTTCCTCCCCGCAGTTCCAGGTGTAATTATAATCCGTCCCATCCTGGTTTTCTTCTCCATTGGCCTCATTATGCTTCCTGTCATAGGAAACCATATCCATCAGCGTAAACCCATTGTTGGTAGCCATATAGTTGATCACGCCGTGACCAGCCGGATTGCGGCGGCTGCGGAAAATCAGATTTTTCATCTGATCCTCATCTCCCTTTAAGGCCCGCCTCATATCCACCAGAAAACCATCATTGAATTCGCCAAGATTTTTCTGATATCCCGGTTCCTTATCTCCGTCATCCCAATAGGTAGCCCACAGCTTCGTGTCCGTCAGATAGGGATCCTTTGCCAGAATCCAGGCAGGTGCCTGTCCCGTCAGATGAACTCCGTCTACATGGAATTCCCGAACCCAGAACCGCACCACATCCAGAACTGCCGCTGGCGTCTCCCTGCCTGTGAAAAACAGTTCGATAACCACTTCCATTCCTGCCTGGTGAAGGGCCTTTACCATCTGCTTAAACTCCATCGCCGGATTTCTTCCCGTACCTGCATAGGAGGCCTTCGGCGCATAATAGAAAGCAGCTCCACAACCCCAGTAATTTAATCTTCCCGTAGGCTTCGGGCCGTCTCCATAGGGATTGCCGTCCGCTACATCCGGCATCTCAATCTCCTGAAACTCCGCGACAGGCATAAGCTCCAGCGTCGTAATTCCCAGTTCCTTCAGATAGGGAATCTTTTCCACAACGCCTGCAAAAGTCCCTTTATTCCGGACACCAGATGAGCCGTCCTTTGTCAGCCCCCGCACATGAGCCCTGTATACAATACACTCCTCATAAGGAATCCGCAGAGAAACATCCCCCCCCCAGTCAAACTCCGGCTGACTGACCGGCGTTGTAAGAAGTCTCTCTCCATTTTCCAGACATCCCCATGCTTCATTTCCCAAAAAGCTTCTGCCGCAGGGATCCGAAAACCGTTTTCCATCCGCCTCAAAAGCATACTCATACTGCTGTAATCCCTCTCCCTCTACTGTCATCTCCCATACCTGACCATGACGTCCTGCTTCCGGAAATCTGATTCTTGCCGCTTCCTGTTTTTCGCCCCTGCCCTTTTCCGGCGAAAACAAAAGCAGGCTGCACTCCTTTGCAGCCGCTGCAACCGATACGTGAATTCCTTTCTCCGTTGGTGTAAGCCCCATCGGATATACCCCTGCGCTGTCAATGCAAATCTGATACTGTCTCATCCTTCCACCTTTCCATTTCACGTCCCCGTTATTAAGTTACAAAGAAGAAATCCTATTCCCGCAGCTGCCCCCAATCTGCCGCAGGAATATCCTAGGACCAAAGAAAGAAGCTTGCAAGCAAGCTTCTTCGCCTGTGGCCAGTCGCTTCTGCGACAAAATTCTCTGCCGCCGCATGGCGATCCCTGCGGAGCGTTTTTAGGTCACAGGACACAATTTCCTATGACCTAAGAAATCACCAGCTCTACCGGACAGTGATCCGAGCCCAGTATCTCCGTGTGAATCGCCGCGCTCTCCAACCGGCTCTTCAATGTCTCTGACACACAGAAATAATCGATTCTCCATCCTGCATTTTTCTCCCGGGCCTTAAACCGATAGGACCACCAGGAATACACCCCTTCCTGCTGCGGATAAAAATATCGGTAGGTATCCACAAAGCCCGCTTCCAGAAGCCGGGTAAACTTCTCCCTCTCCTGATCAGTAAAGCCTGCATTTTTTCTGTTTGTCTTTGGATTTTTTAAATCAATCTCTTGATGGGCCACGTTAAGATCTCCGCAGAAAATCACCGGTTTTCTCTCCTCCAGCCCTTTTAAATAACCAAGCCAGGCGTCCTCCCACTCCATACGGTAATCCAGACGCGCCAGCTCGTTCTGGGAATTGGGCGTATAGCAGGTTACCACATAGTAATCCGGAAACTCTGCTGTAATCACCCGTCCCTCCCTGTCGTGATCTGGAATCCCGATCCCATAAGTCACGGACAAGGGCTCCTGTCTGGTAAAAAGCGCAGTGCCGGAATAGCCTTTTTTCTCTGCATAATTCCAGTACTGATAATATCCAGGCAAATCCAGCTCCAGCTGCCCTGCCTGAAGCTTTGTCTCCTGCAGGCAGAACACATCTGCATCTGCCTGACGGAAAAAGTCCAGAAAGCCCTTGCCTGCGCAGGCGCGGATTCCATTCACATTCCAGGAAATCAATTTAGTCATATAATTTCTCCTTATAAACACCTTCCTCAATCAGACGGCGGATAGAATCCACGACAGCAGCCTTATCCTCCTGGTAGGTAACGCCGAACCATTTATCTCTGGTTTCCAGCACCTTTACCTTGCCCTTGCCGCTCTTGATCAGCTTATCAATAATTCTGGGAAGCAGATATTCTGCCTTTAAATTTCCCTCTGGAATATTGTCCAGAAACTCCGGGAAGCCTGTCTCCAGCTCCTCCAGGAAACGGGGCGGAAGTCCCCACATATTCATGGATACATGCTGATCCGGATTTACAGAAACGGGATTTCCCTGCTCATCATTGGCCTTTAAGCTGCCGTCCTTCCACTCAATGTCAAAGGTCTCTGTCACATCCCGAAGGGTACCGTCCTCATTCACCTGGCACACACCGCGGGTCACGGTTCCGTTCTCACTTAAAGTATTTTCCAGAATAAATCCGCCCATACACATATCATAAACGTCAGACTCTGTATCCATCTCATGAACCATATAATCATGAATTTTGGAAAAGCCCTCTTTGCCGTAATAGTCATCTGCATTGATTACCAGGAACGGCTCATGAACCATGCCCTTTACAGCCAGCACTGCCTGTCCGGTACCCCAGGGCTTTGTCCGGCCTGCCGGAACCTGATATCCTGCCGGAAGCTCCTCCAGCTCCTGGAAAGCATATTCTACACGGGCAATCTTTTCAATTCTATTGCCGATAATCTCCCGAAAATCCTTTTCCAGATCCTTGCGAATAATAAAAATAATCTTATTAAAGCCTGCTTCCAGCGCATCATGAATGGAATAATCCATAATAATCTCGCCATTGGGCCCCACCGGAGCCAGCTGCTTGATTCCTCCGCCAAAACGACTGCCAATACCAGCTGCCATAATTACCAACGTCGTATCTTTCATCTTTTCTCTCCCTCAGATTCTTCGGTTTCCACACCGTTTTTTTATAACTAAACTATATCATAGGAACCTCAAAAAGGCAATTCATAGGAAAAGAGAATCCCGGCCTGCAGGATTCTCTTTAACGATTTTTATGAACTTCAACAATTCAGCCAGTTTCGAATCATGGCCTCCAGGATTTCCGCGCTTCCTTTCACCCCGAAGGAACCGCTGTTTAAGGCAACATCCTTATAATCCAGCTCACTGTGATATCCCTTGCTGTATCTCTTGTGATACAGGGTTCTGGAATGATCTGCGTCTACAATCATCTTCTCTGCCGCAGCCTTTTCCATCTCAAAATATTCACAGCAGTTTTTCAGCCTGTTTTCATAAGATGCGTAAATATAAATACTGAAATGATTCTTTCTCTCTGCCAGAATACTGTCCGCACATCTGCCTACCAGAATACACGGCCCCTTATCCGCCAGATCCATAATAATATTTTTCTCAATCTGAAAAATTTCATCCTGCATACTGGGAACCACCATTCCCAAAGGATACAGATACCGCAGGTAGGGAAAATTGGAAACCTCTTCTTTGTCACTGACAACGGAAATCGGAAGTCCCATGCGCTTTGCCGTTTCCTCTACAATATCCCGGTCATAAAAAGGAATTCCCAGCCGCTGTGATAATTCACAGGCAATCGGTCTTCCCATACTTCCAAACTGCCGCGATATGGTAATTACGTATGAATCCTTCATTTCTGCCTTCAGGCCCTCCTTTTGAAATCTTTGTATCCATCAGGCCTCTGATGTGCGAATCGCAGCCTGGGCTGCCCTGTCAGCCGCCGGAACAGCCTTGATTCTCCTCTGCTGCATGCTTCTTACAATACAGGACAGGGTAAAATTAATAATAAAATAAATCATGGCTGCCAGGCCAAACAGAACAAAAACATCAGATACATTGGTCGTTCCCAGCCCATTATACTGATAAGATGCGTTCATAACCTGACGCACTCTGGCCATCAGCTCAATCACTGCCACATTGGCCAGATAAGAGGAGTCCTTAATGGTTGTCACTACTTGGCTTAACAGAGTCGGCACAATATTGCGGTATGCCTGCGGCAGCACAATATAGTACATAACCTGAAATACATGAAAGCCCTGAGAATGGCCTGCTTCAAACTGCCCCAGCGCAACCGAGTTCAGTCCGCCTCTTACAATCTCTGCAATAACAGAAGAAGTAAACAAAACCAGCGCTGCGGCTGCCTTAAACAGAAGCTTTACCTCTACAGAGGTCAGTCCAAACATTTTCCTCTGGAGAAAGGACGGACAGGGACAGAAAATCAGGCAGACAAAAATCCACAAAAGCAAAGGCGTATTTCGGAATATCTCAATATACACAATTGCCATCCATTTCAAAATTCTGGCAACGCCTCTATTGCAGTAATTGCGTACCAGCGCCAGAATCGATCCCACAAAAATTCCCATAAGCACTGCCACTACAGAAATAATCAGGGTAAATGCCACGCCTTTCATAATAAACTTCAGGACTGCCGGATTCGTAATAATCCGCAGACTTCCTTCTATTGTACTCATAGACTCATTCTCCCCTTTCTTTTATGCTGCAGCTTCTTCTGTCACAGTCACTCTTGCATCCCGCTTCTTTAACGAGTTCTCCCACACGCTTGCCAGTGTGGACAGAGGGAAGCAGATAACAAAGAAAAGCAGGCCGCTGAGCAGATACGCCGGCGCATAAGCGCCGCCGGTACTGGCTCCTGTTACAAAGCTGTAGGTAACAGAAATCAAATCCGTTCCTCCAATAATGTAGAGGCAGGAGGTGTTTTTCACCAGATTCACAACCTGATTCACCATGGGAGGCAAAATAATCTTCACGCTCTGAGGCAGAATAATATAATACATTTTCTGAAAATAATCAAAGCCCTGAGACTCGGCTGCCTCAAACTGGCCTTTGGGAATCGCTTCGATTCCTGCCCTGATAACCTCGGCTACATAAGCGCCGTGATACACTCCCAGAGCAATAATTCCCGTTGCAATAATGCCAATACTGTTTCCGGAAAATGCCAGAGCGTAATACAGAAAACAAATCTGCAGAAGCAGCGGCGTGTTCTGTATAAATTCCACGTAAACCCGGGCAATAGCCCTCAGCGCCTTGTTTCTTCCTGTAGACATCAGTCCAAATGCGATTCCCAGAAGCAGAGATATGAAAAGCGCAAACACTGCGGTCATCAGCGTATGCTCCACTCCCAGAAAAAACGTTCCGCGAAAGGTCCACACCTTCTCCCATGCATCAGCTGAAAATAAACCTGCCATTTTTTACCTCCCCTGCCTCACCTGCCGGTATTTTTCATAATCACTGTTTTAGTTGAGTCCGTAATTGTCAATCAGACCCTGGATGGTTCCGTCATCCAGCCATTTGGTTACCAGATCCTCGCAAACCTTGGAGAAGCCGGAGCCCTTTTTCGTTACAACGCCATACTCCTGAGGAGCAAATTTGTCTTCAATGTAAGAACGTCCATCTGTCTTATAGATTGCCAGAATAGATTTATCAACACAGAAAGCATCTATCTCACCTGCGCTGAGAGCGGTAGAGATTGCCGGATAATCCTCATACTGACGATAGCTGATGCCCTTAGTCCAGGTTGCTGCGTCAAAGGTATCACGGTCAAAGCCCTCGCCGTCTAACACGCCAGCCTCAATCATGGCTGCTGTCAGCTCTCTTGCAGAAGTAGAACCGGAGGAAACGCCTACCTTTTTGTCTTTCAAATCTGCCAGCGTTTTGATTCCGGAAGCATCCTCAACCAGAACAGTAACCGCATCAGTATAATATGGGGTTGTGAAATCCCAGGTCTGTTTTCTCTCCTCTGTAATCGTAAAGGTAGCCAGAACACAGTCAATATCCCCGGAATCCAGAAGCTCTCCTCTGGTTGCTGCGGTAACGGTTGTATACTCCACGTCCACGCCCAGCTCCTCGGCAATCTTTGCGCCCAGATCAATTTCCATTCCTGTATACTCGCCGGTCAGGGCATCCTGAAGACCAAAGCCGGGAACTGCATTTTTAACGCCTACACGGAGAACGCCTCTGTCCTTAATGGCCTGCACATCTGCGGAAGCATCTGCCGCTGTGGTATCTGCTGCTGTAGTGTCTGCTGCTGCGGTGTCTGTCGCTTTCGTATCTGCTGCTGCAGTTTCAGCTGCCTTTGTGTCTGCCGCTGTGGTATCTGCGCTTCCTGAGCCTGAGCATCCGGTCACCATAGCTACTGTCATCAGTCCTGCCAGTAATAATGCGATTTTCTTTTTCATAATGTCTCCTCCTCATTTTCCTTTTTCTTTTCTCTGTCTGATCCTTCCCTGTTTTCAGATATGCCGTCTGGAGATTATCTAAAGCATAAAAGCTATGCCCTAAATCATATTCCTTTTCTTTCCGGAAATTCTTTATCTTATAATTTTTCCAAGGAACTGCTTCACTCTCTCTTGCTGGGGATTGGTGAAGAAATGCTCTGGTGTTCCTTCCTCAATAATCTCCCCGTGATCCATAAATACAACCCGATCTGCCACCTGTCTGGCAAATCCCATTTCATGAGTAACCACCACCATGGTGATATTTTCATCTGCCAGTTTAATCATTGTATCCAGAACCTCCTGAATCGTTTCTGGATCCAGGGCCGATGTGGGTTCATCAAAAAGAATAATCTTTGACTGCATACAGAGCGCTCTTGCTATTGCAATTCGCTGCTGCTGTCCGCCGGAAAGAGTCGTGGGATACACATGGGCCTTATCTCTCAGTCCAACCACATCCAGATAATGGTAAGCCAGCTCTTCTGCATCTGCCTTGCTCTTGTGGTGCAGCTTCATCGGCGCCAGCGTCAGATTCTTCAAAACCGTCATATGCGGATACAGATTAAACTGCTGAAACACCATAGATGAGGTTTCCCGAATCACATGAACCCTGTTTTTGTGGTTCAGCTCCTTTCCATCTACCAAAACCCTGCCGCTGGTAGGCTCCTCCAGAAAATTCATACAGCGAACCGTAGTAGATTTCCCGGAACCTGACGGACCGATAATAACCAGCTTTTCTCCCTCTTTGACCTCCAGATTCACATCCTTCAGCACATGAAGATCACCGAAATATTTATTCACATGCTCCATTTTGATCATCGCCATGATTTTTCTCCCTCCCGGTTCCCAAACTTTCTATTTCCCTCGTCCGCCTATCTGCAAATCCGGAAAAGCACAAAGGCGCCTTGAAGTTTTACCTTCAAAACGCCTTCGTTTTGTGTAAGTGCCATTTTAAACTAAATTTTATTAAATGTCAATTTATTTTCTTCCGTAAAAACCTATTTTTCTTCTAAATGAACTTAACAAAATAAAGTTTTGTTCTTTTCATCTAAAATATTATATATTTTCTGAAATTTTTCAAATTGTTTTAATTGTTTTTACAAAACAAAATATTCATCTTTTTTCACAGGACGTATTTCCTATCAAGAAAGAAGCTCGCTCGCGAGCTTCTCCGCCTGCGGCGGGTCGCTTCTGCGACAAAATTCTCTGCCGCCGCATGGCGATCCTCGCGGAGCGTTTTTATTTCATAGGATGCAATTTCCTATGAAATAAAAAAATGCAGACAACGCCTTCGAAGCCTAACAACCTCTCTTTGCATCTGTCTGCATTTCTATCATTTTATCGCGAATATGTCTTCCTGCCCTACTTTATTCTGCTGGGCTTGGGGAAGTAGCGGAACAATACCTTTGCTACCAGCTTTTCCCGCTTCACATAGGTATTCTTCCATCTGCGGGCATCTGAGGAATAATTCCTGTTGTCGCCCATCATAAAATAACTGTCCTCTGGAACCTCAAAATGCATAGGCTCCTCTGGAATCATCGGCTCCCTGATATAAGGCTCATCCAGGGGTGTTTCTGACCCATTTAGATAAACATGGCCGTCTACAATATCAATGGTATCTCCCGGAAGTCCGATAACCCGCTTGACATAATAAATCTCTTCATTGTCCGGGAAACGGAAAATCACAATATCTCCACGCTCCGGATCTCCGAATTTGTAAGACAGGCGGGAGCCAATTACCCGATCTCCTGTCATAATCGTATTTTCCATGGAACCGCTGGGAACCTCGCTGTTGGCGATGATACAGGTATTCAGGAAAAACGCAATCGCAGCTGCGGAAATGATAATCTTAAACCACTCCCAGACCTCCTGCTTCCAGCCGCCCTGCTTTTCTTCCTTCTCTGGCTGCTGTCTGCCGGCCTTTTTCCCTGCCTCGGTTCCGGGCATATCCTCTTCCCGGACAGTGTCCCTGCCAGAATCCGATATACCGCCAATCTCCCTGGAATTAACCGGCTCTTCCATAGGGATATCTTCCGTAAGCTTCCTCTCCGGCCCTGTCCAGGTTTTATTTTTTTCCATAAATGAATTCGCCTCTGTCCGACTATCTGCTGCGATATTTCTCCAGCAGCTTGTTGATCCGCTTGGTCGGATTCAGCAGCTCGCTGAGAGAATCATCATGATTCAGATTGTCAATAATCAATGCAATATATTTGCTCATGTCTACATTAATGTAGTACGGTCTGGACAGCAGCTCCGGAGTCTGGTAAACCAGGTTGGTGGTCAGAATCCGGTCAATAATGCCGTTGTCATAATACTCATCAAATTTGTTCAGTCCATTGGTGAACAGACCAAAGGTTGCACAGATAAATACCTTTCTTGCTTTTCTGCGCTTCAGCTCCTTGGCTACATCCAGCATACTTTCACCGGAAGAAATCATATCGTCAATAATCAGAACGTCCTTGCCCTCTACGCTGGAGCCCAGGAATTCGTGAGCTACAATCGGGTTGCGTCCGTCTACAATGCGGGTATAATCGCGGCGCTTATAGAACATACCCATATCCAGACCCAGAACGTTGGCAAAGTACACAGCACGGCCCATACCGCCTTCGTCCGGGCTGATAACCATCATGTGATCGCTGTCAATATCCAGCTCTGTCTCTGTCTTCAGAAGATATTTAATAAACTGGTAAATCGGCTGTACAGTCTCAAAGCCCTTTAAAGGAATCGCATTCTGCACACGGGGATCATGAGCGTCAAAGGTAATGATATTCTCCACGCCCATATTGGTCAGCTCCTGCAGAGCCAGAGCGCAGTCCAGAGACTCTCTGTTGGAACGCTTATGCTGACGGCTCTCGTACAGGAATGGCATAATGACATTGATACGGCGCGCTTTTCCTGCTGCTGCCGCAATCACTCTCTTCAGATCCTGGAAATGATCATCCGGAGACATATGGTTTGTCATTCCGCACAGGGAATAAGTCAGGCTGTAATTGCAGACATCCACCATAATGTACAGATCATCACCGCGAACGGAAGCGTTGATTGTTCCCTTTCCTTCGCCGGATCCAAATCTTGGTGTAGCAGCTTCGATAATATAGGAATCTCTCTGATATCCTGCAAAAGCGATGGTGGATTTGTGATCGCTCTCCCGCTCTTTTCTCCACTCTACCAGCCAGTCATTTACCTTTGCGCCCAGCTCAGAGCAGCTCTTTAACGGAATCAGTCCCAACGGCCCTACTGGAATGGTTTCAATGGTTTTTTCTTCGTATATCATGGTGTCCTCCAAATGTGTATGGTAATTTTCTTATTGTTCTGGCGACAATTCAGCCATGCTTTTTCTCTCTGCATTGCTGCATAGCAGAACCGTTACTTTTATTGTTAACGTATTCTTTATAACATCAGGAATCATTTAAGTCAAGTTAATCCCGGTATCTTTGCCGTTTTTTCACCCGAATATCCCCTCCGTACAGGGGAATGGTGGCATAATGGCTCATAAGCCGTGACGCAACCCGGTCAGAATAGGTGTCTCTCAGCATATCCATAGAAAGATTGGTTGAGATAATAGTTCCCAGCTTTCTATTGATTCGCTCATTGATACAGTAAAACAGCTGAGAGGAAACAAAGGAGTTGTTTAATTCTGTCCCCAAATCATCAATAATCAGCATCTGACAGTCCAGAATATGGCGGCAGGTCTCCTCCGCCTCGTCCTGACCATCCCGGCCGAATCTGCATTTGGAAAACAGCTCAAACAGATCCTGGGAGGACAGATAAATAACAGAAATCCCCCGGTCAATCAGCGCCTTTGCAATACAGTTGGTCAGAAAGGTCTTTCCTACGCCTGTGCTTCCCGTAAAGAGAAGATTTTCTCCCTTGCCCGGAAACTCCGCCGCAAATTCCCGGCACCGTCTGGCAACCAGCTTCATATAATCCAGTTCCGTCATTCCCAGCTGGGGAACCTTTTCCCGGCTGTCGTACCACTCAAAGGAAAAGGTGGAAAAATTCTCCCGCTCCAGCGCCTGTTCAATGCCGGACTGGGCGTACAGAATCCTCATTCTGGCCCGTTCAAAGCAATGGCACCGCTTTCCGTCTGCAAAGCCTGTATCTTTGCAGTCCGGACAGGTATAGCGCATCTCCATATAGTCCTCAGGGAAACCGCTGTTTTTCAGCAGCTCCTTTCTTCGGAGCCGCATTTCCTCCAGCTGCGCCTTCATCTCTTTTGTCCTTTCCAGACTTCCGGAAAGGCTCTGCCTTGCGCAGGCCGCCGCCTGAGCGCTGATTTCCTGTTCCAGCTGTTTTAACTGGGGAACCTGCTGATACACACGGGCAATCCGCGCGTCCCTCTCATGCCGGTTCTTCAGCTGGCGCTTCTCATATTCTCTCATTACTGCATTGTACTGCGAATTGCTCAGGGCCATCCCTTATGTTTCCCCCTTTCCTCTGTTATGATTCTCCGATCCAGCCGCGGACCTGCTCTAAAACCATAGAATCATAGTCCGTATCTCTCTGTTCAAAATTATGAAACTGGTTGGTCTGAGGCCGGGCAGTCTCGTTTCGTCCCCCGGATCCGCCTTTTCGCTTCTGGCTCCTTCGTTTCTCATCCAGCTCCGATACATCCCGCAGGTTTTTCACTCCGGCCTTCTTCCACTCAGAAAGAATCCGATCTGCATAGCGGAAGCTGGGATTGTGAGTGGCTTCCATCGTCCTGTTGCATGCCTCCAGCACCAGCTCTCTGGTAAATCCGTAGGTTCCAAACCACCGTTCAATCATCTCCTTTTCCGCATCCCCCGGCTTCCGGTCAGTCAGACCAAAGGCCCGCATAACAGAAAAAGAGTCCTTTGTAAATCCGCTGGCATAGGCCTTGGCCTGCTCTACTGTGCGAAGCTCCTTTTCATGCCAGTTCAAAGCCACTGTTTCAATATAGCGGATACTGGTATGCCCGCCCTGAACGCAGTATTCCACCAGATACTCCAGAAGCTCTGCTGACATATGAAGACCGTCATACAGATAGGCAAATACCTCCAGCTCCCTCTGTGTAAATATCTTATTCAGGTACCTCTGGGCAATATACAGAAGCTGAGAAAATTCTCCGTCTCCCTGCAGGCGGTTCACCTGATCCTGACTGTACACCGGACGCCCGGAGGCTGCCGCTGCCTCTGCACCTGCCTGACCGGAGCCCCCGCTTCCGGCTGGCAGAATGCCTCTCGTCTTCTCACTGGCTGCCCCGCTCTGGTCTGACTCTGACCTGCCGCCTGCCTGACCGGAGACTGCGGGCTGTACCGAACTTTTCCGGGAATCGCTGTCTCTCCAGATAGCCCCCTGGTTCTCCATGGCGGAGCGCTCCGGGCTGCTTAAAGTCAGCGCCCCCAGCTTCTCCCAGTAAGACAGGGCTCTCCGCACATCTGCCTCTGTATGATTCAGGTCATCGGCAATCTGTCCCACATCCGGCTTCTCCTGATGGTGCCTCAGCAGGTACAGATACACCTTCACATATTCTCCATTAGCATCTGCCATATAACGGTCAATAAACTCATTTGCCACCAGGGTGGCCTCCACTCCAAATCTGCAAATCGCGTCCATAACTCCTCATCCTCTCCTGTCTGTATCTTAACACATCCGGCTCTAAAAAGAAATAGGCGGGATTATCCACAGAATTCTTTGTGGATAATGTGGATAATGTGGATATCCAGTCAACATAATTCGAACTGCATCTGTCGAATCTGGTCGAAAACCACGAAAATACTAGGTTTTTTAAATTTTTTGACATTTTCTTATGTAAATCAAAAAATCCACATAGTCCCTTTACATAAAAAGTGGAAAACTATGTGGATAATGTGGATAACTTATAATCCCAACAGTCTTTCCCCAACTTTTACAATGTCTCCGGCCCCCATAGTTATCAACAAATCGCCTGTTGAACAATTTTCTAAAAGAAATGTCTCTATTTCATCAAAAGTAGGGAAATAATGGACGTTTCCGCCTGCAGCCTGGATTCTTGAGGCAATATCTCTGGAGCTGACGCCCAGAGTATCTGTCTCACGGGCTGCAAAAATATCAGCCAGCACAACCTCATCTGCTGCAGAAAGAGCCTGGGCAAACTCATCCAGAAAGGCCTTTGTCCGGCTGTAGGTATGGGGCTGGAATACGCACCACAGCTTCTTATGGGGATAATTGGCTGCAGCCGCCAGAGTTGCCGCTATTTCCTGGGGATGATGAGCATAATCATCAATAATAGTAACTCCGTGCATCACACCCTTTTTCTCAAATCTCCGCTCTGTTCCCGTAAAATTTCGAAGTCCCTGTGCTATTCCGTGGACAGAAATCCCAAGAGCTCTGGCCGCAGCAATCGCCCCCAGAGCATTGTATACATTATGCTCTCCAGGAACACTTAACTCAATTCGATCTCCCGGCTGTCCATTCTCCACCAATGTAAAGGAAGGTCTTCCAAAGCTGTCATAAGAAAGATCTGCTGCGCAAAAATCACTGTCCGCTCCATGTCCAAAGGTCACTGTCCGACAGGGAAGTTCTCCACAGATCTCCTGGTAATTTTCAATATCACTGTTTATAATCAAAAGACCTTCTGCCGGAAGATTCTCAGCAAACAGCCGGAAGGAATGGCGAATATCTGCAAGATCCTTGAAAAAATCCAGGTGATCTGCCTCAATATTCAGAATCACTTCTATAGTAGGATAAAATGACAGAAAACTATTCGTATACTCACAGGCCTCTGTCACAAACAGCTCTGAGCCCCCCACCCGGATATTTCCTCCGATAGAATGAAGAATTCCACCTACGGAAATCGTTGGATCTGTCTCTGCTGCCAGAAGAATCTCTGTCAGCATCGAGGTAGTTGTTGTCTTTCCATGAGTTCCTGCCACAGCCACAGCCTGTCTGTAATTTTTCATCATCTGGCCCAGAAGCTCTGCGCGGCTCAGCATGGGAAGTCCTCTCTGCACAGCTGCCGCATACTCCGGATTGTCCGAATGAACTGCTGCCGTATAAACCACCAGCCTTACACTGTCTGAAATATTTTCCGCTCTCTGTCCGTAGAAAATCTGCGCTCCTGCAGCTTCCAGATGATTCGTCAGTTCTGTTTCATGGGCATCTGATCCAGTAACCGTAAAGCCCTCCCGCAGAAGAATCTCCGCCAGACCGCTCATGCTGATTCCTCCGATTCCAATAAAATGAACCACCAGTGGCTGATTAAAATCTATCTGATACATATAAATTCCTTCCTTTATCGATTTTATAATAGCTCTTTCTTTTCTTATGTTTTCTCTACCTTTTTACTTCTTTTTAACGGGAAAGTCAATGTTTTCCGCTTATTTTTGTTGTTTTCCGCCGGATTTGTATTATAATCAATGGTAACCCAATACAACCAGACAACGAGGTGCAACATGAAACGAAATCAACTGCTCCGTTCCCTGCCAAGAGGATTGGCAGGCTTTTTTATCAGCCTGTTCGGAATCATCGGCTGGCTGCTTCAGAGCTTTCTCCATCTTCTGACCGGCTGCCTGATTCTCGGCGCGCTGATTGCTCTGTTAATCTATGCAAAGGTAAAGCCGGATCTGGATTACTGCCGGGAGGTCGCCTACGACAAGCTGGCTCAAATGCAAAGGCAGGACTTTCAGCTGCTTTCCGACACAGAGGTCTATGACAAAAACAATCAGCTCATTGGCCTGATCAATGCCGGTCACTATGAATATGTCCCCATTAAGGATATCAGCATGAACCTGCAGAACGCCTACATTGCCCAGGAGGATCGGCGTTTTAAAAGCCACACAGGAGTAGACTGGATCGCTACCTTCCGTGCGGGACTGGCTCTGGTAAAAAACCGTGGGGAGATCACCCAGGGCGGCTCCACCATTACCCAGCAGGTCATTAAAAATACATACCTGACTCAGGAACGGAGCTTTACCAGAAAAATCGTAGAAATTCTTCTTGCCCCGGAGGTAGAAAAAAAATATTCCAAGGCAGACATTATGGAATTCTACTGCAACACCAACTTTTACGGCAACCACTGCTATGGAGTCCAGGCTGCCAGCCGCTACTATTTTGGAAAGGACGCCGCGGATCTGGAAACCTGGGAAGCCGCTGTGCTGGTTGGTCTGAGCAACAGCCCTTCTGCCTATGATCCCATCCGCAATCCCGATGATTCTCTGGAAAAACGAAACGACGTACTCCAGAGTATGCATGAAATCCAGTACCTGACGGATGAAGAATACCAGAACGCCATTTCCCAGCCTCTGAGTATTGTTCAGGAGGAAGCTGAGGGCACAGATGAGAACTACCAGAGCAGCTACGCCATCCACTGTGCCGCTCTGGCTCTTATGAAAATGGAAGACTTCCCCTTCCAGTACACCTTCCAGGACAAAGAGGATTATGACTCTTATATGGAAAATTACCAGACCGTCTACAAGGCAAAAAATGAGGAAATCCGCGCAGGCGGCTATCGTATTTATACGTCTCTGGACAGTCAGCTTCAGGAAGTTCTCCAGACTCAGGTAGATACTGTTCTCGAATCCTATACAGAACTTCAGGAAAATGGAAAATATGCCCTTCAGGGCGCTGCAGTCATTGTAGACAACAAGACCAATTATGTCGCTGCCATTGTGGGCGGAAGGGGAACTGACGATCCCTTTAACCGGGCCTATTTAAGCGCCAGACAGCCCGGCAGCACCATTAAGCCTCTGATCAGCTATGGTCCCGCCTTTGACACCGGAGAATATTATCCGGCCCGCATGGTAGACGATCACAAATGGGAGGGCGGCCCTTCCAACAGCGGCGGCCATTACTACGGAAACGTTACTGTCCGGGAAGCCCTAAACCGCAGCTTAAATACAGTTGCATGGCAGATTCTTACCGATATCGGCGTCAACTTCGGCCTGGATTATCTGGGACAGATGGAATTCCAGAAACTGACCTGGGTAGATAATAATGTTCCTTCTCTGAGCATCGGCGGTTTTACCAACGGCGTTCGTGTTGTTGATATGGCAAAGGGTTACAGCACTCTGGCCAACCGGGGCGTATACGATGAACGGACCTGCATTGTTCGAATTGAGCATCAGCAGCAGGGAGAAGTGACGAAGCATTACAAGCCCTTTGCAAAACAGGTCTATCAGGAAGATTCTGCATTTATGCTTACAGATATTTTAAAGGGAACACTTACTGAAAGCTATGGCACCGGACGAGGACTGGCTCTGGAAAACGGAATACCTGCCGCCGGAAAAACAGGAACCACCAACAGCAGCAAGGATACCTGGTTCTGCGGCTATACCCGTTACTACACCACTGCAGTCTGGGTTGGCTATGATATTCCCCGGGCCATGCCTGGAATCTACGGCAGCACCTACGCCGGAAAGATCTGGAAGCAGGTTATGGATAAAATCCATGAAGGACTGGAGCCTCTCGACTGGGAACAGCCCGCTTCCGTAGAAATGCAGGCAGATTCCCGCAGCGGCATTACTGATTATGTCAGCACAACTGCCCAACTCCGGGCTCAGCAGAGCATCCACGACAAGGAGCAGCGCAAGCTGGCCGAACAGCTGGAAACCGCTGTTTCCCTGTTCGAAAATAAAATCATCGAAACTGTGGAGGATACCTACTGGGTAAAAGAACAGTATCAGACTATTATTACTCAGCTGAACCAGATGGATGAGGGAGACATCCGGGGAACCCTTCTGGAGCGAACAACCTCTAAATACGAGGAATTTGCCCCCATCATGGATCAGATGCAGGAGACCATCACCCTCTATGAACAGCAAAAGGCAAGAGAAGCAGCCGAAGCCCAGAAAAAGGCTGAAGAGGATGCGATAAAGGCAAGAGAGGATCTGGAAGCCCAGACCCGCAAAAATACGTTCCTGACTGCTCTTATGGATGTGGAAAATCTGGAATATCAGGCTCCCAACGCCCAGCAGCTGGTTCAGACAGCGATTGACCGGCTGCCTCTGGTTGCAGATTATCAGGAAGCTGTCTCCTACAGCCAGCGTCTGGAAGCCGCTATTGCCCGTATTTCCACGCTTCCTACTGCTGCCGAATGGAAAATGATGGAAGACAAAAAAGCCGAGGAAGAAGCCAAAAAACAGGCGCAGGAGCAGCAGCAGCTTCAGAGCAGACAGGCGCAGCTTCAAAGCTTTCTTACTCAGGAGCGAATGAAATGGAGTATTTCTTCTCCTGTTATTGCAGGGCCGGGAGTTCCTTCCGGAGAGGCCGGAACTCCGTCCGGCCCATTACCGGCAGGTCCCGGCAATGAAAAACAAAATCCCGCCGCTCAGGCAGAAGGAGGAAGCGCAGAATGAGCGATCACATAGATGATACCAAAACAAACCTCCGGCTTCTGGAGGAAGCACAGACCTGTGAAGCCTCCCCTGCCGATGACACCTCCGCAATTCAGGAGGCGCTGGCTCAGGAAATCCAGAATGTAACAGCCGATATTCCAAAGCTGGATTTGACCGGAATATCCGAAGAAGAACCACAGCCATCCCTTCCAGAGGGGGCCTCCAGTACCGGTTCTGTTTCAGAGCAGGAACCTGTAAGCTCCTGGTTTCTTACCTTTATGTGCATGAACATTCCCATTGCAGGCTGGTTCTATCTGTTCCGCCTTGCATTTAATAAAAAAAATACCCAGAGGCAGAATTTTGCCCGGGCTTATCTGTTTTACAAACTGATTTTCCTGGCCATATCCGCCGTTATTCTGGGCATACTCATTTATGTTGGGCTGGATCTGCTGGATCAGGTTCTGGCATATATGGAGATGCTTTAAAAAAGCAGGGGGTTCATTGATCGCCCCCTGCTTTTTAAAGTTTTGGATATACCGCTCTCTTTTAAGCAAACTCCTCAAAAAATCCCTCTGGAATCTCATAGGAAATCTCATAACTGGTTCCTGCCTTTGGATCTCCGCCCGTATAGCGAACCCACCCCGGGAATTCCGCCATCGGCATTTCTCCCCCTGTCTCCGCAATTTTTCCATACAGAGTTTCTGACGGGTAGATTCCTGTGGTACACCAAGTATCCAACCATTCCAGATAATCCATAAAAATTCCACTGCAGTGTGTTGCCGACGGCATACAGTAAAATTTTAAAAAGCGATCCACCTGCTCCTGACCGTATTTTTTCACATATCCCTGATACTGAGATATGATCTGCCAGGGACTGATAGACATATCATTCCAGCTGGTAAATAAAATCATTTTTCCTCCATGAGCAATAAAATCATCCAGCTCCGGCTGGTTCACATCATAAGATAAGGATGCCTCCATCAGCATCCTGTACAATTCAGGATCCGGTCTGCGGTAATCATGAGCAATCAGCTTCCAGTTTTTGTCCTTTGTAATAAAATATTTAAATACACCATCTGAACGGTCTCCATGATGAACATTGTACCTGGTATCTAATGGCTCCCGTGGAACTGGATCTGGCCCCAAATCCATAATCCCGCCCTCAAGAGCTGAACATCCATGATAGGTATTTACGCCATTTGGCATTGCATACTCCAGCTCAAATCCTTTCTCATAAATTTCTATTGTATGCAGTTGAGCCTCTGTCAAATGATATTTTTCCCGAATCATCTCTATAAAAACATGGCGATTCGCCCGGGCAGCATAAATATTTGATACAATCCCGTCCCGAATTCCATCCAGTTCATCATACCATTCAATGGCATCCTTCTGAATCCCTGCAAGTGTTTTCTCATCGATAAAACCATCAGAATACGGGTGAATATTTTCCTCGTAGCTATCGTATACAGCTTTGGAAAGCAATGCTCCCCATATCCTCAAAAGCACAAAGCTAGATGCCGGATCCGCACAGAAAATACCATCATAATCCTTTCCATAAGAAACTGCACACTCCAAAGCCTCTCGTCCTCCTGCAGAACCGCCTACAAAATATGTCCGTTCGGCATCCTCCCCATAGCATTTCTTTACAACAAAGTGCATAACTCCATTGGTTTTTATTAAATGCAGACGAATATAATTTTGAAGGGCCTCTTCATTCGATGCAAAGTCTGCCGACATGGGATCGCGAGACTGATGGCCTGAATCATCTCCAAAGACTACAAATCCATGCTCTGCCGGGTTGTATTCTGACATCAGGAGTTCTTTTTCCAAAGCAGGAATCTGTCCGTTATTTGCCCCACCGCCAACCTGTACGCTTCTTTTATTCCAACAAAACGGCAGAAGAATTTTCCACTCAATATTCGGAGCATTCCTATCAACAGGATAAATCACCCCTGTCACTTCCAGATATTTCTCCCTACTTATCCGGGTTTCTTCTTCTCTGACAGCAAGAATCCTTCCTCCTCCTGTCTCCGCTTTCATTGCCTCTCGGGGTATCTCTGTCCCTGCCAGTTTCATCGCTGCCTGTCTGTCAAGGACACCCCATGTCTGCGTCATTTTTTTCTCTGATACCTGATAATCTTTCATGGCCTTTTCGCCTATTCCTTTCAGGCATTTTAATTCTGATAAATCCTTTTCGTTATATCAATCATATCCTGAACCGGAACAGAACGATATCCTCCAACCCTCGTCATAATGATAAATTCCCATGTAATTGGCTTAGACCCCACAGAAAACAGTTCTACCTCCTCATCCTGAGGAACTTGAAAATCCGATGCCAATGCAACTCCAAAGCCCTGGCACACCATTTTCCAAATGGTATCTATAGAAGAAAATTCTATAGTTTTGGGAGACATTCCATAGGTCCTTATAACCTTATCTGTTACAGCCCGAAGTCTGGATCCATTATTCAGCAAAAGAAACAGTTCCCCCTCCAGCTGCCGGATGTCTATCCAGGGATATCGAAATCCATATTTATGAACCCCCTGCAGGTTTCTATTTTTAGGAACCACCAGACAAATTTCCTCTGAAGAGACAATCTCTATATGAAACTCTCCCCTCTGCTCTTCTCTGCTGTTTCCAGTCATCATTGCAATCTGTATTTCACCGGTTCTAAGCATTTCCTCCAGTTTAACTGCCGTTTCCTGATAAATGTGCAGATCAAATTTGGGATATTTTTTATAAAATTCAGGAATAATTTCAGGAAATATATTTTTTCCTCTCCCATAAGTGGAACCAATCGCAAGAGAACCGCTCTTCAGCTCCTTAATATCTGCAATCTGCTCACGAAAGCTTCGATCCTGCTCCAGTATTTGCTTTGCATATTTTAAATATTGCTCACCTGCATAGGTCGGAATCATCTTTTTTCCGATCCGCTCGAAAAGTAAAATGCCGTATTCTTGTTCTGTCCGTGCAAGAAATTTGCTCAGTGCCGGCTGAGAAATAAAAAGATTTTCTGCCGCTTTTGCAATTCCCTGCATTTTCGCAATTTCAACAATATATTTCTGTTCTTTCAAATCTGCCATAAGCCACCATCCTTTCCTCTGCAGAAAAGCCTGCCCTTGAAACAGACAGGCTTTTTCTTCTTGTCCAGTAAATCTTCAAGACGAGACATCTTCTTGTCCGGCAAAGCCGAACAAGAAGCATCGGAGATTCCTCCGATGTGAGATCTGGCAGGAAAATCCGCTTACAAGCAAGCTTGACACGAATTTTCCTGCCAGATCTCCCGCCGTCTTGAATAGTTACTTTCTATTATAAAAAGAATGGCTGCACATGGAAAGCATCTTTTTTAAAATGGGATTGCTCCAATCAACAACGAGCCTGCGAAGCATGCGGTGCAAATCAGCATTACCCATTTAAATGAGAATTTCCAGTGATCCTTAAACTCAATCCCAGAAAGCCCAAGGCCAATGTACATAGCCGCTGTAGCCGGATTTACAAAAACCTGAGGAACAAAAGTCATCAGATATGCAGCGGCAGCCTGAACCGGAGTAATATAATCCGATGCAATAGATTGGAGCATCGGAACGATTGTATATGCACACGCCTCGTGGTTCAGACCTATAGCACTCAGCGGCCCCCAGAGGAAGCCCATAATCGTATTAATATGAGCTGCTGTGCCACCAGACAGAATCTCAGATACTACCTGTACCATGGAATCTTTCATAGGGCTGTTATTTAAAACGCCTGTAAACACACCGGAAGCAAACAGCACGCTTACCATGGTAAGAACTGTCGGTGCATAAGATTTCAGCCGTTCAGCCTGCTGCTTTGCTCCCGGATAATTCACAATTAAGCTAATTGAAGCAGCAGCCATAAAGCAAAAGAAAGTAGGAAGGCCAGATGCAAACATGGCAATAACCACCAGAATAATCATAGCTACATTAAACATGAACAGACGCGGTCTTAACAATGCTTTTTCTTCTTCTGTCTTATCTGCTGCCCGGAACAGATCCCCGGGCTTTACTCCAGCAGGAAGGCCTGCCCCTCTTTTTTTCTCCTGCGCTGCATAATACAGAGCAATCAGAAAACAACAGATTAATCCGATAATCATGCCAGGAAGTTCGGCTATCATAATCTCTGTAGCAGAAACACCAAATCCCGCTGCCAGACGTCCGCAGGGGCCGCCCCAGGGAAGACAGTTCATAACGCCAGCTGTCAGGGAAACCAGACACATCAAAACAATTGGTCTCATTTTTAATTTCTGGTAAATCATTAAGAACGGAGGAATTACAATCAAAAATGTTGTTGCGCCAGATCCGTCTGAATGACCTACTATTGTTGCCAGCACTGTCAAAATGCAAACTGCTGTAACGCTTTTAGCACCCAGCATCATCTTTCCTACCAGTCTGTCAAACACACCTGCGTCCATCATAACGCCAAAGAAAATAATTGCAAAGGTAAACATTGCCGCATTACTGACCTGCCCCTTTAGTCCTGCTGTTACCCAATCAGAAAGGTCGGCAAGGGTCGGTCTCATAATCATCGCAAATACAATGGGAATTACAATCATAGGAATTGAGGGAGTAAACTTTCCCGATACCAAAACTGCCGTCAAAACCAGCATCATGGTAAATCCAAGTACTGCATATACCGTCACACTCATATTATGCCTCCATATTGTTTTTTTGTTATGAATTCATAAACTTGATAATCTGATTATATAGAATTTTGTAATATATGTAAAATGTTATTTAAAATCAATTTATAATAATATTATGTTATTATTTTTTGTAAATATTGCATAATTTTTTTCTTATTTTTTTGTACTTCCCTAATTTCCCCGCGTTTTTTATGATGTAAAGTTATCGTAATCATAACTCAAACAGCTCCCTCCTGCTAAAAAGTCAGGATTTTCCCGGCTCTTTGCAGGAGGGAGCTGTCTGTATTTCCAGCGCTGCCCAGAAGTCTGTTATTTATTTTTCAAAAGCTGCTGCATCAGCAAATATCCCGGCTCTACATAAACTCCGGTGCTCTTTCCTGTTTTCTCTGTGTAGGTATCAATTCCCGAGTCTGTCACATCTGTGCTGCAATACAACAGGTAAGGAATCGGATCAGAGATATGGGTCTTAATGGAAATTGGAGTAGGGTGATCTGGCATCACCAGAATGGAATAATCCTCTCCCGCCTCTTCTAAACCCTTTAGCAGCGGCCCTACAATATCCTGATCAATCCGCTCAATGGCCTGAATCTTTCCTTCCAAATCTCCATGATGGCCGCACTCATCCGGCGCCTCCACATGGATATAAACCAAATCCTGACCGTCCAGAAGTGTCTTTAAGGCTGCCTCTCCTTTTCCCTTAAAATTCGTATCAATATTTCCGGTTGCGCCCTCTACCTCGATTACCTTCATTCCTGCACACAGGCCGATTCCCTTAATCAGATCCACGGCAGAAATAACCGACGCCTTCACGCCATAGGCTGCCTCAAAACCGGTAACTCCTGGTCTGGTTCCCTCGCCCCACAGCCAGATGGAATTGGCCGGATTCAGCCCTCTGGCCATTCTGTCCTGGTTGATCGGGTGAGCCTTCAGAATTTCATAGCTGCGCTTCATCAGATCCAAAATAACCGGATTCTGAGGAAGATATTCTGTTATCTTACGATCCGAAATATCGTGAGGAGGAGTCAGATTCAGCCCAACCGGCCCCTGATGCCAAATCATACAGTGCCGGTAGCTGATACCTGGATAAAACAGGATTTCGTCTGTCCGGAAAGCTTCGTCTACTGCACGGATCAGCTCTGCTGCTTCTGCTGTGGTAATCTCGCCGGAGCTGTAATCCACCATAGTTTTTTCTGCATATTCTGCATCATCGGACAAAGTAACCAGATTGCACCGGAAAGCCACATCGGTATCGTCCATCTGAATGCCAATGCTTACGGCCTCCAAAGGGGAACGTCCTGTGTAGCATTTCAGCGGATCATAGCCCATTGCAGACAGATTTGCCACATCGCTTCCAGGCTTCAATCCATCTGGCACAGTCTTTACCATGCCCAGACGGCCTCCTCTGGCCAGACGGTCTATGTTCGGTTTCTTTGCCACCTCCAATGGAGTCTTTCCGCCTAAAGCCTCCACCGGATAATCTGCCATTCCATCTCCAAGCATTACAATATACTTCATATCCTTGTCCTCTCTCCCCGTTATTATTTTCAGTCAGAATTTCTTCCAGCTGTATCCCAGGCTCAAAGCCTGTTTGTTCCACTCAGCCATTTATGACCGTTTTCCTTATCGGGCCTGCAGACCTTCCGCAATCCTCTGTTCCATCAAAGCCCTCAGCTCGTCCACCACAGGCCCCGGTCCTCTGTGTCCCTCGTCCACCGTAATATCAGCATATTTTTCATACAGGGGAACCCTCTCCTGGTATAGATCCATCAGGGTCATTCCATTTTTTAATGCAACACCTCTGTCCTTTAAATCACCCAGCCGCTGTTCCAGCTCTGAATAATCCAGCTTTAAATAAACTACTGTACTGATTTTCTTTAAATGCTCCATCGCAGCCGGACCGTAAATTACGCTTCCTCCCGGCGCAATCACAGACCGGGCCACATCCAGCTGACTGTTAATCTCCTCTTCTACCTTCAGAAAGCCTTCCGTTCCCTGCTCTTCAATAATTTCCTTCAGCAGTTTTCCCGTTTCTTCCTGAATTACAATATCCACATCTACAAAAGAATAACCCAGCCGCTTTGCCAGCAGTACGCCGATGGTGCTCTTGCCCGATGCAGGCATTCCTATCAGTGTTATATTTGATTTCATCCTGTCGCTTCTCCCG
Source organism: Lachnoclostridium sp. Marseille-P6806 (assembly GCF_964238185.1). Lineage (NCBI taxonomy): Bacteria > Bacillati > Bacillota > Clostridia > Lachnospirales > Lachnospiraceae > Lachnoclostridium > Lachnoclostridium sp. Marseille-P6806. The sequence continues at coordinate 386,652 of NZ_CAXSLG010000003.1, forward strand.
TGTCTGTTTTGATTTTTTTATTCTCGCCTGGGTCTTTTTCCCGAACCCTTCTGTCTTCCCGGTTATTTTCCGGTTCTTTTCTCCAGCTTTCCCTGAGACTGCTTTTCCGGTTTCTTTCCGGCTCTTTTCTCCGGCTTTCCCTTGGGCTGCTTTTCCAGATTCTTTCCGGCTCTTTTCTCCGGCTTTCCCTTAGGCTGCTTTTCCGGCTTCTTTCCGGCTCTTTTCTCCGGACTTCCCTTGGACTCCTTTTCCGGTTTCTTTCTTACTGAGTATCCAAAAGTGCCAATTTTTTCTCCCAGTTCAAAATACGTTCCATGGGAGTAGGCCACCAGCCCTGCATCATTTAAATGAAACGTTCCCTTTTCATCCATATACTGTCTGTCAACAGAAACTCCCACAACCTCTGCCAGAAACATATCGTGAGTTCCCAGAGGAATCACCTGGCTTACCCGGCACTCCAGATTCACCGGACACTCTGCAATTCCCGGCGCCTCCACATGCTGGGACTGTTGAGGCGTCAAATGCAGCTCCTGGAATTTATCCATATCCCGTCCGGAACGAACACCGCAGGTATCCATTGCCGCCGTCAGATCACGGCTCACAAGATTAATCACAAAAGAACCTGTCTCCTTAATGATATCATAAGAATACCGTTCTTTTCGAATCGATATGGAAATCATGGCCGGATCCGAGCATACCGTTCCTGCCCAGGCCACGGTAATAATATTGGGACGCTCTCCCGGTCTCTGGCAGCTTACCATAACTGCCGGAACCGGATACAGCATATTGCCCCCTCTCCAATGCTCTTTTTCCAACAAAAACTCTCCTTTCCTGCTGCCTTAATTATCTATTCCTCACATGCGATCATAATAGCCGGAATCAGCTGCTTCTTTCTGGAGACAACTCCCGGCAGCTCTACCGTGCCGCTGGCCGAATCCCTGGCCTCCTCTGTATTTTCCTCCAGATGGAAAGCATTGGTCAGCATAGGCAGGGCTCCTGTCCCTTCATAAAGCAGAATCGTAGATTCATTCAGAATATTAGTCAGCATAAAGAACATCATATCTACTCCGTGCTCCTTATGAGCCTTTTTCAGATACGGCAGCAGACGTTCCTTCAAGCTGTCCAGTTCGTCTGCATTCAGAGAACTGATCTGACCAACTCCAAAGGACACTTTTCCAGAATTAAAGCGCTTGAAATCCTGATAGAAAATCTCATCATCTGTTTTGGACTTTAAATTACTGCCTGCAGAGAACATTTCTCTGGCATACTGATTGATATCAATTCCCGCTTCTCCAGCCAAAGCCAAAGCTGCCATTTTATCAATTTCCGTACAGGTAGGAGAACGGAACAACAGGGTATCAGAAATGATCGCGCTGCACAGAAGTCCCGCAATTTTTTTATCCATGGGAACACTGTTTTCATTATACATCTGATACACAATGGTTGCCGTACATCCCAGAGGCTGATTCCGGAAAAATACCGGCGCAATGGTTTCCACGGTTCCCAGCTTATGATGGTCAATGATCTCCAGAATCTCTGCATTTTCAATTCCGTCAACAGCCTGATTTTTCTCATTGTGATCTACCAGAACAATCTGCTTTCCTCTTGCTCCCAGCAGATTCCGGCGGGAGATCATGCCTCTGTACTTTCCATCCTTATCGAGAATCGGGAAATCTCGATGACGTTTGCTTGCCATAACATCCTTAATATCATCGATGAAATCCCCGTCTTCAAAGGTAATCAGATTTTCTGTTTTCATAAAATAGCTGATAGGCATACTCTGGTTAATTAGACGGGCTGCTGTATAGGTGTCATAGGGCGTGGTAATCACCGTACAGCCCCGCTCCTGAGCCAGCTTCCGAATCGTCATAGATACCGCTGCGCCTTCGCAGACGATAATGCAGTCTGCCTCCATCTCAATGGCGCACAGCTGGGATTCATATCGATTGCCCAGAATCACCAGATCATGAGGCGCAATATAATATTCCATCAAATCAGGATTAGCCGCTGCAATCAGAACCTTTCCCTGATCAAAATAGGCGCTTTCTTCTCCAATAACCAGCTGGCCCTCCAGCGTCTCAATAATATTGCTGTACTGGGTCCTTGCTTTGGACAGAATGCTGCTGTCCAGCACATTCATGTAAGATTTTGTAATATCCCCGACAGTAATCAGGCCTTCCAGAACATTATTGGCGTTTACTGCTGGAAGAGTTACTACATTGGCATCCTGCATCAGATTCCATGCCTTTTTCAGAGAAATATTCCGATCCACGCCTGCCGTTTCCCGAATTTCAATATCTCTCACCTGAGTTTTGACATTGCTGACCAGTTCCGGAGCCTCCACCCCAAAATAATTCAGGACAAACTGAGTCTCTTCATTGATACGTCCTGCCCTGCATGGCACATACTCCTTTCCAGTGATAGAAGTCTTCAGATTTGCATAGCAGATAGCAGAACAGATGGAATCTGTATCCGGATTTTTGTGTCCGATTACAATCGTTTTCCTTTTTTCTACCGGCATTTTTTCACCTCCGCATTTAAAATGGGAACACGGTATTTCATAATCTGTTTACAATGTGTTCATAATTTATTCATATAGTTTTTTTATACTAAATTCATAGAAAATCAAGGTTGTGGCTTGATTTCATGGTCAAATTGCACATAGATTTTTCATAATTGCCCCGGCTGGACGAAAGTCCACCGGGGTCTCCTCATTTTATTCTTCCGTTCGTTTTTTATCCCAGAACCAGTCTTGCTGCTCCATAAATGCCTGCGTCATTACCAAGCTTTGCAAGGCCAATCACTGCCTTATTTTCAGAAATCGGAGTGTAATAATTATAATACTTTGTGATTACATCAATCAGGAACTGCCCTGCCTTAGAAACGCCTCCGCCGATTACAAACATCTGAGGATCCACCGTCATTGCCAGCTGAGCCAGGGCCATTCCCAGATAACGTCCCACGGTTTCCACAACCTCCAACGCCATCTCATCCCCCTTCTTTGCCTCGTCCAGAACATCCTTTGCTGTAATTCCATCTCCAAAGACTCTCATAGAAGAGGGCTCATCGCTGGCTGCCATCTTTCTTCTTGCCTCTCTGGCAATGCCTGTAGCACTTCCGATCTGCTCCACACAGCCAATTCCGCCGCAGTTGCATTTCTCCGTTTCTTCATCCCGGATATGGATATGTCCAATCTCTCCGCCCAGACCATGCTTGCCTGTCACGATCTTTTCATCGATAATAACGCCGCCGCCGACACCTGTTCCCAGAGTAACCATAATAATATCTGTAAAGCCCATGCCGCCGCCCTGCCACATTTCGCCCAGCGCTGCTACATTGGCATCGTTTCCGCTTTTAACCAGAATATTGTCTAACAAACCGCTCAGCTGGCTCTGAGGATTCACATTATGCCATCCCAGATTCACGCAGCGTTCAACCCGTCCGTCAGGCAGTACTGGCCCAGGTACTCCAAGACCTACACCAACTACCTGTTCCAGGTGGATCTGGCGCTCTCTCAGTACCTCTCGGACAGCAACGGAAACATCTTCCAGTATGTATTTTCCACTGTCTTCCTTTCTTGTAGGGATCTCCCACTTAAATATCAGCCTTCCGTTTGTCTGGAACAGGCCCAGCTTTACAGTCGTTCCGCCTACATCTACACCAACGCAATATTTGTCCATACAATATCTCCTTTTTGGAACTGCCAGTTTTATAGTAACAGTTTACATGTAGTATAAAAGAAAGCACTGTTGATTGCAAGTAAAAAGAAACCCGGCCCTCTACAGGGCCGGACTCTCATTCACGTTCTATTTAAAATAAACCTCTTGCAGCCTCAGCTACACGCTCTGCTGTAAATCCAAAATGGCGGAACAGCTCTCCTGCCGGTGCGCTTGCTCCGAAGCTGTTCATCCCCACTGTCACTCCATCCAGGCCGGTATACCGTTCCCAGCCAAAGGTTCCCAGAGCCTCCACTGCCACACGGCGGCGTACTGTCTTCGGCAGAACAGATTCGCGGTACTCTGCACTCTGCTCCTCAAAAATATCCATAGACGGCATGGAAACCACGCGTACCTTCCGTCCCTCTGCAGCCAGCATCTCCTTGGCCTTCACTGCCAGATCTACCTCTGAACCAGAAGCAATCAGAATCACCTCTGGAGTTCCCTCACAGTCATCAATGACATAACCGCCCTTTAACGCTTCTCTGCTGGTTCCTCCTACCGGATTCAAATTCTGTCTGGACAGAACCAGAGCCGTCGGGGTTTCCTTAGATGCTAAAGCGCTGTACCAGGCTGCAGCCATCTCCACTGCGTCACAGGGACGAATCACATGGAAATTGGGCATGGAGCGGAACATAGCCAGCTGTTCAATCGGCTCATGGGTAGGACCATCCTCACCTACACCAATGCTGTCATGGGTAAACACAAAGGTCAGCGGCAGCTTCATCAGTGCAGAAAGACGCGCCATAGGCTTTACATAATCACTGAATACAAAGAAGGTAGCTACATAGCTGCGCAGACCGCCATGAAGCATCATACCATTTCCAATAGCCGTCATAGCCAGCTCACGGACACCGAAATGCAGGTTGCGTCCAGCTCTGTCTTCTTTGGAGAAATCTCCCGCTCCCGTCATGGTTGTCTTATTGGATGGAGCCAGATCCGCAGAACCGCCCATCAAATTGGGCATCATATCCTTCAGTCTGTTAATAATCTTTCCAGACAGACTTCTGGTAGCCTCTGCCTTTTCGCCTGCTGCCCAGAAGCTCTCATCCTCCCACAGCTGCTTCAGCACATCATCTGTACCGCCGAAATACTGGTTCCACAGAGCCTCCATCTCCGGATACTCCTCACAGTAAGCAGCAAACATTACCTTCCATGCTGCTTCATTCTCAGCCAGCCGCTCTGCAGCCTGGCTGAAATGCTCATATACCTCCTGAGGTACAAAGAAGGGCTCCTGGGACGGCCACTGAAGATTTTCTCTTAAAGCAGCCACATTGTCCACGCCCAAAGGCTCTCCATGAGCGCTGGCTTTACCCTGCTTTGCCGGACAGCCATATCCAATCTCAGTACGAATGGTAATAAAGGACGGACGCTCTGTATCTGCCTTTGCCTCTTCAATTGCACGGCCAATGGCCTCCAGATCATTGCCATCTTCTACCAGAAGAGTCTGGAACCCAAATGCCTCCATACGTTTTGTCACATCCTCACGGAAAGCCAGATCCGTATCTCCCTCAATAGAAATCCGGTTGGAATCGTATAAAATAATCAGCTTATCCAGACCCAGGGTTCCTGCCAGAGAAAATGCCTCAGAGGAAATGCCTTCCATCATACATCCGTCGCCGCCCAGGGCATAGATGTAGTGATCTACGACCGGATAGTTCTCCTTATTAAATACAGAAGCCAGGTGTGCCTGAGCAATCGCCATACCTACGGCCATACCCATGCCTGCGCCTAAAGGCCCGGTTGTCGCTTCAACCCCTACTGTATGGCCATACTCCGGATGTCCCGGGGTCAAAGAATCCATCTGACGGAAACGGGTCAGCTCCTCCTTCGACAGGTTGCCATAACCAAACAGGTGAAGCAGAGAGTATAAAAGCATGGAACCATGGCCGCCGGACAGTACAAAACGGTCACGGTTTTCCCATTTGGGATCTGCCGGATTGTGGCTCATATGATTCATCCAAAGCTCATAAGCCATCGGCGCACAGCCGAGCGGTAGCCCCGGATGTCCGGAATTTGCTTTCTGAATTGCATCCGCTGAAAGAATACGGATGGCATTAACGGACAGATTGTCAATCGTAGTCATTGGTAGAACCTCCTGTAATATGGTTAGTCATGTAATTTATATGTTGTCGTTTTTTGTTCTGTTGCCTGCTGTTATCTCAGCTTGATTTCCCGCATCTGCTGAGGACCTGTCACAATCAGCGTATCCGGCATACGCCCCTTTCGGATTTTGGAAACTGCAAAATCAAAGGTAGCATACAGCTTCTCTACGCCTGCGGTATTAAAGATCCTGCACGAATCCTCATTATACAAAATAATCAGATCTCCGTCAATATCCGCATGGGTATATTCATAGTTAAATTCCCGTGTAAATACTGGTGTTCCGTCTTTTTCATATACCATAAGACGCCGCGAATACTCTCCTGTTGTATTCTGCGCAATAACGGCTGCATACTCATCAGAGGAGAACACACTCTGGATTTCTTCCTCTACAGTTACCTGTGTTATCAGCTCCGGTGACGCCAGGTTTCTGGAAGTAAAAAAGCTCAATCCGTTTCCGGAAAATGCACAGGAATACGGCGCTTCCATATATGTTACCTCAGGAACCATAGTTCCTGCAAAAATATCATCAAAGCCGCCTACCAGACGGTTCGGAACACTTTTTCCCACTTCGGAGAAATCATAAAATACCACTCTGGAACGCAGTTCTCCGCTTTCAATATAGGCGTAGGAACACATCAGCTGAGTTCCGTCCTGAGAAAGGGAAATATCCATAGGATACCCATCTCCTCCCATAACAGTTTTCACTGTTACCTCCAGCTGAGTTCCGTCTCTTCGGAAAAATACAATATAGCTGGATGTGCTGTCCTCCAGTACTGCCGCAGTGATTCCAGTGGCCGAAATGGCGACTCTGGTAATCGGAAGAACGGTAGAAGCCTGTCCTACCCGCCCGTTCTCTCCGCAGATATAAATGCTGTTTCCCTGCCTGTCTGCAATAACCGCATAGGCGCCATTGACTGCTACTATGGGATTTTTCATCTCAAAGCTTTCTGTCCAGACGCTTTTTCCTTTGGCATCTATATAAGAAGCCCCGTCCTTGGTGTACTTCAGGACATTGGAACCAAAGCTTTCATATCCAACCAGGCTTCCCTGGTTTAAATCTGCCTGCCATACGGTCTCATAGCTGGTATAGCTGTAATTTCTCTGATAATAAAACCAGCCGCCGGCCGCACCTCCTAAAAGCAGCACAACTGCTGCCGCTGTCAGCAGCCTTCGGCCTCTGGCCTTCTTCAGCGCCCTGCGGGCCGCTTCTTCCCCATCCTCTTCATAAGGCATCGGACGGTTCTGCTGCCGCTGGCGTCCCTGCGGCTCCGAATAGCTGCCCTGTCCGCCGGAGCTGCTTTTCTCTTCTGACCAGACGGGATTAGTCACTACCCTCTGGCGCAGCCGCTGCTTTTTATTTTCCCGGCTCATAGAGTTAAAATCACTCATTATTTTTTTCTCCTGAAAAATGAACATACTTAATTTAAGTATACCTCATTTTAAAGTGTGGGTAAAGAAGTTTTGCTGTCTGCACACAAGATACCCAAAAATAACAAAGCAGCCCTTTAATTCCCGACTGCCGGAAGATAAAGCTCCTGCCCTGCAGACAGTCTGTTTTCATCAGCCAGCCCGTTCCACTGGCAGATCTGTCCTATTGGTTCCATGCTGCGATAACGTTCCATACAGATTCCGTAGAGCGTTTCCCCCTTTTTTACCGTATACTGCACTGCATCCGCCGGAATTTGAACCGGAGCTGCCTCCTGTAAAGCTGATGTCCCGGTTCCAGCATTTGCTCCCTGTGCATCCGATGCTCCTGTTCCTGCATTTGCTCCCTGTGCATCCGATGCTCCCGTTCCTGCACCTCTATCCTGCGTATCCGATGTTCCCGTTCCTGCACCTCTATCCGGTGCATCCAAGGCTGCTGCTCCCGTTTCTGCAGCCGCTCCGGCATTTTCCGGAAACGACTCCCCGCTTCCTGTACCAGCTGCAGTGGCATTTCCTCCCATTCCATTTGCCAAAACAGAATTCTGACCAGAAGCCTCTGCACTGCCCTCTGTCTCAATTACAATTCCTGCCTGCGTGGGATATACCTGTCCCGGCACCTCCTCTACCTCAACTTCCCCTCCATTTTCCCCTGTAGTCAGAGCGTTCGACCATTTCTGCCAGGTTCCCTCCGGAACCGCAGATGCAATTACCGTCTCCATTGCCTTCATTTTCTGATAATTATTAAAGCTGACTACACCACCAGCCAGCGCCAGTACCGCCAAGACACCACAGGCTGTTCCCAGCGCTCCAACCGCTGAACGCGTCCGAACCGCTTCTGTCTTTTTATCTTCCATCTTCTGTCGAAAATCACGGATCACCGTATCCCGGTTTCCTGTCTCTACCCGTCTGGCATCCTTGCGGGAAACCATATAATCCTGCATCATCTGATTTCGTTCATAATAAATGCAGTATCCCTGAAGACGATAAAAGCCGTCCTCTGATGCCATATAGACAGCCTCCTCTCCCTCCAGTCCACTGTTTAAATACATCAGCTGATGCTTTCCTGCAAAATACTGACCGTGCTGTTTCCAATAATTCAGAGGACTCAGAGTGCTCCCCTGTGTTCCGCATAAAAACCATCCCAGAATGCTCCGTTTGGGAAACATCTGCTCCATCACCTCATAGGCCCTTTTCCAGGCCTCCTCTGTAAATTCTACCTTTTGGCCTTCCCGGGCCACATTCTCCATTTCCAGCGCTCCGTCTGCAAACAGAAAAGGAATGCCGTCCTGAATCCGGCATTCTCCCACCAAAAGCCCCACCCGCAGATCCTGTCCGCCGGTGGGATACAGCCGTTTCAAATAAGTATTGACATAATCCTCTACATAAAGCTTCACCGCCTGATCCCGTTCCCCTATCTGCCGGATATTTTTCGGCAAACTGGGATAAGGGTTGTACAATTCTCCCATAATCTCACCCCACTGCTTATTTTTCTTCTATCTGAAAAATCATAACACAGTCCCGGTGTAGATTTTGTCAAATCGCGGCAGGAATTTCTAAAAACTGTTCGACAAAAAATATGCTGTTACTGATATAATCAGCCATTCGCATAACCACAGAAAGACGCACGCTCTGCAGCATCAGAGGGTCTGCATTTTTACACCCGCCTACAATGCCGGTAATAAAAATATCGCCTACCTCCTGTAAATCCTTGCATACTCCAAGTCCCGGACGCAGAGCGCCTCTGCCCAGAGTCACGCAGCCCACATGCTCTGCACTTCCCACAGAAGCATCTACAGCTACAATTACATGATTAGGGTAGCACCGCTCAATCATGGCAACTGACTGTTCCAGATTCATGGCATGGACAGGACGTTCCAGAGTTCCCACAATCTCCACTCTTCTGACCTTCTGTTCCTTTAGTTTATATCCAATCAGAGGGCCCAGACTGTCTCCTGTGGATCGGTCTGTTCCGATGCATAAAAACACAACCCCATCCCGGCATTCTTCTGCCCGCACCTCTTCAATCATCCTGTGAAGCAGTCTTCCGCAAAGCTCTGTATCCTCAGCCTGCCGGGAATCAAAATAATAGATCTCTCTGTCCGTTTTCCGGATTCTCTTCCATCTCACCTTCATGCCATTCCGCCTGTACTGTTTTTGTTATTCCTATTATAAGCAGAAAACAGAGAAATTATACTTTGGGAAAAAAGATACAAAAAGCAGGAGAAAACTCCGCTGCTCTTTCAGCTGAAAATTTTCTCCTGCTTCTTTTCCTAATATATAATTCTTACTGTATCCACACACCATTTTCATCTACAGTAAATCCGTCCGGTGTTACTGTGTTCTGATACAGTTCTCCCAAAGGCTTCTTTCCTGCCTCTCCATTCGAAGAAACAGGATTAAAATAATACCACTTTCCATCAATAGATACCCAGCCTGTTCTCATAGCTCCAGTTGCCGGATCCAGATAATATTTTCCAGCGCCCATATCCAGCCAGCCTGTATGCATTACATAGGTCGCAGGATCCAGATAATACCAGAAGCCGCCAATCAGCTGCCAGCCTTTGCATGCATAGCCATCTATATCAAAATAATACCATGCATCTGGAAGCTGTCCCCAGACGGAACGAACTCTGGTTCCATTGTTTCTCACAAATGTTCTGCCATAGTCTGTGTCTTCCCATCTGCCATCCAGCTGTTCGGTACGAACTACACTGGTGCTGATGGAATGTCTTCCTCCGCCGCTTCCTGAGGAAGAACCGCTGCCGCCGTGATCCGGCTCCTCTGGAGTATTCGGCTCCTCTGGAGTATCCGGTTTCTCTGGAGTATCCGGTTCTTCCGGCTTCTCGCCATTTTCCCAGCTTTCATAATTCTCCAGCAGCTGATCCGCCAGATCATTATCATAATAAGTTACCTCTGTTCTGGTTGCATACCAAATTAAATCATTTGACTTTGAGGCATTCCAGTCATTTACATATTTCTGATCTGGACGCTTTGGATCTACATCCGAATACAGCGGTTTAAATACCCCATTTTCATATTTATAATTGGCCGCCCATGTTCCTAATCCATCATCAGCATAACTGGTGTCCTCTACTCCTGGCTCATCATCACCCATCAGGAAAATATCATAACCATTCTGCATTGTATAATCCTGAATTACAACAGCTTCCTTATCTTCGATCTTTACATTCGCCAGCCAGTCTGTCGCTGCATCTACTGCCAGTTTTATGTTTTCCTGATCCTTTGTATAGTTGTCCATCAGATAATCAACAATATCTGCTGTCTCAATAGCGCTGACAGATTCTCTCTCATAGGTACGTCCCATGGTCATCTTTCCGTCCTCAGTATACTGAGATGCCCAACCAGATAACACTCCGTCAAATGTCAGCTGAGATGCCAGAATAAAACTGTCTCCCTTTTCAACTGCTTTCTTCAGCGCATCCTCTCCGGCTGCCGCCTTCACCTCACTCAAGGATTCATCAGATAAAACCCGGCGCAGGAGCCGCAGTACATCTGTTGTCGCATGATCGGTAAATACCACATTACCGCGGAAGCCCTTCGGATCAGAAGGATTCATCTGCCAGCCGCCGCAGGGATTCTGATAAGAAAGCAGATAGGAAACTCCCTTTTTCAGAACCTCCTGAGCATCGTCAGAACCATTTTCAGCTACTGCGTCAGCCAGATACGACAGAATAGAAACTGTCGCTCCTTTTTCCAACGTAGAATCTCCAACCAGGGTTCCTCTATGAGAAGCCAGTTCCTCCTGTTCCATATCTGTATTATCAGGAAGCAATGCAAAGCCGCCGTCTTCATTTTGGATTTCTGCCAGATTCTGCACCACCATATCACTGTATTCTGCTGTTTTATTTAAGAGACTATCAAAACGAATTCCACATCCCTCCGCTGCTGTTTTCAGAGACGGAACCTGCTCTCCATTAAAAATCGGAATTGCAGCATACAGACTTGCTACGCTGGAATCGTTTGCAAGCTGTGCCTGGAATTTTTCCAGAACATAATAAACCGGCAGATAAACCACCTCATATGCCTCGTCCAGATAGGTATTGTAGTCTGTATCCTGGACATTTACCTTTTTCGGCTCCTGCCCAGATTCCAGAGCGCCGCTTTCCTTTACCCCGTTAAAAATTACATCACGGGAACCCACAGTCATTTCCAGGGTATCGCCATTCATCGTAATGGCAATTTTATCCCCGTCCTCTGTGTAAACACCGCCAATCTGACGGAACATTTCTTTCATAGGAGCCATAAGCTTCTCGTATGTCTTTCCGCTGCCAGTTCCTACTGCATTGACATTTTCATCTGTCCAAATCCGATCATAATCATCAATCATAAACACCGGATCCTCTGCATTAAACCATACGCGGCGAACCGTCATATTTGAAAAATCATACTCTCCACGCACAACATGTGCTTCCTGCTTTGCCGCTGCCACGGAAAAACCGACTGCCATACAGGCTGCTCCCGCTAATACTGCGCCGGCAGCTATCTTTTTACCATTTCTTTTCATCATGCTTTCCTCCTGTTGTCTGCCTTTACTGTCTCTCGGCTGCGCACGATGGTGTCGCAAGCTCCGGTTTTTCTATGTTCTCATCTGTACTGCTTTCCGGAATAGAATCTTCATCCAGAATGTCCTCAACCCATTCTGCATCAGACGGAGATGCCAGCTCTTCCTCCAGGATCTCCTCTTTCTTCAGTTCCTCTGCCGGAATTTCTGTATAATTTTCCAGCGCATCCTGCCACTGCTTGTATCTCTTTTCTGCTTTATCCTGAATTCCCGTCTGAATAAAGCTGTATCCGCTACGGCGCTCATGACCTCCTACGTTGTGATCCAGTTTTGCAACTCCGTCGCGGCCTGCATAAATAGCATAAAAACCATCCAGCCCCTTATCCTGAAGACTTTCATAATAATCTCCAGTTGTATCGAGTCCATAGAAACGTCCATAGCTCTTATCACTGGTTCCTGTATATACATAACGTCTGTCTTTTCCCAGTTCACGAGTCCTGTCACTGACATTAACTGACTTAAAGCCCTCTACTCCAATCTGACTTGTCCAATGCACATAGCTTTCTACTGCATTCACTACCCGCTCATCTGGCTCTACAATGTTCGTTAAGACCTTCATAATTCCATCACTTTCAGATGTACTGATAGATGGAAGCTCAAAGCCTCTGCCCTGCGCCGGTTCATTCGTCTCTGGATCGTACTGCTGTCCCCAGCCGGTCAACTGTCCGTCAACCTCAATCTGGCTGTTCAGCGTAAATTCCAGAGCCTTGTCCCACATATTCTGAATTTCTTCTGGCTCAATTCCGTATTCCTCTACATAAGGATTGCTGTCGCCATCTGCCATTTCTTCCCGAACCCATGCAAAATCCTTACACAATTCAGAATCCATCAGGCCCTGTTCATGTGTCATGGCATAAATCAGGTTCATAATCGTAGTCATTGCATTATCATTGTATGTAATCTTTTTAAAATAGCCCACACCGTAAGGATAATACTGAGGCCATCCGCCCTCATCAGTCTGTGCTTCAATCATATAATTGACTGCTTTCCAGAAACCTTTTTCGATCACTGCCAGTTCATCCTCATAAGCAGCAAAGGATTCCGGATTTTCCCTTGCCACGCGAAGGAGACGGGCTAGGAATTTAATATGGCCTCCGGTCGCTCCATTGTCAAAGGTGGAATAGGCATGTCCGTACAGCTCTGCAAAACTGTCGCTCAGCAAATCATAATCCTTATTGGTTTTTCCCCATCCGCCATCATCATTCTGATATTTTTCATTTACCACTGACACTGCTGCCTGAATCAGATCGTCCTTTGCCTTCGTCTTCGAAGTGCTTGCAGGTGTTGCATTCGAACTGGAGGCAATCTTGCTCAGCTTATCATAAGAATAACTGTCCTTCTCCATTTTTTTCGTGGTATACTCTGACTTTTCATTAATCACAGGCTCAACTGCTGAATCTGTATAATAAAGCGCAAAAGCCATGATCAGACGGTGCATATCGTCATCCCAGCTTACATTTGCGCCCAACGCCTCTGCTGTAAACTTAACTGGCAGATAACAAACCATATAAGGATCTCCCTCTGGAGTCGTTTCACCCTCTATCTCCACAAAGTAGGGTTCCAATCCCTCTGGAATTGTCAGAGTTTCTTTTTCTCCATTTTTCTCCAATACAGCCTCACTGCCGCCTTCGCTCATGGTAAGCACCAGATCGTTGTATTTAATTACAATCTCTCCTGTGCCAGTGTCAAAGGTCAGGTCTGCCGCAATATCTGCCAGAGAATGTTTCAGCGGCGCCATCATTCCCTCTGGATTTCCTGGACCATATTTCATTTCTGCACCAATCAGAAGTCCCTTTTCCATTTCCTCAGGCGCAAATTTTCCGCTTCCACTCTTAGTATATCGATTTGGCTCCAGTTCTGGAATTGCAAGAAATTTAATAACCAAATTTCGAAGGGGAACTGACTCTCCCATAGCCGGCGGCTTATCCTTTCCATTTTCCGCCAAAATGGTCATCGTTCCAACTCCTCCAGCCAGCACACTTCCCGTAAGTAATAATGCTAATATTGCTTTTTTTCCTTTTTTCACTTGGTGTCCCTCTCTTACTGTCATATTTTCCATAAGGGATGCTTTTTGGCAAATTCCCCCCCACAGTTACGGCTTACCAGCTTCAGATCTGCAGCTCCTTATCTGGTATATTAATTCGTTATTTTCTTGCAAACGTTTGCAACCTTAATGACAGCTTACTTATAACTCTTTTTGCAAAATAATGCAATGAAAATCTTATTTCTATTCCTATTTTCTCCAATTTTTACAATTTTCTTTTTAAATTTTTGTATATATTTTTTCTTTAATTTTTTTAATCACAGTTCTATCAACCATAAATTTTTTATATTTATTCAAACAATGCTTTTTTTATGCAAAACAAAAAGATCCTTTCTGCACTGCCGCTGTCATTTCCGGCCCTCGCCTTTTTCAAGGCTGCAAAAAAGATCTTTTTTACTCTAACAGCGTTTCAGCTGTCGCTGTTTTTATAAACCTCAATCGCCTCACTCACACTGGATGCCCGTCCCTGACGGACAAGCTCTGACAAATCACTGATTTTAAATGGATCCAAAAACTCCCGGCCCAGATGGCTTCCATACTCCTCTGCAATCTTCAGGCGTCCCTCTTTTACCCGAACTGACGTATCCCGAAGCTGACTCTGTACATCTTCAAACTGATCTTTCAGCCCGTTTAGCTTTTCCTGATAAGTATGCTCGATTTCATCCTGAAGAATATTTTTTGTAACCGTCTCAAAGGTATGAAGAACATCCTTCTTTCTGGCAGATACCTCATTTAACTCCTGCTGAAGGCGGGCAATCTCGTCATCAAATTTTTCCAAATTGTAAATTGCCTCATTGCGATCCTTGCGGATTGTTGATGTAATCACCTGAATCTTCCTGTCATTGGCATGAATCTGATCCAAGATCTGACGGCCCTCCCGCAGAATCTCCATATACTGCAGCTTTGTATGATTGCCGATGGTCATATAAAGCCCACCTGGTATCAGCAATATCCCAGCATAAATTCCCACTAAATATAAAACCTTCTGCTGAGGAAGCATCAGATAAATCCCCCAGGGCAGTCCCACAAATAAAACTGTCATAAACAACAGCAGAATCAAAAATTCTTTTGCCCATCGCGGAAAATACAGACTGTAATAAATTCTGGTGCGGCAAAAGCTTGGTACATGTCCCCGGCGAAAACTGGATTTCATTCGTTCCCGCAGTTCCTTATTATACGCATGAAGCTCTGAAGTTTCATCTGCTATCCGTTCCTTCACTCCCTGGCTTTTTGCTTTTTCCCGTTTTACCCTTGCCTTTTTCAGTAAATCCTGAGCCTTATTAATCTCCGCATCGTAGCTGGCACTGATCTCCTGTCTGCGCTTTTTCACCGTTGCCTGAACAGCATCCGCCATCTGCTTTTGTTCTGCCTCAATCTCCCGTTCCAGCCGCTGACAGTCCTGCTCCATCTGCCGTTCACTGTCCTCTGCTACCGATAATTCTGAAACTGCTTCTCTGGCCTTTTCCAGAAACGCCAGACACTGCTCCCCCGTCTGTGGCATAGACAGTCCCTCCTTTGTATTTTATGCCATCCCTTTTCTAAAAATCTTCTTGTTTTTTCAGATAATTCTCTGTTTCTATTGTAGCAAGATTCCTGCCGGAACACAACTAGAAGAATAAAAGAAAAAAGACCCTGTACCATTTCTGGCACAGAGTCCTTATAATTCTTATTCGCAGGTGTACGGCATCAGAGCGATGTGACGTGCTCTCTTGATAGCAACAGTCAGAGCTCTCTGGTGCTTTGCACAGTTTCCGGTAATTCTTCTCGGAAGAATTTTACCTCTCTCAGAAACATATCTTTTCAGCTTGTTAGTGTCCTTGTAATCAATTACACCATTCTTATCACCGCAGAATACACAAACTTTTTTTCTTCTGCGAATGCCGCCTCTTCTTACTTTGGCGCCATCTGCTTTATCAGTCTTATTGAATGCCATTGGTACTGCCTCCTTCTCCAAATAATCCGTGTCTTCCAGACCAGGACGTCTGAGTCCTTAGTTGAAAGGCAAACCTTCATCTTCCACACCATCCGGAATGTTCATAAATCCATCGCCGATTGCGCTGGACGGAGCCGGTCTGGATGTGGGCTGATAGCCGTATCCACCGTTGTCGCCTGCATTGCCTGCTGCGCCCTTGCTGTCTGCAAACTCCTGATCATCCACGATGATGTCTGTGGTATAAACTCGCTGACCTTCTTTGTTGGTATAACTGCCAGTCTGAATACGTCCAGACACCAGAACACGCATACCCTGACGGAAATACTTCTCTGCAAACTCACCAGCTCTGTCAAATGCGACAATGTTGATAAAGTCTGCGGTCTGCTCATTTCCATCCTGATTTCTGCGGCCTCTTCTGTCTACTGCAAGCGTATATCTTGCAATCGCCATGGAACGCTCACCCTGGGAATATCTCACTTCCGGGTCTCTGGTCAGTCTGCCCATAAGAATTACTCTATTCATACCATCACTCTTCCTTTTTTACTGGTCGTCAGTATTGATCTATTACTGCTCGTCCTGCTTAACGCAAAGATATCTGATAACCGGCTCCATGATACGAACGTGTGCTTCCACTTCGTTAGAGCAATCGGAATTCTCAGCCTCGAACTTGATGAAGTAATAGAAAGCTTCTTTCATCTTCTGGATCTCGTAAGCAAGTCTCTTCTTACCCCAGTCATCCACGTTGGTTACAGTGCCACCGAAGCGGGTGATATAACCCTGTACCTTCTCCAGTGCTGCAGCTCTCTCTTCGTCTTCGAGTTTTGCGCTCAGAACAACTGCTAATTCGTATTTGTTCATTGCTTTACCTCCTTGTGGTCTCTGGCCCTTGACTTCAGTTTCAAGAGCAAGGATTATTGTGTCACGGATTACTATTCTAACAGAAACTGCAGATAAATGCAAGCACTATTTTCCCTGTTTTCTCAGGTTTTTTCAGGTTTTTCCGGCTTTCGCAGTCCTCTCGTGTTTTTTTCCACCATTTTCCTCTCCGCCATCACCTGATGACCGCAGCCTTCGCATTTCAGCCGGAAATCAGCGCCTACCCGGAGAATTTCCCATTCCTGACTCCCGCAAGGATGGGGCTTCTTCAATTTAACAATATCTCCGACCTTATAATCCCACTTTTTTTCCATTGCTTTCTCCCCCTTGTCGCCTATGACAGCAGACCCGGATCCTCTCCCAGAATCTCATCAATCCTTCTCAACTCCTGCTCGGTAAATTCCAGACGGTTCAGCGCTGCCACATTATCCTCCAGCTGGCCGGCGCTGCTGGCTCCTACCAGAACGCTGGTCACCTCAGGCCGCCGCAAAACCCAGGCCAGTGCCATCTGTGCCAGAGTCTGACCCCGTCCAGCTGCAATCTCATTTAAAAGACGAACCTTTTCAAGACGCTCTTCTGACAGATAGCGTCCCTCCACTGTGGTTCCCTTGCGGGCTGCCCGGGACCCTTCTGGAACACCCTTTAAATACTTATCCGTCAGAGAGCCCTGAGCCAGCGGACTGTAGGCGATACAGCCCACGCCCTTCTCATCCAGCACACCAAGAAGCCCGTCCTCAGTCCAGCGCTCAAACATATTGTAGCGAGGCTGATGAATCAGACAGGGAACTCCCATTTCTTTTAACATATCAATGGCTGCCGCCGCTTCCTCTGCCTTGTAATTGGAAATTCCCACATAAAGAGCCTTTCCCTGTCGTACCATATCGGCCAGAGCCCCCATAGTTTCCTCCAGAGGCGTCTCCGGATCCGGACGATGATGATAAAAAATATCCACATAATCCAGCTTCATCCGTTTCAGGCTTGCATCCAGGCTGGACATCAGATACTTTCGGGATCCCCAGTTTCCATAGGGACCTGGCCAGAAATCATAGCCTGCCTTTGTAGAAATCATCATCTGCTCCCGATACTCGGCCATATCCTCATGCAGGATTTTTCCAAAGTTTTCCTCTGCCAGTCCTCTGGCCGGCATTCCATAATTATTAGCCAAATCAAAATGAGTAATTCCCAGATCAAACGCCCGGAAAATTATTTTTTTCTGCTCCTCCAGGGGCTTTTCCAATCCAAAATTCTGCCACAGTCCCAGTGAAATCAGCGGAAGCAGAATTCCACTTCTTCCACATCGTCTGTACTCCATTTTCTCGTAACGTGTTTCATCAGCCTGATACATAATCATTTCTTTCCTTTCCTGCCTGCTTATGATGTATTTCTTAGAATGTCCCACAATCAAAGCTGCCATCGATTTCTAAACCTGTTCCGGCACACCTCAATTCTGCTGCCGATTTCTAAACCTGTTACGGCACGCCCCAATTCTGCCGCCAGTTTCCTAAACCTGCCCCAGCACTTCTCCGATTTTACCACTGATTACCAAATCAGCTCTGCTGTCCATGGGCGTTACTGACTTATTAATCAGTACCAGGCGGTTTCCCTGATAATAGTCAATCAGACCTGCCGCCGGATACACAGTCAGAGACGTTCCGCCAATGATCAGAACCTCTGCCTGACGGATATACATAACCGCTTTCTGAAGAGTTTTCTGCTCCAGCCCCTCCTCATACAGAACCACATCCGGCTTGATGATTCCTCCGCAGGAGCATCTGGGCACACCGTCCGCAGCCATCACATCCTCCAACGTGTAAAATTCCCCGCATCTGGTGCAGTAATTTCTATGTACAGAACCGTGCAGTTCCAAAACCGCTCTGCTTCCCGCCGCCTGATGAAGCCCGTCAATATTCTGGGTAATTACCGCGCGCAGCTTTCCCTGTTCCTCCAGTCTGGCTAAAGCCAGATGAGCCGCATTGGGCTTTGCATTGGGAAACAGCATTTTATTTTTGTAAAAACGGTAAAATTCCTCGGGATTTCTCCTGTAAAAGGTGTGACTGATAATCGTCTCCGGCGGATAATCATACTGCTGATTATAGAGACCATCTACACTTCTAAAATCTGGTATGCCGCTTTCTGTCGATACACCGGCTCCGCCAAAAAATACAATATTGTCACTCTCCCTGATCCACTGCTTTAACTGTTCCAATTCCTGCATATGCTTCATCCCCCTTCTGCAGGTCTCTCACACCGCTCCTGCGCTTCTGGCAGCCCGCATCCTTCTCAGCTGCCCATTCCTACACAACCTCGTCCAGAAATACCCCCTGAAGAGGCTGTACCAGTTCAGCCCAGGGCTCTGCCGCCTTCGGCAGCTCATAGCCAAACAGCCAGCTGGTAAGCTCTGTAATTGTCAGCCGCAGAAGCCCCTGCTTCTGTGTCCCGTCTGCCGTCTCCCTACAGGAGAACTGCCGGGCTTTTTCTTGGTCCACTTTCTCCAGACTGGAGCCGTCCTGCGTCAGATGCCATGTCCAAAGCCCCTGATTTTCCGGAATCAGGGGATCCTCAAGAAACAGGGAAATCTCAGTCTCCTGCTCTTCCCCCGCCTTCGGCGGTTTCCGGGCCACAGCCTTTACAAATTCCTCCGGAGAAATAATCCGCGCCATAATCGCAGGTCTTGGCTCTCCCTCCTGCTTCAAAAGTCCGTCCTCCGCATACAGGAGCCTCTGTTCCCTTTTTTCCAGCCCCCAGATGCCCTGAACACCAGCCATTCTGCCATCCTGATACAGAGCCTCTAAAACACCGTTTTCGCTGGATAGCTCTTCCAGAAGCATAGTGACATAATTTTCATCCCGAAGAGAAAATACCTGATACCTCTCCTGCAGCCACTGATTCATCCACCTGGCAGTCTCTCCTATCAGCTCTGCCGCATTTTTCCGATTCAGGCCGTTCTCCTTCAGACTCCATCTGGGCTGATCAAAAATATAAGTAAAACCAAAGGGCCGGTAAATCGCCTCAGCCGCTGGCATCAGAAAGCAAAAGGGCATTCCTTCCCTGCGCATATCCTCCATCATTCGCAAAAGAAGCCGGCGCATATATCCTCTGTGACGCCTGTTTTTCCGAGTAGCCACCCCCACCAGATAGTCAACGCTCCAGATACAGGACCCCGCCTGAATCTCATAAGGATTCAGCTGAATCATTGACTCAATCGAGGCAGCGCTGACCCCTTCCTCATCTGTACACAAAGCTAGAATTCTATTTTCTCTTATTTTCTCACTGAAATAATAATCATCAAAGGAACGGGAATCCTCCGGAAAAGCCTCTTCCCACAAATCGCGGCTCAATCCCCGTTCCTCTTCTGTCAGATACCTGATCATTTAATCCTCCGGTACAAAATTCTTCTGTTCAATCAGATATTTCCGCGCAAAGCCGCAGGGATTGTAGGACATTTTCGCCCGGCGCAGTCCCTCCTGCCCCAAATCATCCTCCCGGTTTACCAGCTTTACGTCCGGAAATTCGTGAATCAAAAACTGCTGGTTAATAAACTGGTACAGGCCTCGGATTTCCGGATTGGCTTTTTCAATATGGATAATCGCCATATCCTCCAAAGGATTGTAGCTTCCAATCGTAAAGGCCTCCAGCTGTCCGTCAATATATACACCGGACATCCGGACATTCAGGAAGGAACAGTTTTTCAGAATTTCGTGAATTCCTGCCACCTCATAGTCCAGGTGATCCTCCACATCATCTCCCTTTTGCTCTCTCCACTTATCCAGGAATGTCCATACATCTCCTCTGTCCGAGCAGCACAGACGGCGGTATTCATATCGGCCCTCGTATTCCTTTAAAAACGCATTCAAATGGTTTTTCTTCTTGTGGAGCTTCTTTCCGGAAAGCCGGCGGAGAGCCTCTCCGTCATAAAGGTAATCCTTCAGATCTTCCTGCTCTGTTACTGTAAAATCTTCTGATTCTCTCAGCTTCAGATAATCCACCGCTTCCTCATCTGCCAGATAAATTTTAAAAGGTATTTTCAGCACCTTATTAAAATATTCCACAATCTCATTAAAATAGTGCGGCAGATCCTCCTCTTTACACATTGGCATGGCGCTGTGCTTTACGCCGTTTTCCTCCATCAGCCACTGGATTGCTTTCCCGTCACGGATTGCAAATTCTACATGATAATAATAACGCCATATGAAGCTGTCCAGCGCTACACTGTCACAGGTTTTATTTGGGCGCTGACAAAATAACGGTGTCATCTCCATAATGTCTTCTGCTTCAACAGGCTTAAATTTCAAATCCATTGTTCTATTTCCCTTCTGTAAACTGTTAAGGCCCCCCAATCCCCACTCTTAATTTCCGCTGGTAGGAATAAACTGTGCAATCCGGCCTGCAAACTCTGCGATATTCTGTGTCTGAAGCACTACCCGTCCCGGACCGGTCAGCTTTGTCAGAAACAGCCCCTCTCCGCCAAAAAAGATATTGCCCAGCCCCTTCACCGTTTCAATCTCATATCTTACAGAGCGGTCAAACGCAACTACATTTCCAGTATCTACCTTCAGAACCTCCCCTGGCTCCAGATACCGGTCTACCATATCTCCGTCAATTTCCAGAAATACCATACCCTTTCCGCTGATATCCTGCAGAATGAAGCCCTCTCCGCCAAACAGGCCAGAGGAAAACTTCTTACTGAGCGCAATCTTTAACTGAACGCCGTCCTCTGCGCATAAAAAGGCTCCTTTCTGACAGATCATTCCTCCTGTTGCCGTCACATCCAGAGGTAAAATCCTTCCTGCAACGGTAGATGCAAAGGCAATGGTTGCCCCAGGCCGCTGAGCCCGGTAGGTTGCCATAAACAGAGACTCACCAGCAAACATTCTGCCCAGTCCCTTCATAAAACCGCCTCTTGTATTGGTGGCCATCTCAATTCCGTCGCTCATCCAGGCCATTCCTCCGGACTGCGTATACATGCATTCTCCTGGTACATCAAACATCACTTCCACTGCTGGCATAGTGTCACCGATAATTCGATATTTCATTCCCGTTTCCGCCGCTCAAAAAGTATTGAGCTGGCTCTCCTTTCCTGGTATTTTTATTATTTTGTTTACCGTCCTCTCATTCTCAGCCAGGATGCAATCTCCCGCATTCTGGGCAGAGCTGCCTGAAACAGCATTTTGTAAGACGGACAGAAGTAATTCAGCCCCAGCCGTCCAGTCTCATCCAGCTGCCGGTTTCTTCTGCATCCGCCCCGGCAAAGATAACCATATTCGCAGGTTCTGCACTCTTCCTTGTTTTCCAGAGATTCTTCCATAAACCGAAGTTCTCTTCCCCGTTCATACAGCTGCTCCAGAGAATTCTCCCGAATGTTGCCCAGACGATACTGATCAATTACATAAAAGTCACAGGGATACACACTTCCATCAGCCTCCACCACATTTTGAATGCTGCAGCAGCCCCGCTGATCGCAGGCCTCCGGCGTATAGCCCATCAGGATTCCAATATAATTGTCAAACATCCGGATACTGGTCTGTGTGCCCTTCTGCCAGTCCAGATACCAGAGATCAAATAATTTCACCAGAAATTCTCCGTATATCTCCGGTGTCAGAGAATACTCTCTCTGTCCCGGCGTCTCTCCCAGAGGATCCAGACAGGCAATAAACTGCAGATAATGCCAGTTGTGTTTTTTGTAAAAGTCATAGATTCTTCCAATCCGTTCCGCTGTCCGGCGGTTTACTACGGTCAGAATATTGTACTCTACCTTTTTCCGGTCAAACAGCTCCAGCGTTTTCATGATTTCCCCGAAGGTGCCCTTTCCTGATGCATGAATCCGGTAGGCGTCGTGAGTATGTACGATACCATCCAGGGAAACTCCCACCAAAAAATGATTCTGGGACAGAAATTCCGCCCACTCCTCTCCCAGGCCATATCCATTTGTCTGAATGGAATTGTGAATCGGAACATTTTTTATATTGTACTTCTGCTCATACTCCAGAAGCCTTTTATAAAAATCCAGACCTACCAGGGTCGGCTCTCCCCCCTGAAATGCAAATCCGCAGCTGCCGTCGGCAAATTCCAGAACCCGCTTTACCAGAATCTCCAGAGTTTCTTCTGACATAAATCCGTAGTTGGCAGTTTCCCGCTTTTCCATTTCATCGCAGTAAAAGCAGTATCTGCACCGCAGATTGCAGTTTCCGGAAGAGGGCTTGATTAATATATTTACTGGTGGCATATCCATATCCTTCTTTCTAGTCTGTTTTTCTGTCTGTGTTGTATCTGCCTGTCCAGGGGTTATTTCTCCAACCGGCTTTGAACCAGGGCCTCAATCTCTTCCCTCTCTGCCATCACCTTCAGCGCACCCCGGCGGGTTGTAATCAGAGAAGCTCCTGCATTGGCAAAGGTCAGCATCTCCCTTAACCGCTGCTCATTCAGCCCCTCCATGCCATACTCCAGAACTCCGTTCAGCACACAGGCCGTAAAGGTATCTCCTGCTCCGGTGGTTTCGATCGTTGCTTCCTGAAGAAACGGCTCTGCCGTAACAAACAGATCTTTATAAAACGCCATGCTACCATTAGGGCCAAGGGTTACAAACATCAGCGGAATTCCGTATTTTTCCCGGAGAATTTCTGCGCCCTTTCTATAGTCTGTTTCTCCGGTCATAAATTCCACTTCGTTATCTGAAATTTTCAGAATATCGCACCGAGACAGTCCATAGGAAATTGCCTCTCTGGCATCCTCCAGGCTGGCCCACAGCGGCTCTCTCAGATTCGGATCAAAGGAAATCAGGGCGCCTGCCTCTTTGGCACAGTCAATGGCATAGCAGGATGCCTCTCTTACACCAGGATGAGTAAAGGACAGGGTTCCAAAATGGAAAATCCTGGAGCCAGCAATCCTCTCCTTCTGAACCTCCTCCTTTGTCAGCATCATATCAGCTCCCGGATTCCGGTAAAAAGAAAAATCACGATCTCCGTTGGGCAGCTTGTGAACAAAGGCCAGGGTTGTATGTACCTGATCATCCAGAATCAGATTTCCAGAATCAATCCCCACTCCTTCTATGGTTTCCTTCAGCATCCGGCCAAAATTGTCATTTCCCACCTTACCGATAAAAGAAGTCCTTCTGCCCAGCTTGCAAAGCATAGCCAGCACATTGCAGGGCGCGCCTCCGGGATTAGCCTCCAACAGAGGATTTCCCTGACTGCTGATGCCGTTTTCTGTAAAATCAATCAGAAGCTCGCCAAGAGCTGTTACATCAAACACCTTTTCCATCGTTATTCTCTCCCTTCTTTTATCTGCGCTGCCACAGCCGCTGCCTGTCTGGCTATTTCCAGTTCCTCATTGGTCCGGATCACCAGCACATTCACCTTTGAAGTGCCTTCGGAAATGCGGACTGCTTCTGCCTGTTCCCTGTTTTTCACTTCATCAATGGTAATTCCAAGGAAGCCCAGGTATTCGCATATTTCCTCTCGAATATCAGAATCATTTTCCCCGACTCCGGCAGTAAATACAATATTATCCACACCGTTCATGGCTGCTGCATAGCTACCGATATACTTTGCCACCTTATAAGCAAAAATCTCCCGGGCCAGGGACGCTTTTTCATTGTATTTAATCCCTGCGTCCTTCAGTTCTCTGAAATCACTGGACAAATTTTTAGAAATACCCAGGACTCCTGATTCCTGATTCAGAACCGTCATAATCTGATGAATGTCCAGATTTTCTTTTGCTGCCAGGAATTCCAGCGCTCCCGGATCCACATCCCCGCACCTGGTACCCATCACCAGACCCTCCAGGGGAGTAAAGCCCATAGAGTTGTCAATCACCTTTCCGTACTTCACCGCGCAGATGCTGGAGCCATTTCCCAGATGACACACTATCGTCTTCACTCTCCGAATATCCTGCCCCATAAATTCTGCCGCCCGGGCAGAAACATACTTGTGGCTGATGCCGTGAAAACCATAACGGCGGATTTTGTATTTTTCATAAAACCGATAAGGCAAACCATAAAGAAAGGCCTTCGGCTCCATTGTCTGATTAAATGCCGTATCAAAAACGCCTACCATCAGCGTCTCCGGCATCAGTGCCTTACAGGCATCTACACCTACCAGATTGGCCGGATTATGCAGAGGTGCCAGATCATTACACTCTGTCATGGCCTGAATCACCTCATCCGTAATCACCACAGAGCCTGTAAATTTTTCTCCGCCATGAACCAGGCGATGACCTACCACATCAATCTCATCATAGGAGCTTAACACTCCCTGTTCTGGATCTACCAAAGCAGTCAGCAGCTTTTCCACTGCATCCTTATGATTGTTCATGGGCACCGGTTCCTTGAGTGAAACGCCGCTGTCCGTTTTATAAGTAAAGCTTCCGTCAATTCCTATGCGCTCGCAAAGTCCCCGCGCCATAACCTTCTCTGTCTCCGAATCAATCACCTGGAATTTCAACGATGAGCTTCCGCTGTTTATCACCAGTATCTTCATAACCGCCACTCCCCTTTACTGCTTTTGCATCACCGAATCACCGGAAGCTGTTCCTCCGGCTCCGTCTCTCGTTCCATTATACCGTTTTCCCCTTTTGTACACAAGAAAAATTTCCAGGAATAGCTCTTGCAGGAAATCAAGAAAGAAGCTCGCTCGCGAGCTTCTCTGCCTGCGGCGGGTCGCTTCTGCGACAATATTCTTTTCCGCCGCATGGCGATCCTCGCGGAGCGTTTTTATGTCATAGAACGCACTTTCCTATGACACTAAAAAGCACAGCAGGCAGACGACTTCTCATCTGTTTGCTGCGCTCTTCTGCGCCTGATTTCTTTATTTCAGAATTCCTCTTTGCCGGGAATCTGGAATATTCATTTGAATTCTGTATTTTGTCACTGCACGGCGGGATACGGAAATTCCTTCCTTTTCCAGCTGCTCTGCCAGCTTCTGATCACTGAGAGGCTTTTTCCCTTCCTCCTCAATCATCTGACGGAGCCGCTGTTTTATGGTATCTGAAGAAACAGACCCGTCTCCTTCATGGTCTGAAATCCCTGCAGTAAACAAAGCTTTTAAGGGAATGGTTTTTCGGTACTGAATATATTTTCCCTTAATCGCCCGGCTGACTGTAGAAACATGGATTCCCAGAAGCTGCGCGATATCCTCCTGCTGCATAGGGGCCAAATTGCCGTTTTCCTCAAAATAGTCCTTCTGCAGCTCCAGAACAGCCTCTACAATACGGACAATGGTTCTGCGCCTCTGCTCTACCGAATTCACTACAAATCTGGCCCGCTCCAGGCGTTCCCGAAAATAAGCCTGCAGCTCCGGATCCTTTGTCTCCTCCATCATGCGGATATAGTAATCATTGTATCGGTATTCTCCCATCCAGCCGTCATTCAGTGTTACCTCCCACTGACCATTCTGGCGGGCAATCAGAATATCCGGCACTACATACTCGGTGTCATCCTTCTGAATATCCATCACCGGTCTTGGATTCAGCGTCCCAATCAAATGAATATATTCTTTTACCTGTACCGTAGAAACCTGAAGCTTTCTGGAAATCATTCCAATCTGACCATTCATAAGTTCCTGCATATGATTCCGAAGAAGAACAAACAACGTCTCATCCTCAACGCCCTTTACACGAAGCTGCTTTTCCAGACATTCTGCCAGACTGGAAGAAAATATTCCAACTGGTTCCAGCTCCTTCAGCACTGCCAGACACTGTTCCAGCTCCTTTTGTTCATAACCGGAATTCTGCGCCAGCTCCTCTGTCTGATATAGAAAATATCCTTTCTCATCCAGACAATCAATCAAATACTCTGCCGTTTCCCACTCCCGCTGGGAAAGACTTCCCCGATCCAGCTGATTCAGCAGATACTCCTTCAGGGAATTTTCTGTTCTCGCTCTTACATCATTGCGGCTTTGCTCTTCTTCCTCCGGATTTTCCAGATACTGATCCCGGAACGAGGTTCCCTTCTCATACATCTTTTCCATATCCGTAAACATTTCATTTTCTTTATCTCCGGAATTCTCCAGCATGGGATTCTCCAGATATTCATTCATCAAAAAATCTTCCAGTTCCTGATTATTCAGCGCCAGAATATTCAATGACTGCACCTGCCCCACTGACAAGGCCTGTTTTTGTTCCACCAGCAGTCCGCTGCCCATCTCCATTTTCCTTCCTCCTGTGTATCTCTGTAGTTTTGTGATGCAAAACCCACTCATTCTTTTCAACAGTATAGCACATTTTCAGGAGTATGAGCAAAAAAATATGTGCAGAATATACAAGTATATGCAGTATTTCTATTTTCCAGGTACATATACGCCGTCCGGCCCTACCCAGTAATGATCCGGAGTCCAGCAATTCACGTACAGATCTCCATTTTCCCGATCCAGATAATACCAGAGACCGTCCAGACAGAGCCATCCTGTAGCCATATAGCCCTGGTCATCAAAATAATACCACCGGCCCCCCTGTTCCATCCATTGGGAGACGGGCCAGGTGCCGTCCTCATTTCTCCACCACCAGCGAAGTCCGTCTGCTGTCTTCTGCCATCCGGCTCCGGCATATTCTTCTGCCACCACAAAGCTTCCATCTGTTTTTACAGTCAGCACGTCTGACACAGTCCACTCACTTTTGCTGTGACTGGCTGCACTTACCGTCCTCACCTGAAACTGGTATGCCCCCGGCTCAGTCACCTGTTCCGAAAAATCATAATAATTCTGGTAAACCGATCGGACAATCCCCACAGCTCCTCCGTTGTGAATCAGCTGTACCTGATAATACCGGGCGGAGGACTCCGTATTCCAGAAGGCCCGCCCCTTTTTCTCCAGATCCCAGCCAAAACCGGCTGACTGAGAGATCGCCGGCGCCTTTCTGATATCTGCGTCTTTGTCAAAAAGGAGCTGAACCCGCAAAGTCAGAACGCTGTTGTTCTCCTGCCTTTTGGCGCTGACAAATCTGACCTTTTCATATCTGGTTTTTGATGTGTCTGCCAGTTTCAATCGAAAACTTGACGATGAAGCAGAAGAAAAATACCACATATCCTCGTCCTCAGAAACCAGGGTGATTTCCAGCTCCGGAGGATTTGCATTGGAAAATTCCCACTCCTCATTGACCACCTGGATATCTTCGATAGAGTATCGCTCCCTGTTGCTTCCATCCGCCGTTACCAAAACCTGTTTTCCATCATTTCCAATCCCCAGATCCGCGTCAAAAATCAGGTGGATTTTCCCTATCTTTCTTCGCTGCCCTGTTTCCCTCTGTCCCTCATCCTGAACCTCTGTCTGATATGGCCAGTTCTCTGTTTCGCCCGCCGCTGCCCCCATCGATGTCAGAGACAAAGCTGCGGAAGCTGCCAGAACCAGCACTGCTGTTTCCATTTTCACGCTTCTATTTCCTCGCCTTTCTGCCCCACTGTTTTTCGGCTTAAACCAGCTCTGCCTCTCCTCCTGCATAGATCCGGCAAATCAGATCCACACATTTTTCCAGTCCCAGCCTTGCTGTATTTAAAGTTATATCATAGCTGTCTCTGGCTCCCCACCTTTTTCCAGTATAACACTCATAATAATTGCGCCGCGCCTTGTCTGTTTTTTTGATCAGGCTGACAGCCTGATTTTTTTCCAATTTCCGCTTCTCCTCAACCCGTTTGATCCTGCTTTCCATATCTCCATGAAGAAAAATGGAGGTTACTCCCGGAATATCCCGAAGCACATAATCTGCACATCGTCCAATAATAATACAGGATTCTCTTGCCGCCAGCCGCCTGATAACCTCTGACTGCAAATTGAACATCATATCATTTACTGCAATTCCCCGACCGGTTTTTTCATTCTGAATCTCTCTCGGAACAGAGTAGAGAAATGGATTCGGCATTTTTTCATCAACGCCCCGCATCCGTTCCAAATCCACATCTCCATAGCTGCAGGCCATTTCAATCAGCCTTTTGTCATAGCACTCCAGTCCCAGGCGCCTGGCGGCCTCATGGCCAATCTGACTGCCTCCGCATCCCAGTTGTCGTCCAATCGTAATAATTCTGAATTTTTCTTCTTTCATGGAAACTCACCCCATTATCTGTTTTTAAAAATTTCTGCAATCGCTTTGCACATTTTTACCAGCACATTCCACATTCTTCGCAGAGGACTTTCTGTGATTTCCCCTGCTGCTGCCTCCGCATCCATCAGTTCATCATCATCATCCAGGCTGATTTCTTCTGTTCTCAGAACAATCTGCAGAGATTCCGGCTCCTGATTTTTCTCCGATGTAAAAGAAATCTTCTCTGCATTTGGATCCATATTTAAAAATCGTGTATCCTCTTCCAAATCGTCCCATTCTCGGTCCAGAGTGTCCTTCATTGTCCGCCCTGCCTGCCGCATGGCTGTCGTGCTGTCTAACACACTCAGACTTTTATCCAGCATATCCATCGTACCGCGAATGCTGTCTCTGGCTGCCGCATCCATATGGTTGCTGCTTTCCTTCAAGGTCTGCTGCAGAATCGCCGCTGTACTGATTCCCTGATTCAATGCATCTGTCGTTCTGTTTACCAGCTCCTCTGTATCATCAAGAGAATCCTGCAAATCTGGATAATACATATCAAGCGAATCATAAAGTGCTGTCCCGTCTTCTATCAGAAAATCCAGACATTCTGTCAGCTCTGCCATATACCGGGAAGCATCCGCCCCATCCTCCAAAAGTTCCTTCATCTGAGAAGCCAGCTTACTGCTGGCTGCAGAAAGCTTTTCCAGAGCTGCTTTTTTCTGCATCAGCGCCTGAATCAGTTCTGACGTATCCATGGTAACACCTGCCCCTACCCTCGGCGCCTCATGAGAAGAAATCCCAAGTCCCGTTCTGAGCGCTGCGTCGGAGGATGTTGCAGTCTGAGGAAGATCATTTTCCAGCTCTACCTCCTCTTTCTCTGTTTCCGGCATCTGATAGTCCTTTCCAATCTGCTCCAGACTGCCTGCCAGCTGTCCCAGCTCTGTTATGTATACCTGCTCACTTGCCTGCAGCTCGGCATCCAATGCAATCAGCTGCTGCATCAGAGCATTCAGTGCAGAAACATTTCCAGACAGATCCTCTGCTCCGCTCTGAATCCCCTTCAGAGCATGGTTCAGCTTCTGTAAAGGATCCTGCATTTCCCGCATGGAATTTACAATATCCCCCATACTGTCATGAACCACATCTGCCGCTTCCTTCGCCGTCTCAATATGAGGAATCATTACCTCCATCTGCTGGGATACCTGAGTCAATGCCTCCAGCACCTGATCATTTCCTGCCAGAATACTGTCCTTAGAACCACTCCAGACCTTTCTTGCTTCCTCAGCAGAACCCAGACCCTTCTGCAGCTCATTTACACTGTCCCGCATAGCCTCAACAGAAAGGGCCATCTGCTCCATACTGTCATAAAACTGATCGCCAGACTCCTTCCAGGTATCCTTCGCGTCCTTCAAATCCACCACATGTTCCAGCGAGTCCGTTGTTCCGGGAATCATTGCCATAAATACACCGTTCATTTCAAAGCTGTCTGAACCAATTCGTATGGTGTAGTCTCCGTCTTCCCCCGGCAAAGCTGTAAATACCGCAGCAGTCTGACTTCCCATATTCTGAATCTGCGCTCCCTCTGCCTCCAGGCTGTAGCAGTCATTCAAGTCCACCATCACCCCAGCCGCCAGCATCATATTGTTGCGATAATACTCCAGCGCATGATCATTTGCCCTGGCATCTATGTGAATTTCCACCAACCCCGATGCGCCCGCCAGCTGTTCTCCATTAACAGGGACTCCGTTTAATTTATAAGAAATATCAAAATTCCAAGGAAGCTCTACCTGCTCTGCATCCAGTTTACATTTATAATAAAAACGATTTGACTCTTGCTCCGGAAAATTCCAGGTTACAGAGCCCTTCTCCAACTGAGGCTCTGTATAATCTGTCATATTGATTACATCCAGATAATTTCCATAATCAGTAAATGTCTTCTGCCCGTTCAGACTACAGCTCTTTACCACATTGACTGTGTCCAGTCTTCCATAATAATCCAGATTCACATACATGGCCTCATCCACTGTCACAGCGGCCTCTTTGCCATATGCAGGAAGCTGGATCCCAGTGCAGGCCATCACAACTGCCAGCGCTCCGGCTCCGATTCTTTTATATTTATATTCCATGTCCTTACCTCCTGTCCTTTACACATCCCGCTCATTTTTCCATCGGTTTCCCAACTCTCGAATCCGCTCCGCCCGTTCGTGGAACTGATGACGGCGCACCCCGTAATGCTCTCTGATTTTTCTTCCCGGCTTTTTCCAGTCCTTTTCAATAATCAGCGGATCACAGAGTACCAAAAGCGCCGGAAGAAGGGTCAGAACCAGCATCACACTAAGCAGACCGCCCCGGCCAATGAGATGTCCCAGATCTCCAATCGCTGCTGTCGTAGAAATAAAATGCACAATGTAGCCTGCCAGAGTAATAATCGTTCCCGAAGTAAAAATAGACGAACAGGAGCGGGTAACCGCCTCAATACAGGCCTCCTTTTTCGGAAGGAGCTTCCGCTTTGCAATATAGTTGTTAGTCAGCAGAATAGAATAATCCACAGTCGCGCCCAGCTGAATACTGCTGACAATGATATAGCCCATATACACCATATCCACACCCTGAATATACGGAATCGCCATATTCAGGAAAATTGCCACCTCAATAGGAATCATGACCACAAGAGGAATCAAAACGGAATGGAAGCTGAACATAACAACCATAAATACGCCCAGCAGCGACAGCACATTCACTCGGGTATTGTCTTCTGTAATCGTAACCTTAATATCCTGAGTAGACGGAGTCTCCCCCACCACATAGGACTCTTCCGGATAATATTTCTTCATAATATCCCGAATCTGATCCGTACACTGGAAAGCAATATCACTTTCTCCCTTTGTTCTTATGTATATCAGCATCCGGGCGGTATCGTTTTTGTGAAGAAGGCTCGTAGCTGATTCTGGAAGGAACTCCTCCGGAACTCCCTCCGGAAGGGTATTTGCCATGGAGGTTACACTTTTTACATAGGGCAGATCCTCCAGTTCATCAGAAAGCCGCCGTTCCGCTACCATATCGTTATTGGGATAAATCAAAAGCAGCATATTACTGCGTCCAAACCTTGCCGTAATCTCCTGATCATCCTCATAAACCTGTGTTCCCTTTGCCCCGCCGACTGCGCTGTTTCCATAAAGAAAATGATTCATGCCCTGAGCTACATAAGCCGGAGGCGTAATCAGAAGAACTCCAATCAAAACAGCATATCTGATTTTAAATACGCCCTTTCCCAGCTTCGTAAAATCCGGAAAAAAGGAACGGTGCTTTGTTCTGTCATTCAGTTTCGTGAATTTTAAAATCATGGCCGGCATGAAAAATACCACAGACAAAAGGCTGAATACAATTCCCTTTGCCAGCACCAGTCCCATATCAAAGCCGATATTAAACTTCATGGTCACCAATGCCAGAAAACCGACTACTGTTGTCAGGCTGCTGGCAAAAATCGAATTAATCGCTTCCTCAACCGCCTTCACAATGGCCTCTTCCTCAGAAAGTCCCGTGTCTCTCCAGCTCATAAAAGCGTCCAGAAGGAAAATGGAATAGTCCATGGAGGTTGCCAGCTGAAGAATAATCGCCACGTTATCCGTCAGAAAAGAAATCGTTCCAAGGAAAATATTGGTTCCCTTATTCAGAAGAACTGCCACGCCCATCACCATCATAAACAGAATCGGCTCTGTCCAGGCGGTTGTGGCAAGGCAAAGCACTGCCAGAATCATAAGCACTGCAACAACAAGGATTCTGCCCATCTCTCTGGCTGTTGTCTCGATCAAAGACTTGTTCTGCACTGCCATTCCCACATAACAGCCCTTATCTCCGGTAATGGCCTTCATCTCGTCAATGGCCCGCTCCGTTCTGGGAGAATCCGACTCCTCTTCAAACGTAATATCCATAACTGCGCAGCCATCTTTATAATAATCCTTAATATCATCGAGATTGACAAAATCCTCCCCGGCATAGACATTCACGGTTGTATCACACCAGAGAATCTGATCCACTCCATCTACTGCAGCCAGCTGATCCTTATACATTTTCGCCTCATAAAGGCTGACATCCTTAATCATCAGCCGTGCCGTTCCCGGATATCCAAACTCCTCTTTCATCTTATCCAGCCCCTGGCTGGACTGAGTATAGGAGGGCACATACTTTGTCAGATCGTAATTGACATTTACAAAGCACATGGCAATGATCGAAAAAATACACCCTGCCACAAAAATGCTTTCAATCAGCGCCCGCTTCTCAATAATAAATCTGGCAAGAACCTCTGCAGGAGTTCTGCTCTGCCCATCTCCTGATTCCTGAGCATTTTCTGTTTTATTCTTCTTTTTCCAATGCAGCTTTTCCCTCAGGCTGTCTGCCCACTTTCTGTCCATAAGCTTCACTCCTCACTCTATCTCATCAGAATCACCATAAAATACTGTTCACCGTCCTTCTCAGCATGGGCCATGCCTATCCGCCGGTAATATCCCAGGGAATATCTCCGCTTCTCTGTAGAATCATACCGCGTCTGTGTCTTTGCCATGATTCTGGAAAAGGCGTCCTCTGCATCCTCTCTTCCCCGGATATACAGCTCCTGAGCAGCCGCATTTTTCCGATAAGGAACGGTTTCCAGATACTCCTTCAGGGTTCCCTCTCCCGGTATAGACTCTCCGGAATATCCATTTTCCAGAGCAAACTCCAGTCTGTGGGACGCTGCTTCATTCAGTCTTGCATCCATCAGAAAACCAGCATAGCGATCGTATTGTATCTTCTCATCTCCGTCCCAGCTGTCCTCTCGTTCTGGATGCTCCTCAAAAAAGATATCCCTCTTTTCTTCATTCAGCTGATCGAACAGCTCCTGTGTTTCTGCATCATAGCAAAATACAGGATATGCGCCTCCGCCTGTATTGGGAATCCACTGAGCTGACTTTAAAGAGCCGTCATAATAAAACTCATACAGCGCATTCTGCCAGATCACATCCTCCCTGTTTTTTGTTCCATCAGGAAGAATAAAATACCAGGCGCCTTCCTCCTGCTGCCAGCTGCCGCGGGCTGATTCTTTCCCTGGTTCCTCATTCTCTTCCAGGGCAGACCATTCCGCTTCCTCATTCTGTCCGCTGGCATTCTGAGATTCCGTCTGAATTCCCGTATCAGTCTGAGCATTCAGTCCCACCTGTAACCCCAGATCTGCCCATACCGTTTGAGAAAAGACCGCTCCGCTTCCCAGTAAAACTAAGACACTTAATAACAATCTCCACCGTATCCGCTTCCATCTATTCCGTAAAATATTCATAAAAACCTCCGGTAACACTCTTGTTTTATTGCACTATTATCCATTCTTATGCTAAAATACTCAAGTATCACTTTTATTTAAGACGTTTCAAATGAAACACTTTATGCTTTTTTATCCAGATTGAAACATTTAAGGGGGATTTGTAATGGGACGTTTTACTGAACAGAAGGGACACATTACCGCACGACGCACCTATGCCCTGTTAAAAGGGGCGCTGCTGACACAGCTATCCGCTCTGCCCTTTGAACAGGTGACCCTGACGGACATCTGCAGCACCTCTCTGATTTCGCGCTCTACCTTTTACCGGTATTTTGAAGATAAATATGAGCTTCTCAACTACTGTCTGAAACTGCTTCTCGATGAGATCGGACTGTCAGAAGATGTCATTTACTTTATGGACAGCGATTCCATGCAGGAGGTTCTGACCATTTTACTCCGGCACATTGAGGAAAACCGGGTTCTGTATCAGAAAATCTATAATGCCAACAAGGAAGGGGAATTGATCCCCATTATTCGCAAGGGGCTGATTCAGATTCTTCAGGACAAGGTTCTGGCTGCAGAGGAGCAGGGCTATCGGCTGAAAATTCCAGCACCCATTTTCACCAGCCTGACTGCGGATCTGTATTTTGACATTGTTACCTGCTACATCGAGCATGCCGATCAGTTCAGTGCCGAGGTCTTTATCGACAGCATCTGCCAGTTTACAAAAAAGGATTTCTTTTTCGCACCAAATCAAAATACATTGTCACAGCCATAAAAGGAGGAACTGTTATGGAAGCACTGGAAGTGCTGCTGCATTATATTGTTGAATTTTCGATTATCATCTTTGAATTTATTGGAGTGGGAATCATCATTGTATCCGGCATTATCGGCTTTACCAAATACCTCCGGAGACATCCTGATACGAAGATTGTCCTGGCTCAGGGACTGGCCATGGGACTGGAATTTAAGCTGGGCAGCGAGATTCTGAGAACCGTCATTGTCCGCCAGTGGGAGGAAATCGGCACCGTCGCCGGCATTATTGCCCTGCGGGCGGCGCTGACCTTCCTGATTCACTGGGAGATTAAAGAAGAGAGAAATGATATCAAAAAAGAAGAATTGAAAAAATAAAATTTGAACCGGAAGAGGGTACCACAAAATTATCAAATCAGGTAATTTTATGGCACCCTCTCCTTTTTATTTGCTCAATAGTCTATCGTTCAGTGATAAGTTTATCTCAAAGTCATCTATCCCTCTACCTCTCAATTCTTATAGATAATAATAATTCCTATAGTTCATTATCTTTTCTTCGCCACATCGGTAAAATAAACTTGAATTACTTAACAGGAGAACTTTCATTGAATAAGCTAGATTATTACGAAATTGGAAAACGAATTAGAAAATGTCACTTGAAACCTTTGTTTCTATTTGTCAGGCCTTTTCTGTCAGCGCAGATTACCTGCTGCGTGACGAGCTGCCTAAAAACGCTCCTATTCTTCTCCAGTCTCTGTCCGAAGCCAAGAAATACGGCGGACAGCAGTACGAAAAATATACCCGCCTCATCCAGGCCCTTGTTGACGTTGTTGATCGTCTCTGAGAATCCCCCTGGAAAAAAAGCCCTTGAAATCAAGGACTTTTTCATCACCAAATATAGATTCTTTCAAAACCGAACATTGTCATATCGGCCAATTTCTATCTTCTTCTCATGTTGCTGCATTTCACGGCTTACACCGGCCACAGGGCTCATATCCGGATTTTACCAATTCCTCCCTGGCGCCCTTATAGCTTTCTTTGTTGTCTTTTTCAATCGTGCTTACACTGGCGCAATCCGGATTATGGAATTTCTTTGATTTTTTATTCAGCACATACTCCTGAATAGAAGACTCCTCTGTCGTCCCGCTATTCCCTGCCAATGTGCTATTTCCAGTCGCATAATCAATTTCTACTCCTGGCTGAACATTGTATACAAAAACATTAAACTGAATCGCTTCCCCCTGATCCTCAACGGACTGGGCCTCCATTAAAACACCTGACGCAACCAGATTATCCCCTTCAAAAACAGGCGTTACCCGGTACAAAACATGATTCTTCGTTTCCTTCACATAATCTGCTGTCATATTTTCAAATGGCAGCATTCCATCCACATTCATAAACCGCGTTCCAGTAATCAGATTTTTCTTATTTGCATTTTCCGCAGTCAGCTGAAATCCAATCAAATGGCAGCGGTTATACAAATATTTTCCATCTACAAAATCATATTTCACACTTTGCCAGCCGCTGGGCTTTACCTGTCCGATATTCCCTCTGCCTTCCGTGGGCATCAAATCTATGCCTACATTGGCAAACGCTGTTCCGCACCGTCCCAGCTCATCCAGCTCACTGTATTGTTCAAAAGACTCTTCTGAAAAATCAGACTCCTTAAAATACGGCACATTGTTATTAATCACAGCATAGGGCTGTCCGTCATATTCCGGTACCTGATCATAGGAAAATTCACCATTTGATGACCCTTCTCCAAAAACCAGACTGCCAGGACGAGAACCGGCCAGAGAATCGGATCCGGAGCCGCAGCTGCACAAAAACAGCATCAAAACAAACAACAGGGAAAGGAGCTTCTTTTTCATTGCATTTCTCATCGTGTATAAACCTCTTCAGTAATTTTTTCGTGAGAAGAGCCTTCAAACTCTTCTGTTTCTTTTAATATCCACCCGGAAGACAGCAGTTCAAAATTAAAATAAGCATCTGCAGGATATGTTCTGTTCCACCGGAAAAGTATTATCTTTTCAATGCGCGCTGCATAAGGAGTAATATCCTGATCCTCCACAAAACAATACTCTCCTGTCTCTGCATGCTCCAGATATTCTTCCGACACACAAATATTGGAGCTGTCCTCAAACTGCTTCTTGCTGTATGCATTCATCCACAGGGGCTTTCCACCAGTCAGCTTCTGCATCCGCTCCCGCAGCACTCTGTCCTGAGACTGACGGCGGCAGTTAAACATCATTCCATATTTGTCATCGACACAAAGCATTACTATCATTCCATATCCTCCTTTATTCTCTTTTATATTCTCCTGCAGCGGTTTTATTATAGCACATCTGCAGCCTTAACTCTACAATCAGGTACATCCCTACAACAATCATGTCCATATTCGTTTTTTTAACACGAGAGATTGTAATTTGAAAGCTTCTCCACTTGCACCAAGTATCTCCATCATATGTTTTAGATCTTTACCTGAATTACTTATAGAAAAGGTAGTATCAGGATAGCCCAGAAAAATTTCTGAACTACATTTTTTCTTGCTTTCCGGTACACTATTGGTACACTATCTTTCAATTTATAGTGTACCAACCTGTTCCAAAACGGCTTTTCCCACTAAAAAAAGGAACTTCGGTTAATTCTAGTAATAATTACTAAAATGGCCGAAATTCCTTTATTTTAAAAGCTTTTTATACAAAAAAAAGAACCACATTTCTGTGATTCCTTCAGAGGCGACAACCAGATTTGAACTGGTGATCAGGGTGTTGCAGACCCACGCCTTACCGCTTGGCTATGTCGCCATATTTTATTTTATACATTGAAACAATCCTGTCTCAATAAAATGACCCCAACGAGATTCGAACTCGTGTTACCGCCGTGAAAGGGCGATGTCTTAACCGCTTGACCATGGGGCCGAATTTGCTATCTGCAAAAACTCCCCGAGTAGGACTTGAACCTACGACAGCGCGGTTAACAGCCGCGTGCTCTACCGACTGAGCTATCGAGGAATAT